>NZ_LR962863.1:1576401-1891682 GCF_900458895.1 Staphylococcus schleiferi
TAATAACATCCCAATTGAAGCATATCATAGTGATTTATTTATACCAATTATTTGATAAATTATGACCCTCGGAATTTTTAATTTGTGATGTATACACTTACCAATTATATTCTAGTTTATTAGCGCAAAAAGTATCACCATATAAGGTAACCCTAATATATTACTTAACCTATAATTTTCCCCACAGTGCTTTTTTTCAACAATTTTCCTTCTTTATCAGTTATTTTACCTATAGGCATGTATAAATTATCTTTCTTATTCGCACCATCCGCTTGATACTTAAATTGAACCTACCACATTTTATTTTTTACATCTTTAATAACTTGATCAAATAGCACCCACTCGTCAGGCTTAATCCATGAATCGTTGTCCACTTCTTCCTTATCCATACCAAAGGCGCGACGTACAACGATTGGGTCTGTGTTACTTTTAGATGCAGTAAATTCACCTTTCCATGGCCATACAGTTTTAGGTGGTTTACCTGATTTGGATTTGGCAACATTTGGAGCTACTTTTGGTATAGGTGAATCATCTTGCATATATTTAATCACAAGATTATCTATGATTGCGATGTCATGACGACCATAGCCACATGCAGATAATATATTACTAGGATCTTGTTTATCATATTGAATATCTTGATGGCCGGGCATTGGTGTACGTGGATTAATTTCCTATGAATTACATAATGCCCCTTAATGCGACAAGAATTACAGAGTGATTTCAGTGAACGTGATTAATCTGTAAAATAACAAGACTCTAATCCAAAATAATTTTTCACCATTTTTGGCTAACGAATCATCATCGTCTTTACATGTAAATATTAAATTACTTTCAGATTTAAACCGCATTTTTATCACCTAAATCGCAAACTGTTGAATTGCTTCTAATTCTTCTTCCACAGTCTTATTCTCAAATGTTTCAATATGCGTTAAATGCCGCATATCTTAATGCATCTAGTACATCATCATATTCTTTTATTGGTAAATCTTTTTTATCGTCCCAAGAATAGTTATAAATTTCAGATGCAAAACGTGGACACATATCATATAAAACCCATAGCTTATTATTTTTAAAATAATGTGCAATTAACTTAACGCCACGCATAACACGTTTATCAGCAAACACCGCATTAAGACCTTCCTCTTGGAACTTTGCAACGTGTTCCGGACGTGCTGAGTCACAATAAAAAGGAAGATTACCATAGATCGCTTAATTCACTTTAATCCTTGCGAAGGTATTGAACTTAAACACAAAGATTTAAGCGAGCCCCAAAAAGCGCAATACTTACCAAAAGAACAAATCAAACCATTTCTAGAAATGATTAAGAAAAGAGACATACACCAATACTATATGTTTAGAACAATGATTGAAACTGGCATACGTGTAGGTGAAGCTAATGCGCTGCAATGGTCTGATTACAATAGTAAAGATAAAACCAAAGTCTTATGATCAAAAGCATGACAGATGGAATACATCGAAAAATAAAGAACATAGAACTATTTATATTACTGATGATTTAGCGAAAGAATTAACTAAACTGAAATACCTTCAAAATGCAAATCGGATGGTAAATGAAGATGTTTATAATGAAACTCATGACTTTATATTCTGTAATGCATTTGGCGACCCGCTTCCACGCAGTACAACACATAATACTATGATGCATGTGACAGGTGAGCTACTAGGCAAAGAAAACAAGCTAAGCATCCACAAGTTAAGACATACGCATGCTACGCTTTTATTAGAAAGCGGTGTTCCGATGAAAGTTATTCAAGAACGTCTCGGACATAAAACAATGGCAGTTACCGAGCAAGTTTATAGTCATGTGACTGAAAAGATGAATCATAAGGCAAAAGAGAACTTTGAAAACTTTATTAAGGATTCGAATATTTTTTAGCAACTATTTTGAGACCATTTTGAGACCAAAACGCTATTTTTAGCACACTGGTCTCAAAATAGTTTTAAAACAAAAACCCTCAAAGCCAATAGCTTCAAGGGTTTCTTCTATTAATACTGCTTCATATATTGCTCGACTTCCCATTCAGACACTTGTGTGCGGTAGTAGTCCCATTCAATAGATTTAGAGTTAATAAATTGATTATAAATATGATCTCCTAATGCGTCTTTTACAATTGGGTTTTCACGCATTGCTTTTAATGCTGTGTATAATGTTGAAGGTAAGTCTTCGATACCAACAGCTTCGCGCTCTTCACGATTCATTTCATAAATATTTTGATTTACAGGCTCTGGAACTGTTAATTTGTTTTTAATACCGTCTAAGCCAGCTTGTAAAATTGTTGCTAATGCCATATATGGGTTTGCGGAAGGATCTACTGATCGAATTTCAATACGTGTAGATAATCCACGAGAGCTTGGGACACGAATTAATGGTGAACGGTTTTTACCACTCCATGCAATGTAACTTGGCGCTTCGTAACCCGGTACTAAACGTTTATAAGAGTTAACTAATGGGTTACACACTGCAGTAAATCCACGTGCGTTTTTCAAAACACCAGCAATAAAGTGACAAGCATCTTCAGTTAATTGCATATCTCTGCTTTCATCATAAAAAGCATTTTCTTTTCCTTTAAATAAAGAAACGTTAAAGTGCATACCGCTTCCGTTCACACCAAATAATGGTTTTGGCATGAATGTCGCATGTAAATTGTGTTTACGTGCAATTGTTTTAACAACTAATTTAAATGTTTGGATATTATCACAAGCTGTTACTGCATCTGCATATTTAAAGTCAATTTCATGTTGTCCTGGTGCAACTTCATGGTGTGAAGCTTCAATATCAAAGCCCATGTCTTCTAATTCAAGTACGATATCACGACGACAGTTTTCACCAAGGTCTGTTGGTGCTAAGTCAAAGTAGCCCCCATGGTCATTTAATTCCATTGTTGGTTCGCCTTTTTCATCTAACTTGAATAAGAAAAATTCTGGTTCAGGCCCTAAGTTGAAATCTGTAAATCCAAGTTCTTCCATTTCTTTTAATACACGTTTTAAATTGTTACGAGGATCCCCTGCAAATGGTTGATGATCAGTTGTATAAACATCACAGATTAAACGTGCAACTTTTCCTTGTCCTGCTGTCCATGGGAAAATCACCCAAGTGTTTAAATCAGGATATAAATACATATCTGACTCTTCAATTCGAACAAACCCCTCGATTGAAGATCCGTCAAACATCATTTCATTATCTAAAACTTTCTCTAATTGACTCACTGGTACTTCTACATTTTTAATTGTCCCTAAAATATCAGTAAATTGTAAACGTAAGTAACGTACGTTTTCTTCTTCTGCAAAGCGTCGGATGTCATCTTTAGTGAAATTTTGTTTCGGCATGGATAATTGTCCTCCAATTTTAATTATTTAAAAAATCGTGATAAGTCTCCACGGTTAAGCGGTATCGACTCGCGCTGTGGCTTTTGTGTCGTATCCACTAGCATTTGTTTTCTTAACCGTTCTTCCTCTTCGTTTAGCGCGTATGTACTTTCTGACAACATGATTTGTTTAATTCCTTTCATATTAAAGCCTTTCTCTAAAAGATGCTTAATTGAAAGTAAAGTTTCCAAATCATTTAATGAAAACAAACGCTTATTCCCTTCAGTTCGTGAAGGTTTTACAAGTTCATGTGTTTCATAATAACGAATTTGTCGTGCAGTTAATTCGGTTAGACGGCTGACAACACTCATCGGAAATACAGGCATGCTACGTCGAATTCTATCGTTGTCCATATCCAGCATCTCCTTAACTTTGAACTTGTATTAACCATAGCACATCATTTCAGGCATTTCAAAAATATGTAAGAAAACCTGACATGAAAGCGCCAAGCCTAGTCATATCAGGTAATCAGAAAAGTCAGACAATCAGTTATATTTTCATATTTCACTTAAATTGTAAAACTTTGTATTTTAAATGGAAATTAATCCTTTTTTCATTAGTGTTTTAACAGCACGAATGACTGCAATTTTGACATGCTCGTATGTGAGTCCACCTTGAACATAAGCTTCGTATGGTGGACGAATTGGGCCATCTGCTGATAATTCAATAGATGAGCCTTGTACAAAAGTGCCTGCAGCCATGATCACGTCATCTTCATACCCCGGCATATAACTAGGTTCCGGACTAAAATGGGCATTAATAGGTGACGCATGTTGAATGCTTTGACAAAATTGAATCATCTGTTCAGGTGTATCAAATGACACAGTTTGAATTAAATCCGTACGCTGCACATCATATCGAGGCGTCGTACGCATATTGAGACGTTCTAATAATAAACTTGTAAATAGCGCACCTTTAAGACTTTGACTGACCACATGGGGACTCATAAAAAAGCCTTGATACATTTCTTGTAATGCATATAATGAAGCACCCGCTTCCTTCCCGATTCCAGGGGCAGTTAATCTATAACCACAGCGTTCTACTAAGTCTCGTCGTCCAGCAATATAGCCGCCAATTTTCGCGAGACCTCCTCCTGGATTTTTAATTAAAGAGCCTGCGATTAAATCTGCACCCACTTCGATAGGCTCTTTGGTTTCTACAAATTCACCGTAACAATTATCGACAAAAACAATAATATGAGGGTATTCGTTTTTTATAGTTTGAATCGCACGACCTATTTCATCAACGCTTATAGATGGTCTTTGACTATACCCTTTAGAACGTTGAATCGCAATCACTTTTGTTGTTTCGTTAATTGCTTGTAAAACACGCTCAACATCAATTTGATCTTCCTTTAAATCAACCTCTTGGTAATGGATACCATATTCTTTTAAACTCTCAATACCATTTCCGTTTTCACCGATGACTTCGAGTAATGTGTCATACGGTTTGCCTGTAATATACATTAAACTGTCTCCAGGCTTTAACATACTTTGTAGAGCAACAGTAATCGCATGGGTGCCTGAAATTAACTGTGGACGTACGAGTGCATCTTCAGCCTTGAAAGTATGCGCATAAACCGCTTCTAAATGATCACGACCAAAATCATCATAGCCATATCCCGTGGACCCTAATAAATCTGATTCAGTGATTTTTACATGATGAAAGGCATCAAGGACGCGTGCTTGATTTTCAAGTGCACGTGCTTCGATTTCTTTAAAATAAGGGGTTAATGTTGTTTCTACTTCATTAATCAATTGTTCTAATCGCTTCATTTTTCTGCTTCTTTCTATTATTTTTTATAACCTTCTATTAGATATTCATTTGTTGTTTCGTCAAATTCTAATTTCGTAACTAATGTGTGTTGTTTCAAGTAATATAACGTGTCTGCTTCATGACTCTCTAGGCGTCTTTCATAAAAATGAAGTTGGCTTTGAATCGCTTCTATTAATAAATTTTTCACCACTTGAATATCATCGTGATTTTTAGCGGATACAAAAACAGAGGGCTGTTCCACAATAGGCTCTACGCCTTCATGTAAATCTTTTTTGTTAAAAATAACCACTTGCGGAATTTCAGCCATATCTAACTCTTTAATAATTTCATTAACAGTATCGTATTGAATTTTATATTCTTTATGACTCGCATCCACCACATGGATTAATAAATCTGCATTACTTGCTTCTTCTAGTGTTGATTTAAAAGCTTCAATTAATGTTGTGGGTAATTTTTGAATAAAACCAACTGTGTCTGAAATGACCAACTCGAAGCCATCATTAATTTTAAGACGTCGTGATTTCGGATCAAGCGTCGCAAACAGTAAATCGCGCTCATAAGTTTCTGCATGGGTCAACGTGTTGAACCACGAAGATTTCCCTGCATTCGTATAACCAATCAGTGCAACTTGGAAAGATTGGTTCTCTTCTCTTTGATGGCGATAACGTGCACGATGTGCTTCGACTTCTTTTAATTTACGTTTTATTTCATTCATACGCGTACGTATATGACGACGATCGGTTTCTAGTTTTGTCTCACCAGGTCCTCGTGTACCTATACCGCCACCTAAGCGAGATAAACTTTTTCCATGTCCCATTAAGCGAGGTAAGAGATAATTAAGTTGTGCATATTCTACTTGTAATTTACCTTCTTTACTTTTCGCTCTCAAAGCGAAAATTTCAAGAATCAATTGTGTACGGTCAATAATCTTAATGCCTAAATATTCATTTAAATGTTTAGATTGTGCTGTCGTTAATTCGTCATTAGCCACAAGAACATCTATTTCTTGTGATTCCACAAAAGCTTCTATCTCATCTAATTTTCCTTTACCAACATAATATTTATGATCCACTTGATTTTTATTTTGCGTGAATTCACCTTTCACCTCAAGATCACATGTATACGCCAGTGCATGTAATTCTCTCATCGTACTGTCAAAATCATAATCTGATTGATAAACATCTACACCAATTAAAAGTGCTTTTTCTTTAACTTTTTTGGTAGAATGGAGTTCATTTTTTTGCATTACATCACCATTTTCTTTAAACATATCATCACGTATTCTAACATAGTGTTTCAATTAAGACTATATTGAATAATTATGTTATATTTTTATTAGAGGTGAGGACAATGCATTTATATGATATAGAAGTCACAAAAATTGATGGAACAAATTACCCTTTATCTGAGTATAAAGGCGACGTTTTATTGATTGTAAATACTGCAAGTGAGTGTGGTCTAACACCACAATTTGAAGGTTTACAAAAGTTGTATGATACTTATCATGAAAAAGGATTTACGATTCTTGGTTTCCCATGTAATCAATTCGGAAAACAAGAACCGGGTAGCGGGGAAGAAGCAGCATCAAACTGCCAACTAAACTATGGCGTTACTTTTCCAATGCATGAAAAAATTGAAGTTAACGGCGAAAATGCACATCCACTTTTCAACTATCTCAAATCACAACAAAAAGGTGTATTTGGAGATAAAATTAAGTGGAATTTCACGAAGTTCTTAGTTGATCGAGAAGGAAATGTGGTTAAGCGCTTTTCACCACAAAAGACACCAGAAAGTATTACAAAAGAAATTGAAAATGTTTTATAAATTAAACATCACCCTTTCCTATTTCTAGTGAAAGCGGTGATGTTTTTATATTTAATGATTTAAAATTGGAGTACACCCTATAAATGAACAGATCAATCAAGGATGGTAGTGGAGATGAATGCTAAATACACCAACCTATTCAATATGAATGTATATTGAAAGATGGTCATCATATGGTCAACCTTTTAGATTGCACATTTAACATGCATCCCCACTCCGCCATTGTGGATTAATAAATTAGTTTGTGCCTTCTAAGAAAGTACTAATCGCATGTTTGTAAATTAAATGGTGACGTCCTTGAGAGAGTATATCAATTACATATTGGTCAAAATCAACAATTGTACCACGTAATTGGAAACCATTCGTTAAAAATACAGTGAGTTCCTTACCCTCGTTTTTAAAAGTTTCTAGGTACTCATCTTGAATGTTGCGTTTCTCAATCATGTTCATTTCTCCTTTTATTTATTAGGGTTTTGAGCTCAGATAACATTGAAGTAAGTGACATCTTCTCTCTATCTAACCAATGAACATTAAGTTTGTTTTTAAACCAAGTCATTTGCCTTTTTGCGTAATTACGTGAATGCTGTTTAAGTTGATCCACGGCTTCATTAAGTTCTATTTCATTATGAACTACCGGTATGATTTCTTTGTAGCCGATAGCTTGCATACTTTGACACGATTCATAACCTAATTCAATAAGTTCTTGCACTTCATCCAATAAACCATGAGACAACATTATGTCTACGCGTTTATTTATTCTTGCATATAATGTATCACGCGACATTTCTATCCCTATTAATAATGTATCATAATTTTCAGTCAATTGGGTACTTTTCTTTCGATTACTTAAAACTTTTTTTGTAGTTAAATAATAAGAGATCGCACGCTCTACTCTTTGGCGATTGTTCGGATGGATATCAGCATAAGATTGAGGATCAAATGTCCCTAAGTATTCATGGAGCGCTTCATTTGAATACGATTTGAGTTCTTCCATTTTTTGCTGAACTTTTTCTGCAACCTCTGGAGAAACTTCTTCTTTATCAAATTGATAATCGTATATTACAGATTGAATATATAGACCTGTCCCTCCAACAATGATAGGTATTTTCCCTCGATTTGTAATATCCGTTATGAGTTTACGTGCCTGTTGCTGAAAATCGTATGCGGAATATGTTTGGCCTGGATTTAAAATATCAATTAAGTGATGCGGGATGCCTTGCATTTCAGACTCTGTCACTTTTGCGGTACCAATGTTCATTCCGCGATAAACTTGCATAGAGTCACCACTAATGACTTCTCCATTAATTTCTTTCGCGAGTTCCACACCTAATTCAGTTTTACCACTCGCAGTGGGACCTACGATTACTACAATGAAAGGTTTCTTACCTATCACCGAGTTCACCTACTTTTCTTTTTTTAATAATTTGACGACTCATCCATTCTAACATATGCTTCCATACCGTCTCTTTATCATTTTCAAACAACACTTCATGGCGTTTGTTTTTATATAGTTGAACAGTGATATGTTCAATACCACCTTTTTTCAATAACTTTCCTAAGTTTCTAATCGCATTTCCAAAATCACCAAACGGATCATCTTTTCCTGAAACTAACAAAATTGGTAATTGTGGATTCATCTTTTCAATGTTTTTAATACGTGCTGTTTGCATCATCGTATTTACAACACTATAAATCAATTGATTAGATACAAGGAAGCCTGAATATGAGTCTGCGATATAAGCATCCACTTCACTTTCATTTGAACTAATCCAATCGCTTTCAGTACGTAGTGGCTTGAATTTTTTATTAAAGCTATTCGTCATCACATTATTGAGCCACTTCATACGGCGTTTTTTACCACAAATCAATGTAATACATTTTAATAATGGCACAATAGTGAATCTATAAAACGATGGAAACAAGCCTGTACCACTTAATATGAGTCCTTGACAGTCATTCGGGTAGGTTTGCACATACTGACGTGCAATAATTGAACCCATTGAATGTCCAAGTACAATTAGAGGTAACGTATCATCAAATTGTGCTTTCAATGTCGTTTGTACTTCATGTGCATCTTTAACCACTTGCATCATTGAATCATAATGGCCTCTTTCACTATCGATATCAATGCCATGACCTCTATGGTTGTGTCGAATCACATGGTAGCCTTGTTGATTTAATTTTTCAACAAGCGCATTGTACCTTTCTAAATGTTCTGCCATTCCGTGGAAAATATGCACAATCCCAACGGACTCACAATCCGTTCGATCTACTTTTGCTTCTAATATTGTGCCGTCTGTAACTGCTATTTTCATAGCTTCTGATTTAACCATTGTTATCCACCTTTCCGCATCTCTTCACTTAATTCAACTTTACCACAACATCGGAATAAAAACACAAGAATTAAAATTAAACTGCATACTATAAATTGAGAATACCTTTCACTTGTTATCAAGAAACTATCAAACAAAAATTTTAACAGTTGAAAAATCATCGTTTACGAAATGTATGAAAACAGTTGTATGTAAGAATAAGCTGAAATACGAAAATAAAGTGGAAATCACTGATATATTTGATGATAAAAATAAAAAGTAACACAAGCTTAAAATCAACTTGCGTTACTTTTTATCTCATAAATTGCTAGCTAATATCTTATTTTTCAGCAGGTTGGTGTTGACCATGTCTTGCTTCTTGGATCGCTTTATCTAATTCAGCATGATAAGCTGCTTTAGTATTTGCATCGTAGCCTAATAAGTCAGCTAATACATCGACAACAATATCTTTATATTCTAATACACGATTAATATCAAAGTATAATGCACCCGTACGACGTACAAGGAAGTCAGTTGGTTTTACAACTAATTCGTTTTGAACGCTATATACAAGTTCAACATATAATTCTAATGGTAAACCAGTTGTTTGATGTTGTGCTGCTTGCGCAATCGCAAATAAATCATCAACGTTAGAACCATATTTTGAAGCTAAGTGACGAGCTAATTTTTCATCTAAATTGAATGCTTTCGCAGCTTGTACTTTTTCTTCAACGAATTTATCGAAGTTTGCACTACCACCAACATCCCCACCAGAAATTGGAATGTATTTTGTATCTACTTTATTGAATTTCAATTTATATTCTTGTTTTAATCGTTTTTCAACTAAGTTTACAATTTCTAATGCCATGTGACGGTAACCTGTTAATTTACCACCAGCAATTGTTAATAATCCTGATTTACCTTCCCAAACTTCGTCTTTACGTGAAATTTCAGAAGGGTCTTTACCTTCTTCTAAAATTAACGGACGAATACCTGCCCATGTAGACTCAATGTCTTCATCTTTAACTTGAACAGTTGGGAACATATAGTTAATGGCATCAATTAAATAATCTCTGTCTTCTTGGTTAACAAGTGGTGTTGATTTTTCATTATCATAGAATGTATCAGTTGTACCAACATAAGCTTTGCCTTCACGAGGAATAGCAAAAATCATACGACCGTCTTTTTCTGTATCAAAATAAACAGCTTGACGTAATGGGAATTTTGATTGATCGATAACAACGTGAACACCTTTTGTTAAACGCAATTGTTTGTTGTTTTTAGAGTAGTCTGCACTACGTACTTCGTCTACCCACGGACCTGTTGCGTTAACGACTTTTTTACCTTTAATTTTAAAAGTATCATTCGCTAAGCGGTCAATCACTGTCACACCGTTTACTTTTTCATTATTATCATATAAGAAGTTGTTTACTTTCGCATAGTTTAAAATATCAGCACCTTGCTCAGCTGCTTTTTTCATCACTTCAATTGTTAAACGAGCGTCATCTGTACGGTATTCAACGTAGTAACCGCCACCTTTAAGACCATCTTGTTTAACTAATGGTTCTTTGTCAGTAGTTTCTTGTACAGTTAACATTTTTTTACGTTCTGATTTTTTAACACCAGCAAGGCGATCATACATACCTAAACCGATTGAAGTTGAAAACTTACCAAATGTACCACCTTTATGCATTGGTAATAACATCCATTCAGGTGTCGTAACATGTGGACCATTTTCATAAACGATTGCACGTTCTTTACCAGTTTCAGCAACAACGCCAACTTGGAATTGTTTCAAGTAACGTAAGCCACCATGAACCAATTTAGTAGAACGAGAGCTTGTACCTTGTGCGAAGTCTTGCATTTCTACTAAAGCGACTTTCATACCTCTTGCACTTGCATCTAATGCGATACCTGCGCCAGTGATACCCCCACCGACAACAACTAAATCATATTCCTCATTTTTCATTTTGTTCTTTACTGAATCACGTTTAAAAGTTGATAAACTCATATATTCCGCCTCCTAATATCATAAAAAAAGAGAGACTTCTCCCACAGCTTAAATAAAGTTGTACGAACGACGTCTCTCACAATCTCGTATGATGCTATTAACTTAACTACAGTATATCACACCACTTATTCTTCGTCTAATTTGAAAACTTGAGTGGCTTCAACTGCTTTTTTCCAACCTTTGTACAAACGATTACTTTCTTTCTCATCCATCGTCGGATCAAATGATTTTTCAAGTTTCCATTGACGACTAATTTCTGATTTATCTTTCCAGAATCCTGTAGCAATACCAGCTAAATAAGCAGCACCTAATGCTGTTGTTTCATTAATTTCTGGTCGTTCAACATTGATGTTGACTAAGTCGGCTTGGAATTGCATTAAGAAATTATTTTTAACTGCGCCACCGTCAACACGTAAAGTGTTTACATCAATACCAGAGTCTTGTGCCATCGCTTCAATTACGTCACGAGTTTGGTAACATAAAGACTCTAAAGTAGCTCTAATGAAATGCTCTTTTTCTGTACCTCTCGTAATACCGAAAATCGCACCACGTGCTTCAGAATCCCAATAAGGTGTACCTAAACCAACAAATGCAGGTACAACATAGACACCTTCTGTAGAATCAACACGTTTAGCATAATCTTCTGATTGCGGAGCCGAGTTAATCATTCGGAGACCATCTCTTAACCATTGAATGGCTGAACCTGATACGAAGATTGAACCTTCTAATGCGTAATTGACTTTACCATCAATTCCATAAGCAATCGTTGTTAACAATCCATTATCAGATACAACTGCTTCCTCACCTGTATTCATAAGCATGAAACCACCTGTGCCGTATGTGTTTTTCACATCACCGCGTTCGAAACATGCTTGTCCGAATAGTGCAGCTTGTTGGTCACCCGCAATACCAGCAATTGGTACTTTTTGACCAAAGAAGTGATAATCGATTGTTTCGCAATACACTTCACTTGATGGTTTAACTTCAGGTAACATTGCTTTAGGTACATCTAAAATTTCAAGCAATTCGTCATCCCATTGTAAATCATGGATGTTATACATTAATGTACGACTTGCGTTGGAATAGTCTGTTACATGCGTTCTACCACCAGAAAGTTTCCAAACTAACCATGAATCAATTGTTCCGAACAAAACATCGCCTTTTTCAGCTTTTTCACGTGCACCTTCAACTTTATCAAGTATCCATTTAACTTTAGTTCCTGAAAAATAAGGGTCTAATAATAAACCAGTTTTGTTTCTAAACGTTTCTTCATGACCAGCGTTCTTTAATTCATCACAAATATGTTGTGTTTGACGTGACTGCCAAACAATCGCATTGTAGATTGGACGGCCTGTGTTTTTATCCCAAACGACAGTTGTTTCACGTTGGTTTGTGATACCAATCCCTTTAATTTGTGATGCCGATACGTTATTTTCGTTTAAAACAGATGCCATCACTGATAAAACTGATGTCCAAATTTCGTTGGCATCATGCTCTACCCATCCGCCTTTAGGAAAATGTTGTTTAAACTCACGCTGTGCTATGCCTGCGATTTCCCCATTTTCGTTAAATAAGATTGCTCTAGAACTTGTTGTCCCCTGATCAATCGATAAGATATAGTTTCCCATAACATAGTCTCCTCTCAACTCTTCACTGATATTAACTTGTAAAGTATTACGATAAGGTTATTATAACCCAAAGTGCTGGTGTAAGATGTCAAATCCAGCTCATAAACACTAAAAAACTACAATACGTCATCACCATGTTATTAATACCTCTATGATCACAACGTATTGTAAAGTTTTGTATGTCTTACTTTAACATTCATACTTATGACAAAAACAGTAATATGAATTAGATTTTAGCAATTTCATCTTGTGGCGATTTTTTATTTAATGCCGCACCAAGTAATAATGTTAAAACTAATACGATAATCGTTACAATTGTCCAAACATCAAATGCGCCTTTAAAAATTAAGCGATATACGACTGTACCTACCATACCACCAACCAATGGTCCTAACACAGGTACAATTGCGTAACCCCAACCGCTGTCACCTTTACCATGGATTGGTAAAATAGCATGTGCGATACGTGGTCCTAAGTCACGAGCAGGATTAATTGCATAGCCTGTTGTACCACCTAAGCTGACACCAATTGCTACAATCAAAGCACCAACGATTAATGGGTTTAATCCTTCAGAGAACTTATTTGCCCCGATGTATAAAAGACCTGAAGTTAAAACTGCAGTACCAATAATCTCTGAAATAAAGTTTGCAGTATAGTTTTTAAGTGCAGGCGCAGTTGAAAAGACGCCTAATTTTGTTGCTTTATCTTCAGTTGCACGCCAATGTGGTAAATACATTAACCATGTCAACACGCCACCTAAAATACCACCAAGCATTTGCGCAATGATGTAACCAGGAACTTGTGACCATGGGAAATCACCATTCATTGCAAATGCAAGTGTCACTGCTGGGTTAAGATGTGCATTTGAAAATTGACCAACGGCATAGACACCTAGCGTCACACCAAGTCCCCATCCAATAGCAATGACAATCCAATCGGCACCATTACCGTTTGTTTTTTTCAAATTGACGTTGGCACATACACCGCCCCCCATGAGTAGAAGTAGTGCAGTACCGAAAAATTCAGCTAAATAAACATTCATGCTTTTTCCTCCCTTTAACGAAAAAGAGACTTCCTTCGCATAACAATTAATACGCCAACAGAAGTCTCTCAGTCTCTCACAATTTATCAACTTGATTTAATCTTACATTTTGATGTAAGCGTTGTCAACCATTATTTTAAACGCTTTCATAAATAAATGGAAATTTAATTTTACTGAAAATGAATTAACTATCTATTTAATTGGTTTTTAAAATCTAAATAATCTTCACTTTAAAGATAAAATGCTTTGAAAACGGATGTCAAACAAATATTGAACGCCTGATTATAATTGCTGATTTGACGCTTCTAACGCGCATCTTATTCACTTACAGCCGCTTCATCAATACTAAATGTTAAAGGAGATGTACTTATTGATGCTTTAACACCGTATGGAATCGTACATTTAGGTTCATTGTGACCAAAACTAGCGTTACCGATGACCGGTAAATCCTCTTGCTGAAATTCTTTTAAAATGCTTTGAATAATTTGGTGATATTCATTTTGATATATTCCATTTTGAGGACGTCCCAATATAATCCCTTCAATACGATCAAATATGCCCATGTATCCAAAAGAACGAAAAGTATCTTCAAAAGCCCACGGTTCAATATTAACTTCAGAGTTTTCTAAAAACAAAATCTTGCCGTCAAACTGTTCAAGTTTTGGAAAATACTGTGAACCTCTGAGGTGGTCTAATGATTCAAAACAACCGCCGATCAGGTCTCCAGAAACGTTACCCTCGCCGTTCACTAATATGTAACTTTCATTTTTCTTTGTTTCACGCGCGATATTTTTATTTTCTTCATCCCATCTCAAGCCAAAAATCCGCACATAATCCGACGTGGCCAACTTTCCAAATGGCTCCGCTTTAGAAATGACATCAAACATATGATCAAGCGTATAGTCATCAAGCGCTACATTTTCTGCAAAGTCCGTGAGCAACGCTGGACCATAAAAGCTAACGATTCCTAATTGGTTTAAATGCAAATGAAGTGGTGTGATATCTGAGTAACCTATAAAAATCTTAGGATGCGCTTGAATGATTTCATCATCTAAGTATGGGATAATTCTTGCTGATTCTTTACCCCCAATCGTACAAAGTATGGCTTTTACTTCTGGATCTTTAAACGCCGATGTCAGTGTCTCTGCACGTTCTTTTGGATGATTGTAGTTCCATTCAATCGTATTAAGCGCTTGTTCCATAACTTTAACGCGATAACCTAAAGTTTTGATATTCTCTATACCTTGTTGTGTACGCCATTGAATATTCGGCTCACCCGCAAGGCCAGAAGACGGGGAAACAATCGCAATTGTATCCCCTTTTTGTAGCTTCTCTGGTTTGTTCAGCATTTAAATCCCCCTCTATTTTTTACTTACCATAATGATGCGTCACTTGTTGTCACATAGGCAGCACCACTATTAATGGCGTTTTCAATTTCTTCCTCTGTGTTAATCAAGCCTCCCGCTATTACCGTAGTACCTGTTTTCTCATGTATTTCTTGTATCACTTTATCTGCGATACCGGGTAAGACTTCAACATAATCTGGCTCGATACGTTGAATGAGATCGATACTTCTCTGTAAAGCGTGACTATCAATAACAAACACTCTAAAAATCGTAACGACACCAAGCGCTTTTGCCTTTTTAATCACTTTAGTTTTAGTTGATACAATCCCTTTAGGTTTATAAGTTTGAATAATATATTCACATGCAAATTCATCATGACTCATCCCTTTAATGAGATCGATGTGCATAAAAGGTTGCAGTTCATGCTCTTTAATTAATTGCGTCATGCCTTTCAAATGACCAATATGTGTATCAAGAATGACACATTTTTTATAATCTGTTTTAAACAATCTTTCTAAATCTCTCATCGAACGAATTGCTGGTAAAATATGTTTTTTCATAACATTCTCCCTCTTCATCGTATTATTGAATTCTCTTAAACAGACGCTCTAATTCATAATTACTAAAGTTGATAATCACAGGTCTTCCATGCGGGCATGTAAATGGGTCTTCCATTTCCCCTAATTGTTGGATTAAATCTGCCATCTCATTTATTTTTAAATAATGATTGGCTTTAATCGACTTTTTACAACTCATCATTATCGCAGCTTCTTCTCTAAACTTTGCAATGTCAATCTTCTTGTGTTGAATCACATATTCGATAATATCTTTAATGATTTCTTCAACTTGCTCACTTGGGAACCAAACTGGATAACTATTCACAATATAATCATATCCACCAAAAGGTTCTAAAAAGATACCTGCCTCTTTTAATGTATCACGATATTGCTCAATAATTAACTGTTCATCTTTTGAAAAGTTAAATGTGATTGGAATGAGAAGATTTTGGTTTTCATTTTCCACTTCTCCAATTTTATCTCTAAAATACTCATACTTTATCCGTTCTTGTGCGGCATGTTGATCAATTAAATACATGCCTTGATCATTTTGAGCAATAATATATGTGCCATGTACTTGTCCTACAACTTCCATATAAGGCACGCGTCTTTTAGGTTTTTGAGGTACGTCATGAGGTAATGCATCATCTTGACTTTGAGTTGGTGACTCAGCGAACGATGGAGGCACTACAGCTTGATGACGATCAAGTTCATTTAAAATCGCTTTTTGTTCTGCTTCAAAATTGTCATCTGAATGTACTGAATGATTGGCTGATGACGGTTCATTTGAAGCTGTAAAGTGATTCGCTTCTTCTTTAACCTCGAAATGTGGTGGCGACGGTTGTACTTCATCTTTATCCGTTGTTTCATGCTTCTCATGTTGTTGCACTTGCTGATCAAAAGCCATTTTTTGTTGCTCAAATTGTTCAAGTACCTTTTTAGGGGCATATTTTTGTTTTAAATCATTTTGAGGTATGAGTACCTTATCTTTAAAAGCCTCACGTATTTTATTCACAATGAGATCAAACAACTGATCCTCTTTAGATAATCGCACTTCCAATTTCGTAGGGTGCACATTCACATCGACTAAAACGGGATCCATATCAATATTGATATAAACAATTGGATATCGACCGATCATCATTAATGTGTGGTAGCCTTCTTGAACAGCTTTATTTAATAAAAAGTTTTTAATATATCTACCGTTGATAAATATCGACATATAATGCCGATTGCTTCTTGAGTGTTCAGGTTTTGCAACGTAACCCGAAATACGATAGTCACTTGTTTCGCCTTCAATATGCACTAAATCACGCGCTACTTTCATTCCGTATATTTCTGCCATCACTTCATTTGTTCGTCCTGAGCCATTCGTTTGGAGAATGGTCTTACCATCATTTTTAAGCGAAAGACGAATATGTGGGTGGCTCATCGCCATTCGATTCACAATATCTGTTATTTTCCCTAATTCCGTGTAGAGACTTTTAATATATTTTAGTCTTGCTGGCGTGTTATAAAATAGTGAGTCTACACGAATGTCTGTACCTTTACGCGCTTTCGCTGGCTTTTCTTTCAGTATGGCACCTTCTTCAGCATACACTTCGTAACCATTAATACCATCCGTAGACGTTTGTAATGTGACTTTTGCAACTGAAGCAATACTTGCGAGTGCTTCGCCACGGAAACCTAACGTTCTAATATGGAATAAATCATCATCTTCTTGTAATTTACTTGTTGCATGGCGATGAAATACAAGTCCTAAATCATCCGCTAATATGCCGGAACCATTATCCACAACTCGAATAGAAGATACACCTGACTCTAAAACTTCAATATTAATTTCAGTTGCACCTGCATCAATACTGTTTTCTAATAATTCTTTCACAACAGAGCTCGGACGTTCCACTACTTCACCTGCAGCAATTTTATTTGCTAAAGACGTTTGTAGCGTTTTTATTTTTCCCATCAATTTCACCCTCTACTGTAATCTATTTTGAAGTTCAC
This sequence comes from Staphylococcus schleiferi, assembly GCF_900458895.1. Lineage (NCBI taxonomy): Bacteria > Bacillati > Bacillota > Bacilli > Caryophanales > Staphylococcaceae > Staphylococcus > Staphylococcus schleiferi. The sequence goes on from NZ_LR962863.1 coordinate 1,594,292, forward strand.
TGAGCTTAACTAATGCTTCAATTGGGGTCATTTGCGATAAATTCATTTGTTTAATTTCAAGTTCAACTTCGCTATTTTGTGCTTCTGATTCAAATAAATCGAAAACAGGTTGTTCGAATTGGGGCTTTGCATCTGAATGTTGCTGTGACGTTACTTGTTTAGGTGTTTCAAGACTTTGGTTTGTGAATTCAACCGTTTTTTCAGCATTTGCTTCTGATTTAATCGCGGCTTGTTCTTTCGCTTCAAATGCATCTAAAATAACTTGCGCACGGTCAATCACTTGTTTAGGTAGGTCGGCTAATTGTGCGACTTGAATCCCATAACTATTTGCAACAGCCCCATCTTTAACTTTGTGTAAGAAGATAAGCTCACCTTGATATTCATCTGCAGCGACATGCACATTCTTCAAGCTTGGAAGTGCTTGTTCCAATTCTGTCAGTTCATGATAGTGCGTTGAAAATAAAGTTTTCGCTTGAGATGTTTCCGCAACATATTCAATCATAGCTTGAGCCAACGCAAGACCGTCATAAGTTGAAGTACCTCTACCGATTTCATCAAATATAATTAAACTATCTGGTGTGGCATATTTGAGTGCTTTTTGTGCCTCTAACATTTCAACCATGAACGTACTTTTCCCAGATACAAGATCATCTGCAGCACCAATTCTTGTGAAAATCTGATCGAAAATAGGGAGTATCGCAGATTCACAAGGAACAAAAGCCCCCATTTGTGCCATAATACTTATAATCGCCACTTGACGCATATAGGTTGATTTACCTGACATATTAGGCCCTGTAATCAAATAGATAAATTGTGACTGATTTAATTCACAATCATTTGGTACATAATCATTATAATCCATCACACGCTCAACAACTGGATGACGTGAATCTTTTAAAACTAATGTTTTGTCTGTGCTGAATTGCGGTCGGACATAATTATATTGTTGCGCTATCTCTGCAAAACTTTGCAAGCAATCAATTTCAGATATAATTTTAGCTTGTTGTTGCAAACGTTCTGTATATGTTTTTACTTTTTCACGAAGCGCTACAAACAATTGATATTCGAGCTCGATTGCTTTATCTTGAGCACCCAAAATCACAGCTTCTTTTTCTTTTAATTCATCAGTGATAAATCTTTCAGCATTGGATAATGTTTGTTTTCGTTCATAGCCAAATTCAGCTGGATTAAATTGCGTCAAATTGGCACGTGTAATTTCAATATAGTAACCAAACACTTTATTAAAGCTTATTTTCAAAGATTTAATCCCTGTTCGCTCACGTTCTTTCGCTTGTAATTCAGCTAACCACTGTTTTCCATTTTTTGAAGCATCTAAATATTGATCTAATTCTTCGTTAAATCCTGATTTAAAAAGGCCACCTTCTTTGACAGATAACGGAGGTTCATTCACTAAACTATCTTCTAACAATTGTAAAAGGTCATCTAGCGGTTCTAACGCATTAAAATGTGCAATCGCTTCATGTTCAATAGTTTGTAAGAGTGCTTTTATAGAAGGAATTTGTGCAATCGAATGCTTGAGTTGTATTAAATCTTTTGCGTTCACATTACCAAAACTTACGCGACCGACTAATCGTTCGATATCGTAAACTTCTGTTAAATAGTTGCGTAAAGTGTCTCTCTCGATAAAATATTGTAAAAATTGATCGACGGCATCATGACGTTTTGTTATTTCATTTCGCTGAATAAGAGGTCGATCAATCCATTGTTTCAAACGTCTTGCGCCCATAGGGGTTTTGGTCTTATCCATTAACCAAAGCAATGTCCCTTTTTTTGATTTAAGTCGAATACTTTCAGTTAATTCGAGATTTCTCTTAGCATAAAAATCCATTTTCATATAATCTAACGCTTGGTATTCAATCACATTCTCAATATGCGACATATCTCTTTTTTGCGTATCGTATATATAATCTAATAACACTTGCACTGCCTGAAACTTACTTGGATCAGACAACTGATTAACAGCATATTGCACATCCGAAATACGTTCAACAACTGTAACTGTTTCTGTAATCATGCTTAATTGACGTTTAAGTGTTTCTGATAGAGGTTGAGTGACAACAATTTCGTTAGGTTGAATGGTCGTCACTTCGTTTACAAGCGTACTTTCATCTTCAAAGTGTGTCACTTTTAATTCACCAGTCGAAACATCACAATAACTGAGCCCATAGCCATCTTCATTATGGATAAAACTTAAAATATAGTTGTTACGTGTATCCTCTACGCCACCTTTTTCCATCACTGTACCTGGCGTAATCACACGTACAACTTCTCTTTTAACCATGCCTTTGACTTGTCTTGGATCTTCCATTTGTTCGCATATAGCCACTTTAAAACCATTTTGTATTAACGTTTCAATATAACTATCCGCAGAATGATATGGAACGCCTGCCATTGGAATAGGATTTTCTTTTTTAGCATCACGTTTCGTTAACGTGATTTCAAGGACGCGAGAGGCAGTAATTGCATCATCATAAAACATCTCATAAAAATCACCAAGTCGAAAAAAGAGCAACGCATCTTGATGTTGCGCTTTAATATTTAAATATTGTTTCATCATTGGTGTAACATTTGCCATATACTTTCACAATCCTTTTGTTCAAAATTTTCTATATTTCATTTACTTTTTGAAGGTATTTTATGTATGCGATTTAAATATGTATCAAGGCTGAGAGTATAAACTTCTGTTTAAACCCCCAGCCCCTCAATGATTTAATAATTATTTTAATCTTCTTTTATTTTTATCTAATTTTAAGTATGCTAATAAACCTCGCCGCTTAAGTACAAGTAAAAGAATGTAACTAATACTTGCACCAATCAAACTCGATGTAATAAATGCAGCCATTAACGGTTTAATGAGAAAATAATCTAAGTGGAGTATCCACGCAATTGGAATACAGAACAAACTCCCAATAATGCCTGTACCAATCACTTCTCCTATCGCCGCAACAAATAAGTGCCGATTTACATAATAAAACAAGCTCGCTAGCAAAACGCCAATCATACTCCCAGGAAACGCAAACGGCGTACCTGTTCCAAACAATACACGAATGCTTGAAGAAAGGAAGGCTTGGGCCAGCCCGTACCATGGTCCAACTAAAACAACGCTCAAAACATTGATAAAATGCTGAACTGGTGCTGCTTTAATCGGACCAATGGGGATGACAATTACTGAACTCAACACTACATTAACGGCCACAAATAATGCTGTCAGTGTCAATTTACGTGTATTCACACATATCACTCTCCACCACGGTTGAAACAATGATGTGCTCTACCATATTTTTAGAATAGAAACTCTATTTTACCTTAAAAACCTATGTCCTCATTCATAACTTCTCATTTAGCTACACAATGTTGAACGTCTAGACATCTCAGTCATCAGTTGAACTTTCAATTCGCGTTGATATTGTGTCTACAACGAGATGGAGCAACTCATTTGCCTCTTGCTGTGCTGTTCTAAACTCATTGACAATAGGGATATCATCTATTGTCGTTCTAATTTGATCTATCTTCGCTTCAGAACGTGCATAGGCATTCGGCTTATTATAGTTTTGTAGATTTACAGACTGCTTTTGATTCTGCTTCAACTCTGACATGTGCTGTGCAATCTGTTCATTTTGATGAATTTGTGTTTCAATGCGTCTATAATCTTGAATTGTATCTAAAGATTGAAATGCCTGACCCAATGCTTTAGCAGCTTCCAAAATCGACTCTTTTGAATACATCTTATGGTGTCACCACAGCTGCTTCACTGACACCAACAAATTCACCATTAAGTGAGAATTGTTTTGCTTCAACAATCTTAACATCTACAATTTTACCGATAACAGATTTAGGTGCTCGGAAGTTAACAAGTTTATTTTTTTCTGTATAACCTGCTAATACTTCATCATCTTTTTTACTTGCACCTTCACATAATACACGAACAGTTTGTCCCTCATAAGCCGCTAGCGTACGTGAAGAATATTCGCTTACTAAACGGTTCAAACGTTGTAAACGCGCTTTTTTCACTTCATTTGGTACATTATCCTTCATTTTAGCAGCAGGTGTACCGTCACGTTGAGAATAAATATATGTGTAGGCATGCTCGAATCCAACCGCTTCATATAAAGATAACGTTTCTTCAAATTGTGCTTCTGTTTCGTTTGGATACCCTACGATAATATCTGTTGTGAGCGCAACATCTGGAATGGCAGCCTTAATTCTATCTACTAAATCTAAATAGCTCTCTCTTGTATATTTACGCCCCATAATTTTCAACACGTCATTATTCCCAGATTGAACTGGTAAATGGATATGCGGCACGATATTTCCACCTTCAGCAATGACTTCAATCATACGATCTGTAAAGTCCCACGGGTGACTTGTTGTAAAACGGACACGCGGGATATCAATTTTTGAAATATCAGCCATTAAATCACCTAAACCATAAGTGATACCTTCTAAATCTTTACCATAAGCATTCACGTTTTGACCTAATAACGTAATTTCTTTATAACCTTGACGTGCTAAATCACGTACTTCTTCAATGATATCTTCAGGACGTCGACTACGTTCTTTTCCTCGTGTAAATGGCACGATACAGTATGTACAGAATTTGTCACATCCATACATGATATTGACCCATGCTTTAATTTTGCCGTCTCTTACTTTAGGAAGGTTTTCGATAACGTCGCCTTCTTTTGACCATACTTCCACAACCATTGCTTTAGAAAGATAGGCTTCTTCCAAAATTTGAGGTAAGCGATGAATGTTATGTGTTCCAAAAATCATATCCACATTTTGGTATGATTTCAAAATTTTATTTACCACAGACTCTTCTTGTGACATACAGCCACACACACCGATTAAACAATCTGGGCGTTCTTGTTTAATGTGTTTTAGATTCCCAATTTCTCCAAACACTTTATTTTCAGCATTTTCTCTAATCGCACATGTGTTCAATAGAATGACGTCTGCCAAATTGATGTCTTCAGTAGGTGTATAGCCTAAGGCAGTAAAAATTCCCGCCATAACCTCTGTATCATGTGCATTCATTTGACAACCATATGTTTTAATTAGGAAAGTGCGTCCTTTCCCCATACCGCGATACTTTTCATCGATTTGAAAATCACGATTATATTGAACTGATTCTTTTCCACGCTTTTTGGCTTCTTTTAAGCTTGGCGGTTGATAAACGTGCTCAAAATCAAAATATTTACTATAATCTTTCTCTTTATTATTACGTTGTGCTAAAACATCAATCGTCCCAGCTTTTCTTTGTTCTTCGTTCACATACAAAACCCTTTCTGCCCATATATCATTAGTTCATTATATTAAAATTCTAGCCAAAGTGCAAAATGATATTTTTCGAAGTCAATATAAAAATCGTTACACTATTTTTCAGTATCGTCATATTTACCAGTTAGTGTTTCAATACTGATGCCTTCAGGAACGTGATAAAACTTTATTTGATGAATGACGCTAGGTGCTTCTAATTCAACCATCCGATCATTCATTTTTTGGATTAAAATAAGCAACGCATTCATATCGCCTTCGACATTTGTTTCTAATGCACCAACACGATATTTTAGCCCGGATGCCTCAATCACTTTTATTGCTTCATCAACAAAAGGAATGACATCCTCTCCGTGAGGTGTCTGTGGAATGATTTGTATACTCATCAATGTATCAACCAATGACAAAACCTCCTCTTTCTTCTATATATTATACCTGATTACAATTAAAATAAAAAATATCCCTAAGTTTGTGGTAAAAATTAGTCTGCTATCAAAATACGTTTTATAGCCTAGCCTTGATTGGAGCCTTTTAATAAACATGCTCTTTCTTAACTATCAATTTTTCTGCAAACTTTTTGATGTATAAATATCAAAGCATTTTTAGTCATTTTGATAAGACTGTTCAACCTTAAATGATAAAAATGAATCTTTACACTTTTATTTTAATTGATAATAGCAACTAAAAAAGCAACGCCACTTCAATGTGCCGTTGCTTTTGCAGAATATATTTTATAATCAAATCAGCAAACTTTATAGATAAAGCTTTATACAAATTGTTTTGTAAAAGATTCAAACTGTGCTTCACTTAAACTTAAATCATGTTTTGCTAATGGTGTATCGCCTAACGCTTCAATTTGAGATTCATATGATGGCGTTTCAGTATCTTGATAAACAATACCTTTAATTAATGAATCATGTTGTAGCACGGTTTGAATAGCACCTTGTTTATCTGTCACATCATAGCCCTCTATATCCTCAATCGCTGTTAAATTCTCTTTGAACCAATCGTACGTATTCACTTTGTTGTATGTTACACATGGAGAAAAAACATTTACAAATGAGAAGCCATCATGATTAATCGCATCTTCAATCATTTTTGTTAAAGCTTTAATATCACTTGAAAAACCTTGTGCTACAAACGTTGCTCCTGATGATAAAGCTAATTCAAGAGGTGCAACATTTTGTTCGATATTCCCTTTTGGTGTCGTTTTTGTAACAAATCCCGGTGCTGAAGACGGAGAAGTTTGCCCTTTTGTTAAACCATAAATTTGATTATCCATAACAATGTAAGTAATGTTCATGTTTCGGCGTAACGCATGAATGGTATGTCCCATACCAATAGCATAACCATCTCCATCTCCACCTGATGCAATGACAGTTAAATCACGATTGGCCATTTTAACGCCTTGTGCGAGAGGTAATGCACGACCGTGAATCGAATGCACTCCGTATGAATTTACGTAACCAGAAAGTCGCCCTGAACAGCCAATCCCAGTGATTAGGGCAACCTCATCAGGTTCAAGCCCCACATTTGCAGCTGCTTTTTGAATCGCCGCTTGTACAGAGAAATCACCACAACCTGGACACCAATTCGGTTTCACATTATTTCTAAAATCTTTATAAGTAGCCAATTACACTCTCTCCTTTAACGCATTTACGATTTCTAAACCTTTTTCTTCAATCTCATAAGGTAAAAACGGTGTACCGTCATATTTCGTTTGCTTAACAAGTTTATCGCCTAAGTTAACATTCATTTTGATAATGCTTGCGAGCTGGCCTTGGTAGTTATGTTCAACAACAACAACTTTTTTCGCTTTATCAGCAGCTGCTTGGATTGTTTGAGTTGGGAATGGATGAAGTTGACGAATTTGGAGGTGGTTTACTTTAGCTCCTTGCGCTTCTAGTCTAGCAACACCTTCTTGAATTGCGCCCTTCGTTGAAATGAAACCAAGGAATAAAATATCCGCATCTTCATGTTCCAATTGACCTTCAACAGGTTTTTCAATCAATAAGTGTTCCGTCTTACGCATGCGTTTTTCCATTTGATCTCGGCGATTTTGAGCGGCTTCACTAGGTTTTCCTTCTTCGTTATGTTCAACACCTGTAACATGGTGAATACCACCTTTTACACCAGGAATAGGTCGTGGTGAGACACCTGATTCTGTTAAAGCATAGCGTTTGAAGTACCCTTTATCTTCTGGATCGCGTTCGATATCCTCTGCAATAGTTGAGCCGCGTTGAATCTCAATTTTTGAATGATCTAAGTTTTTCACTGTTTGCTTACCTAAGGAAAGTTGTAAGTCACTTAGTAAAATAACTGGACATTGATATTCTTCCGCTAAGTTAAATGCTTCTACTGTAAGGTAAAAAGCATCTTCAGCATCCGTTGGCGCAACGACAATTTTAGGAATATCTCCGTGTGTTCCATAAATCATCTGCATTAAGTCAGACTGTTCTTGCTTTGTTGGTAAACCTGTAGATGGACCACCACGTTGCGTATTCATTATGACTAACGGTGTTTCAGTCATCCCAGATAAACCTATCGCTTCCATCATTAACGAGAGACCTGGACCAGCAGAAGCAGTGAATGCACGAACACCACCATAGTTCGCACCAATCGCCATCGTCGCAGCTGCGATTTCATCTTCGGTTTGAATGACGGTTCCGCCCACTTTTGGTAAATTTTCAATCATATATTCCATTATTTCAGAAGCCGGCGTAATCGGATAAGCAGCCATAAATCTTGAGCCTCCTGAGATTGCTCCTAAGCCAATGGCATCATTCCCTATCATATAAAGATGAGGCGTACCTGCGCTTTCTTCAAGCATAAAGTCCCCTTGAATGCCAGCCAACTCATCTTGCATAATACGATAACCTTCATTCAATGCTTGAATATTAAGTTCAACGACTTTTTCTCCTTTTTTCTCAAACATATTTGTAATGAGCGCTTCAAATGTGTCAGTATTTAAATCCATTAACGCTGCTGTTGCACCAATGGCCACCATATTTTTCATTAATGTTGTCCCTAATGATTTGGCAGTTTCTGTAAAGGGTAAGACAACCAATTGCGCTTTACAGTCTTCTGGTTTCTCAGGCTTAGCCTTACTATCTGCTAGGATGACACTATCTTCTCGCATTTCATGATGATTTAACACAATTGTTTCTTGATCAAATGCGACAAGAATATCTAAATCATCACTAATTGCGTGAACAGGTGTTGTAGAGACACGGATTTTATTATTGGTATGGCCTCCTTTAATTCGGCTTGAAAAATGACGATAACCATACAAATAATAGCCTTTTCGATTCATTGCAGTGGCGAAAATTTCTCCCGTTGATTCAATCCCTTCGCCTTGCTGACCTCCCACTTTCCATGACAATTGAGCTTTCATAGATTTAGCCTCCTACACGATTAAATTCACTATTTATCATATCAAAATAACCCATTATTTGCTCTATTAAATAATGGGTTTTAAAAAAATTCATACTAATGGCGGATAATGCTTATATCCTTTATTAGATCTATTAACGTTAAATGAATATTATGCTTCGAACGGATGGTCATCATTGATTAAAATACGTTCAATATTTTTGGCTGTCCCGTCTTCTTTTAAATCAACAATAACGCCTGACAACACACTACGCCCTTCATCAGGAACAACGTGACGTTGAGGTAAACTTGTAAGGAATCGTTTAATGATTTCATCACGATTAATGCCAAGAATACCATCATAATAGCCCGTCATACCTACATCGGTAATAAAAGCAGTCCCTTGAGGTAAAATACGATTATCTGATGTTTGAATATGTGTATGCGTGCCAACTACAGCACTCGCACGTCCATCTAAAAACCAAGCCATTGCATTTTTCTCAGAAGTGGTTTCAGCATGAAAATCAACAAAAATATTATCCGTTTCTTTTTGCGCTTCTTCAATCAATTGATTGGCTTTTTTAAAAGGATCATCAATATCTGGCATAAAACTACGCCCCTGCAAATTAATAACTGCTAGCTTTTTATCATTTAAATTAATAATACGCATACCAATCCCTGGTGCTTCATCAGGAAAGTTTGCGGGTCTCACAAGGCGTGTTGCATCTTGTATAAAATCATAAATTTCTCGTTGACCATAAGTATGGTTTCCCATAGTCATAAAATCAACGCCATTACGCAATAGTTCTTTATATATTTTTTCAGTTAAACCTTTACCGTGCGCCGCATTTTCTGCATTCACTATCGTCACGGTCGGATGATAACGTTGTTTCAGTTTTGGCAACCATTCTGATATCGCTTGGCGTCCAACTTTTCCGACAATATCTCCTATAAATAAAATTCTCATTATGTTTCGTCCTCTCTAAATATGGGCATTTATGTATATTTCAACTGTATCATTATTTAAAAATTCTATATACAAAGCATACGCAACATATAAAAAGAGACGAGCTATGAAAAGAACAATCTTCCATACAAACTCTTGGCATTGTTCATTCTCATCTCGTCCCATAATGATATATTAAAAGTATGCATTTCATTCATCAATGCTAGACATAACTGTTGTGGTCATTCGCGAAAAGTTATTTCTATTTGAAAAGATTGTATAGTATTTAACGATGTTGATTTACCTCTTATTGTATCTTTCTCAATAGAGATGTCAACCGTTCTACTTGATTAAGCTTCATCTTTCACATAGAGCAAACGAATTGCATTTAAAGCCACAATCAAAGTTGCACCCATATCTGAAAAAATAGCAATCCATAACGTTAACCAGCCAGGTATAACTAAGAGTAAGGCAATTAATTTAATACCAATCGCAAAGACAATATTAGCTTTAATCACATTCATCGTTTTTCGACTTAACCGGTAAGTAAATGGCAATTTAGACATATCATCGCCGAGTAAAGCAATGTCAGCAGTTTCAAGTGCTGTATCGGTGCTCGCACCACCCATCGCAATACCGATAGAAGCACGCGCTAGAGCAGGTGCATCATTCACACCATCACCAACCATTCCTACTGGACCATTTAAAGCTTCTAATTTTTCTATATGCTTTAATTTATCTTCTGGCATTAAATCTGCTTCAACATTTGTCAATTTCAATTTTCGATTGATGGCTTGTGCACTATTTAAATTATCCCCTGTCAACATGACTGTATGTTGTATCCCTAAATTTTGAAGTGCTTCAATTGCTTTTTGAGACTGTTCACGTACTTGATCTCGAACAGTAATTAAAGTGGTTAAAGTATGGTTAATCGACATTAAAATAACGGTGTCGCCTTGCTTTTGCATATCATTGATTTGTTCAACAAGTTCTTCATTGGTATTGATATGAAATAATTGGGGTTGACCGATTAAAATGTCGTTTCCCTCAATAACGGCACGCACACCTTGCCCTGTTTTAGATAGAAAATCTTTAACCTGATATTGTTGATAGTCAATATGCTTTTCTGTTGCGTAGGCTACCACTGCTCTCGCGATAGGATGATTTGATAAGTTTTCAACAGCAGAAAGATAACCTAAAGTATCTATTCTTTCTTTTTGGTTTTGATTTAAATGGATGACCTCTGTAACGACCGGATGGCCCACTGTTAGCGTACCTGTTTTATCAAACGCGAGTGTTTGAACTTTACTCAATTGCTCAAGGTAAATCCCGCCTTTAATAAGCACGCCGTTTTTAGCAGCATTTCCTATACTTGAAACAATAGAAATCGGAGTCGCAATAACTAAAGCACAGGGACAGCCTACGACTAAAACAGAAAGTCCTTGATATATCCATGGTAAAAAAGCATCATTTAATAATAAAGGTGGAAGGATGGCTACTAAGAAAGCAATCACCATAATACATGGCGTATAATATTTTGCGAATTTTTCTACGAAAGCTTGGGCGGGCGCTTTTTCAACTTGGGCTGCTTCTACCAATTGAATCATTTTCGCTAATGCCGTATCTTTAGATGCTTTCGTTACTTTGACTTCAAGCACACCATCTTCGTTTAATGTACCTGCATAGACTTCATCGCTTTCTCGTTTATCAACTGGCATTGATTCGCCAGTGATAGCAGCTTGATTGACTGACGCATGACCTGAAACAACAATCCCATCTAAAGCAATTTTTTGCCCAGGCTTAACATACAAAATATCATTAACTTCAACCTCTTCTGTAGCTAAGCGCAATAATTGACCCCGTCTAAGTATTGTCGCCTCATCAGGCGCAATTTCCATTAAAGAAGCCATAGATTGACGGGCTTTATCCATAGAAAATTGTTCTAATGCTTCACTGATTGCAAATAATATGACTACAACAGCAACTTCTCCCCATTGGCCGATTAATACGCCCCCGATAATCGCAATCGTCATCAAAGTACGCATATCAAATTCAAAATGGAGGAGATTTTTGACCCCTTGAATAATCAACTGGCTCCCACTTAAGACGATAGATAACGTAAACAATATGAGCGTCATAGTATTGTTCGCGTTGTTTAGCCATTGTGAAATATAACCGAGAATAACAAGAATCGCAGCAAAGATAATGGTTTCATGTTGATGATAAAATGCTTTGAATTTATCTATAAAGTGCATCTCTTTGACAGGTGAATGCATCGTACGAGATTGCGCATTCACTTGTTGATCGTCAGGAATAATTTTTAGATTTTCAAATGAACCCGCATGTTCTAATTCATCTAAAGTAGGTTGACCGGTTACATAAATTTTCGAAGCGCCAAAATTAACTTGCGCCTTTTCCACTGAAGTCAGCTTGTTCACATTCTTTTCAAATTTACCCGCACAATTGGCACACGATAACCCTTCGATACGATATGTTTTATGATTTTGTACCATCTTCATCCACTTCTTTCTTATGCTCAATAGATATTGTCATAATTTGACGGATATGTTCGTCATACAAGCGATAAAAAGCACGTTTACCTTCTTTCCGATAAGTTACGATTCCGTTTTTGTACAAAGATCTTAAATGGTGCGACGCGTTTGCAACAGTAATATTGAGTATTTCTGCGATATCACAAACACACAGCTCTTCATGTTCGCACAAAGCAAATGTAATTTTTGCACGATTGACATCAGCAATACTTTTAAACATTTGACTTACATGTTCAATATTAGAATTTTCTATTTCTTGCTTAGCTTCGTGTACGATTTCAGCATCTATACTAAATGTGTCACATGTTGGAATTTGTTGTTTTGTCATTTATCTCACACTTTCATTCAAGTATTCGTTTGAATAAATTATAACTCGATTCATTTCTTTATTCAAGTGTATATTTGAATGTAAAAATATATGATTAAATATAATCAGTTGGGGTATTGAAAAGATTAGGAATGCTTATTGTTTAATAATCAATAAGTACGTATTTTCATAAAAACATTAGGAGTTGTTTATTAACTTATGTCAATTAGTATTGATCCTGAAAAATTTGCAGAACTTGTTTTGAGCGCGAATCCATCTAAAAAAGAAAATCCTGAAGATATCGCAAAAGAGAGTATCGAATTATACATCAATGCGTATCGAATGGCAGAACGTTATGCAAACATTTCCTCAAGTAGTTATGACACATCTAGTGCTTTAGAAGAATTGAAAGAAACTGAACTTCATCTCTGTAAATAACTTTGATGACGACTGAAATTTAAAATGGAAAAATTAATCATTTAGGATATGAATACAAATAAAAAAACAGGTTTCATCATAATGTACATGACATTATGATGAAACCTGTTTTTATTTCATACACTGTTACTTCGCATATTCAATTGCTCTCGTCTCACGAACAACTGTCACTTTGATATGACCCGGATATTGTAGTTCATCCTCAATCTGATTTTTAATATCTCTCGCTAAGCGATGAGATTTTAAATCATCTATTTCTTCTGGTGATACAATCACGCGTATTTCACGACCTGCTTGTATAGCAAAAGCTTTTTCCACGCCATCATAGCTTTCAGAAATGTCCTCTAATCGTTCTAAACGTTTGATATAATTCTCTAACGTTTCTTTTCTAGCGCCAGGTCTTGCAGCCGATAAAGCATCTGCAGCAGCAACTAAAATAGATATAATCGATGTCGGCTCAACCTCTCCATGGTGTGAATGAATTGCATTGATGACCGTCTCAGGTTCGCCATATTTTTTAGCTAATTCGACACCAATTTCAACATGGCTTCCTTCAACTTCGTGATCAATCGCTTTACCAATATCGTGTAATAAACCGGCTCTTTTAGCCAGTGTTACATCTTCGTTCAATTCTGCAGCAAGCATTCCAGATAAATATGCTACTTCAATAGAATGTTTAAGCACATTTTGTCCATAACTTGTTCGATAATGCATACGCCCTAAAATTTTAACGAGATCAGGATGCATATTATGAATATTTAATTCAAATGTTGCATGTTCACCTGCATCACGAATAATTTCATCGACTTCTCGTCTTGCTTTTTCTACCATATCTTCAATACGGCCTGGATGAATACGACCGTCAGAAACGAGGTTGATTAACGCTGTTTTGGCAATTTCTCTTCGAATAGGATCAAAACCTGATAAAATTACCGCTTCAGGTGTATCATCAATGATTAAATCAATACCTGTTAATGTTTCTAACGTACGAATATTTCTACCTTCACGACCGATGATACGTCCTTTCATCTCGTCATTAGGTAAGTTAACAACTGACACTGTTGACTCTGAAGTATGATCAGCAGCAAAACGTTGCACTGTCGTAGCGAGTAATTCTTTTGCTTTTTGGTTTACTTTTTCTTTAGCTTCACGCTCTTTTTCTTTAACAAGTACTGCAATATCTTGTGACAACTCTTCTTCTACACGTTCCAATTGCTCTTTACGTGCTTCTTCTTGTGTGAGACCGGAGATGCGTTCTAATTCTTGTTCGTGCTTCATTATTATTGATTGAACACTACTCTCTTTTGCGTCTACTTGTTGTTGTCTTTCTTCAAGTTTAGATTCTTTTTGCTCTAAAATCTCATCCTTTTTATCGAGTAGATCAGATTTTCGCTCCAAGTTCTCCTCTTTTTGAAGAAGTCGGGATTCTTGCCTTTGAAGCTCTCCACGTCGTTCCCTTAGTTCGCTTTCGATGCGTTCTCTTAGAACTTGGTTTTCTTCTTTAGCTTCGATTAATTTCTCTTTTTTAAGATTCTCTGCTTCTTTGTTTGCTTGTTCAATAATATCTTTAGCAGTACGTTTGGCTTGTAACTGCTTTTGATATATTAAATTCTGGGCGATTAAATACCCTACAACAACTCCTAGAATTATACCCAGCAAAATGAGTAAGAGGCTTAATAAATTCACACAAACACCTCCTTTTTCTAGGATTTCGTTCTGTATGTTAACCAATCTATATGATTATATGACTAAAAATAAGAATCATACAAGTTCAATTGTACGTTTTGAACAATGAAAAATCAAGGTATCCAACACTATTGAATAAAAAAGATGATACATTTCAAAACGAAAAATCATCACGCTATCATGTTCTATTTGAAATTTTGTTGCAATTAGCTTTTCCAAAACAAAAAGTGAAACCGAATCTAATTCTTATTTAGATTCATGTTTCACTTTTAATTTTATATCGAAATATGATTATTCATCAAATAATGTTTGTGGCTCTTCTTGCTCTTTTTCTTCTACATCACCGTCAAAAATACCTAATTTTTCACGGAGTTTTCGATCGATTTCATCTTCTAATTGTGGGTTTTCTTTTAAGAATTGTTTTACATTCTCTTTACCTTGACCCATACGTTCACCGTTATAAGAATACCATGCACCAGATTTGTCTACGATGTCATATTGTACACCTAAATCAATCAATTCACCTTCTCGAGAGATACCTTGACCATACATGATATCGACCTCAGCGACTTTAAATGGTGGTGCCACTTTATTTTTCACAACTTTGATTTTCGTACGGTTACCTACGATGTCTTGGCCTTGTTTCAATTGTTCTGCACGTCTGACTTCTAAGCGAACAGAACTGTAGAATTTCAACGCACGACCACCTGGTGTCGTTTCAGGGTTACCGAACATAACACCTACTTTTTCACGAATTTGGTTAATGAAAATTGCAGTCGTATTTGATTTTGAAATGGCTGCTGAAAGTTTACGTAATGCTTGAGACATAAGACGCGCTTGTAAACCAACATGTGTATCACCCATTTCACCTTCGATTTCTGCTTTAGGTGTTAAGGCTGCAACAGAGTCCACAATAACAATGTCCACGGCACCACTTCTAACGAACGCTTCAGCAATTTCTAAACCTTGTTCACCGTGGTCAGGTTGAGAAAGGTATAGATTATCGATATCCACACCGAGCGCTTCAGCATAGACAGGATCCAACGCATGTTCAGCATCGATAAACGCAGCAATACCGCCATTTTTTTGCACTTCAGCAATCGCGTGTAACGCTACAGTAGTTTTACCAGAACTTTCAGGGCCATAAACTTCAATAATACGACCTTTTGGATAGCCGCCAACCCCCAATGCATGATCCAATGTAACAGAACCTGTTGAAACACTTGAAACACGGCGATCTTTATTTTCACCTAGTTTCATAACGGCACCTTTACCGAATGACTTTTCCATATTTTTTATTACTGTGTCGAGTGCTTTTTGACGTTCATTATCCAATATAGGACCCCCTAATAAATAAAAATTTCCTTTTAATTTAATTCTACTATACATGCTTTCAATTAAAATTACAAGCATTTTGCGAATATTTGTTCGCTATTTTGTGATTTGAATACTAACAAAATAGAACGCATGTGCTTGTGTTTTGTTCAAAATCATATCATATTAGTGCTGTTTTAGTTCATTTAGCCATGCAATCAGCACATAATTTTGACTTCGATCACGTTGTAAATTTCTGTGATGACTCATTTTAAATGTTTCAATTCGGAAGTGATCACGATCTAGAAAACCAATATAGACTGTATTACCTTGTGAAAGAAGGCTCATCGCCTGTTCAGTGTCATATAAAGATTGCACAAATACTGCTGATGCATATAATTGGTTCTCAATTGTGGCTGTTTCATCTACAAATTGAGGATGATGCATCATATACCCTTTTAATAGATGTGTATGATCCTCTTTTTTTAATCTAGAGTAAAGTAAACCTTCTGTCACTTGATCATATATCGCAAATGATTTCTTTTGTAACGCCATAACAGCGCGCTCAGGTGTAGTGTCATTGGAGCCATAATAATAATGACCAATTCGACTTAATATTTCATCTTTTATCGGTGCTATTAACTGTTGACTCGCTTTTTCATCATCCGCGCTTGCCGTCAATCTGATTGTGACTTCGTGCGTACCTGCAAGTGGTGCAATTGTTGGGTTTGTTTGCGCATCGATTAAGTCAAGTAATTCTGTTTCAACTTGTGATTCACCTATCCCACAAAAACGTAACACTTCAGAGAAAATTGTTTTTCCACCTTGTGAAAAGTAAGGCATGAGTTCATTCACGACCATCGGCTGCATTTCTTTCGGTGGCCCAGGTAGCATAACAATGTGTTTATCATTTTCATTAAAATAGATACCCGGCGCCATTCCTACACGATTGGCTAATACTTTTGCACCTTCAATTACAAGTGCTTGTTGCTTATTATTCGGCGTCATTTCTTTTTCATGTTGTTTGAAATAATCTTTAATGTAATTGAGTGCTTCTTGATCTGTTACGAGTTTTTTATTTAAAACACGTGCAACCGTTTGTTTTGTTAAGTCATCTTTTGTGGGGCCTAAACCACCCGTGAAAATTAATGCATCATATTGCTCCAGCGCTCTTTTTATGACAGTTTCAAGTCTTTTTTCATTGTCACCCACAACGATATGCTCCAACACATGATGACCCGCTTCATTCAACTTTTGTGATAAAAATTGAGCATTCGTATTTGTAATTTGGCCTAAAAGTAACTCTGACCCTACTGCGATAATACAGACTTTCATAATATTGCCTTCTTTCTGCCTACAAAATCTTATTCACAACTTCATTATATCTTGATATCCCTTTGAAATGGAACTAAACCGTTTATTGTTTTTACAGAATCACCCTTTTCAACTAAGACTCCATTACAAAAGACTTGATTATTATGTGAGCCTGTTGTTACAAACAAAATAAAAGAAGAGTAAAACAAACAGCCCAATTCAACATTGTTCTCTTTGTTTCACTCTTAAAAGTTCATTCATCCTTGAATTAATCATAAAATTAAGCTTTTTTATCTTGTAAAAAAACATCTCTACCTTTATAGAAATATTCAATACCTGATAAAATTGTAAAAAATACACCAATATACAATAAAATTTGCCCTAAAGAAAAACCAATCCACTGGCTTAAAGGCTCACCTAATAAAATGAAAACTAAGGCAACCATCGTTACTGCCGTTTTAATTTTTCC
This sequence comes from Staphylococcus schleiferi, assembly GCF_900458895.1. Taxonomy (NCBI): domain Bacteria; kingdom Bacillati; phylum Bacillota; class Bacilli; order Caryophanales; family Staphylococcaceae; genus Staphylococcus; species Staphylococcus schleiferi. The sequence continues at coordinate 1,611,988 of NZ_LR962863.1, forward strand.
AAGTTGACCTGCCGCACTCACAAAGCCTTGCTCAATTTGTAATAGTCTCAACCCTGTCACCGCAAATTCACGTGCAATAACGATGATGGCAACGACAGAATTCGTCAATCCAAGTTCTACTAAAACAACTAAAGCCGCAGAAACAAGAAGTTTATCAGCAAGCGGGTCTAAAAATTTCCCCATATTTGTTACAATTTGCCATTTACGTGCTAAATAGCCATCTAAAAAATCACTTAATGATGCGATGATAAAAATGATTCCACTAATTAAAAATTCAATACGAATCGAGTGTCCCCCTAAGAAAGAAACATTCCCCATTCCAAAATCAACAAGTGCAAACAACATAAATATTGGAATTAAGATGACTCGAAACAATGTGATCTGGTTAGGTATATTCATAATTATTCCTCTCTCCACTTATCTGTTTCTCTTATTGCTATTATAGCACAATGGTTAATAGCCCCCAAAGTACGGCTGTAATACCAATCAGCATACCAATAATGATCGCAACTTTTTTCGGTTGCACATCTGTATTAGAAAATACTAATGCATCTTGATTTTGTGAGATTTGTTGTAAAATATCATGGGCTTGGTATGTCATGGAAGGCAACTCTTCTTTATGCTTATCCATGAGTAATGGGCCATCAACATTCACGGATTGCGCATATTTTTGTATAAAACCTCGTATATGATTAGGATGTTCAAATTGCTCAAACTGATTGCGTTCAATGGCAACTAATGTTTCTCGCTGAATTTGTGTTCTTTTTTCTAATTCAGCTAAAGTCATTCCTAAACCTTCTCTTTTACTTTGCAGTACTTCACCGATTGTTTTCAACTTATGCTCTCCTCCAAACGTTAGAACGAACCAAAACCATCACCAAAGCCGTCTCCGAAACCACCAAATGTATCTCCAAAATCTAAGTTATTTTTACTTCTAACGGTTTGCTTTTTCATTTCTTCATATTCAATGGTCTGATTTTCTTCGGTTCTTAATTCAATAATATAGTCAAAATCATCCATAATATAATCGCTTGCTTCAACAAATAAATCAGGATGTTCAACGACCTTTACTGATGGCAACGTCATCACTTCTTTAACAAGCTCTTGGTGCCTCGGATTTGTTTCTCTTGCAGTGACCGCACCATCAATAATATACACATGATCTTTATCGTATTCACCTTTAATTAGTGAACTACGAACCGTTTGTTTAATTAAAGTTGAACTGATGAACAACCATCTCTTGTGCGCAGACACACTGCCAGCTACAATAGATTCCGTTTTACCCACACGTGGCATACCTCGAATCCCAATTAATTTATGACCTTCTTCTTTAAATAATTCAGCCATAAAATCAACAAGTAAACCTAAATCGTCTCGTTCAAAACGAAATATTTTTTTATTATGCTCATCTTGTTTTACAAAACGTCCATGTCTCACAGCAAGTCTGTCTTTTAACTCTGGCTCACGCAAGACTCTTAGAGAAATATCATCAATTTCTTTAAGTAAAGTTTCAAAGCGTTTTACTTTCTCTTCACTATCGGATCTAATAATAAAAGCACGAATGGATTTATCAATACCGTTTATCGCACCAATATTAATTCCCATCATCCCAAGTAAACTTGAAATATCACCTAACAAACCTGCTCTATTGATATTGATATTATACTCTAAGTACCATTCTCTTTTTTCACGTGTAATCATGAAAAACCCCCTTGCAACGCTTGCCTATACGTTATTTATTCATATTATAGCAAATTAACAATACCAGCCACCATTAATACGTTGAACTGTACCCGTGATACTTTTCGCCTCAGGAGATAGTAAGTATTGCGTTGCATGTGCAATTTCTGAAGGGTCTATCCATCGATGCTGTGGCAATGATTCGAGCAAATCCTCACGTGCTTCTTCTGATAACGCATCCGTCATACGTCCCGCAACAACGCCTGGCGCAATCGCATTCACTGTCACATTCGTTCGAGATAACTCCTGTCCGAGTGCTTTAACAAATCCGATTTGTGCCGCTTTCATGGAAGAATAAATGGTTTCAAAACTTGCTCCCGTTTCACCCCAAATAGATGAAATAACGATAATACGTCCATTCTCACTTTGTCGCAATTGGTCGACAAAAAATTGAGACATTTTAATAAAATGAAATACATGCACCATATAAGCATCGTGAATTTGCTGATCCGTCATATCTTGAAGCATGCCAAATAAACTTTGCCCACTCGTATAAATTAACACATCTAAATTTTGAATAAATTTTAATTTCTCTTCAAGTTGAATCGATTTTGTTAAGTCAATTTGCACAAATTGAACCGGCTGATTTTCATACATTTTGACCAGTTCGTCAATAGCTGTATGATGATAAGTCACTATAACTTCATAGCCACGTGAAAGAAGGTCATGCGTAATTGCACGACCTATATTGCCTGATCCACCAACAACTAAAGCTTTCACGATTTTTCCATCTCCAATCGACTATCGACTATCGCATCTAATTGAATCCGTTTTTTAATAGTCGCATTCATCGTTTCTAGCGTAATACCTTCAATGATTTCCAACAATTCAAATAAACTAACACCATCAAAATAAAACTTTGTAGATTGATTCGCAATATATTCAGGGGCATTTAAATTTGAAATATACTCCCCTATAAATTGACGTTTCAATAATTCAAATGCTTTTTGATCTTTGACTTGGCCCATATTTGTTGTTAACTCATCAATCAATAATTTTTTTAACTGATCAGGTTTTGATGTTGCAGAAGTAATTAATGAAAAACTATATGAGGGCTCTATCACCGTTTGATAACTAAATGTATCATCAATCAAGTCTTGATCAAGTAAAGCTTGATAGAAATTCGTCTCTTCGCCATAAATCATCTCAAAGAAAAATGACATTTCAATATCTTCTTTAACACGTTGGTGTTCTGTGAAGTCATCAACTGGATGTTTAAGCCCAATCATTAATCGAGGTGATTGAATATGCATGCGCTCACTGACATTAGACTGGACCACTTCATTGCTTTCATTGAGCGGGTCACGTTCAATTTCCGGCTGTGCCTCAATTGCACGTGCATCTTCATGTTGTTTCACCAATTGCTCTATATGTGCAGGTTCAACATCACCAACGACAAATAAAACCATATTTGATGGATGATAAAAAGTTTCATAACAGAGATATAAATCTTCTTTAGTAATTTGATAAATACTTTCGACTGAGCCTGCGATGTCCACTTTAACAGGATGATCATGATACATTGCGCGTAAAGTATTGAACATTAGTCGATAACCTGGCTGCTCTTGGTACATTTTTATTTCTTCAGCAATTATACCTTTTTCTTTTTCCACTGATTCTTCAGTAAAATAAGGGGTTTCAACCATTTTCAACAATCTCAAAATATTGTCGTCAACGTGATTTGTCGCACTAAATAAGTAACTTGTACGATCAAAGCTCGTAAATGCATTGACTTGTGCATCGTGCTCAGCAAATTCCGTAAACAAGTCGCCTTCTTCTTTTTCAAATAATTTATGTTCTAAAAAATGCGCAACCCCATCGGGTACACTGACAAATTGGTCTGATTGATGTGGTTTGAATCGGTGATCAAGCGAACCAAATTGCGTTGTATACGTCACAAATGTTTTTTGAAAATCTTTTTTAGGAATGACAAAAAGGTTGAGTCCGTTTTCTAATGTTGTATGATAAACTGTTTCATCAATTTGTTGATAGTACGTATGGTTCATATTAAGCTTCCCCCTTTGTCAAAATATAAATGGTATCTAAATGCGCATTTTGACATAGACGTTGAACATCTTGACGTGTCACCGCTTGAATGCGAGATTCAAACTGGGACTCACTTTCAGGTTCTTTAAGTAACAATTGGTTATGCATCGTTTCAATCATATGCTTAGGTCGGTCTTTTGCTTCTTTACGATTCGATAAAATAATTTTTTTAGCCAAAGCCATTTTATCTTCTGTAAAATCTCCTGACTTAAATCTATTGAATGCTTCGATAATTGTTTCTTTTGCGAGTTCATAATCATTAACTGAAACGCCACTTAATACAAATAAGAAGCCATTTTTGCCGTCTATTTGCGAATGAATGGAATAGGCTAAACTTTTTTGTTCACGCACTTCATTGAATAATACAGACGAAGGGTCTCCACCAAACATCATATTAAAAACAACAAGCGTGTAATAATCAGGCTCACCGTATTGGGTTGGAAATCTAAATCCTATATTTAACTTGGCTTGATCGACTTGATCCGTTTCAACGATTTCCTTTACAGGTTGATCTTGGTTTATATCTTGACCAAATGAAGTTGACGCATATGTAAAAGGTTGAATATTGAACTCAGATTGAATATGTTGTACTGTAGCTTCTTCATCTACGTTACCTACGACGTATACTGAGCAGTAATCATTTTCTAGCATAGATTGATATGTATGGTAAATATCTGTTGCTGATATGTCATCAATATGTGCAAGCTCTCCTGCCGCCATAAAACGATAAGGATGATCGCCAAACATATGTTTAAGTAACTGCAAGTATGCAAGTTGTGATTTATTATCCTCAATGGCTTTAAGTTTTTTCTTTAACAAACGCTTTTCTTGTGCTAGAAAGTTTTCATTAAAAGCTTTATGAGAAACAAGCGGATTTAAAATGACCTCTTTTAATAATGCGACACCTTTTTCAAATAAAGGCTCATCATCTAATAGGTAACGTTCATTCACGATTTCTAAACTGATGGTGATCACATGTCGATCTTTATATTTAGATACATAGCTATTCACATAAGCACCGTATAATTCTGACAAATATTGGTTAAATGCTTTATCAGTAGGATAGTTTTGTGTTCCGCGAACTAATAATTTACTCAATAGTGCACGTTGTGTCATCGTCTCAACATCTAATGGCGCCATAAATTTAAAAGTCACTGTCGTCGTTTTAAATTTATGCGTTGACATGACAGAAATTGAATTTGATGGTTCTTGTTGAAGCTGTTTCAAAGCAACTCCTCCTTTTAAAAAACTATAATTATTATGTTATAGACGTTTTCTTATCGTCCGAAACTTCACAAGGCTACTCTTGAAATAGTTTAAAGAATATAAAATCGGTGTGCCATCTTCAGTGAAATGAACTTGACGTAAAAGCATTAACCCGTCGCGCGGATCTGAATCTAAAGCATCAGAGATATAAGGTTCATAGCTAATCGCTTCCATTTCTGTTTCAGCATAAGCGATTTTTTTCTGACTTGCTGCTTCTACAGCTTTCAATATAGAAGATTGTGGATGATGCGTACCAAAATGTTCAAATACATCGGTCGCTACTTTATCTAAACAATAGACAACTGGGTGACCATTAGCCGTTCGAATACGTTCAACAACAGTAATTTGTGATTTAGGTTCGAGGTTCATCACTTTACAATCATCAAGCGATGCTTCTTCTTCATCAAGGCTTAAAAATACGGTGCCATTTTCATAACCTTTATCAGATATCATGCGTCCAATACTCATTAATTCATCTAAAGGATAAAAGAACGGCTGTGGTACTTTAACTCGTGCGCCTTCTTCAAAATTTTGTGTGACTATTTGTTCAGTAACGAGTTCGTGAATCGCAACCTGAACGTCATCTGTCTTTACATTACATGTACGTGCAAGTGCCAATAAACCCGGTAAAGATTCACCAGGTTTAATGCGCTCTTCTTCAATTTCTTTAAGTATCCATTCTTTCACAATATTAACGTCAGGATTTACCGACATGTCTTACACCTCTCCATCATTTAAATCAACTAAAATTTGTCTTGGCTTGCTCCCCTTTTGTGGTCCAATGACCTGATTTCGTTCTAAATCATCCATGATTCTCGATGCTCGATTATAACCAATTCGAAACTGGCGTTGTAATAGCGATGTACTTGCTTTTTGTTGCTCAATAACAAATAAATAAGCATCTTTGTATAATGGATCATCACTTTCCATATCCGCTTCATCCACTTGTGCATCTGGCTCCATCTCTTTAACGTAATTCGCTTTTTGTTGGGCGACGACATATGAGACGATTTTTTGCACTTCATTATCACTTAAAAATGCACCTTGCACACGCGTACGCGTAGAGCCACCATTTTTAATAAATAACATGTCCCCTTTACCAAGAAGTTTTTCCGCACCACCACTATCGATAATTGTACGTGAGTCCGTTTGAGAGCTCACCGCAAAGGCGATACGTGATGGAATGTTATTTTTGATTAAACCTGTAATGACATCTACTGAAGGACGTTGTGTTGCTATAATGAGATGAATACCCGCTGCACGCGCCATTTGTGTGATGCGTGTAATCGCTGTTTCAACATCTTTACCTGCTACCATCATTAAATCTGCAAGTTCATCTACAATTACGACAATATAGGGTAATAATGGTTCTTTTTCATCCAACTCATTATTTTTTTGATTCATTAATGCGTTGTAACCTTCAATATTACGTGTTCCTGAATGTTGGAATAAATCATATCTTCTTTCCATTTCTCCAACTACTTTTTCTAATGCTTGCGCCGCTTTATGTGGATTGGTTACAACAGGTGTTAATAAATGTGGAATTCCATTGTACACATTTAATTCTACCATTTTTGGATCAATCATCATAAGTTTTACTTCATGTGGCTTTGCATTCAATAAAATACTTGTGATAATGCCGTTGATACAAACCGATTTCCCACTTCCGGTTGAACCTGCGACTAATAAGTGAGGCATTTTATTAAGCTCTGCAGTAATTGGTTCTCCAGATATATCACGACCTAATGCTACTTCTAATTTATTTTGCGTTGGGAATTTTTCATCTAATACTTCTTTTAAAGTCACTAACGCAATTTTATTATTAGGTACTTCAATACCGACAGCCGATTTTCCTGGGATAGGCGCTTCAATTCGAATATCTTTTGCCGCTAATGCTAGCGCGATATCGTTATGTAAATTAACGATTCGACTTACTTTCACCCCTTGTGCAGGCTGTACCTCATATTGTGTCACAGCTGGACCGATTTTAATTTGCGTCACTTTCGCATTGACACCAAAATTTTTCAAAGTTGTTTCTAATAATCTTCCTTTTCGTTGGACTTCTGCTTTTGAAGTTGTTTGTTGTTGTTTTGGAGCATCTAATAAAGAAAGCGGTGGAAGTTCGTACGCATGATTGGCCACCTCGCCCGCTTCAGATATACTGCCTTCAGCATCTGATTGGTCTGAAGGGATGCCAACATTTTCATCTGCATGATTAATCCGTTGAATTGGATTTGCTTTTGTATTGTTTTCTTGTTCATTTTTAGCTGTTTGATGCCCGTCATTTGAAGCCATTTTATGCCCTAAAATTGGAATTGAAGGATAGTCTGTCTGTGTTTCATCTTCTGTTGACGATACCTCTGGAAAATCAGATACGTCTTTCATTTGTTCACTTTTAGATTGTTCTTGAGCAAGTCGCTTTTGCTCTTTTTTCTCTTGCTTTTGTAAACGTCGTTGCTCTCGATGATGACCATAACGATTATATGCATGTGATGTCGCCTGTTTAACGTTTTCTAAGCCAACCTTTGCAACATCTCTATGACGTTTTTTCAATAACAAAATACCACTCGAAATCAATAAAATTAATGTGAGTATGACGATACCTACGATAGAAATCAATGGCGTTAAAATATGAATAAACATATAGCCAAGCAAACCGCCACCAAAATAGTTAAAACCTTCCGTCTCATATGCGTGGTATACATAAGATAAAACAGGCTCACGTCTCGCTGCTGCATCCCCAATCATCATATAATGCATTTGAGCTACCAATAATAGTGCAATCTGTAAAATGATTGACCCCGTTAGCCTTCTTGTTTTTGGTAACTTTCCATTATAAGCAAAAAAACCTGTCCCTAGTAATAACAATAGATAGGTCAGATAACGTGTTACGCCAAACAGATAATTAAAAAAGCTATCAATTGCAATACCCACTAATCCTAATTGAAAAATACCTAAAGTTAAAATAACTACAAAAACAATAGACAAAATAAATCTTAGTGGTGTATCGTTTTGCTTTTTTTTAGAAGTTCGTTTCTTGCTGCGAGACGTTTGTGATTTTCGTTTTTTCGTTTGCGGCATTCATCGTCACCTTCTACTTTCTGTTAAATATGTAAAATACCTGTATGATGAAAAAAGCGAATCTACTCTTTAAAATGCGAGTATTTCAAAGAGTAAGATTCGTTTTCTTGTTTGAACATCACACTGGTTTAAACGTTTATATTTCTGAAATCACAGGAATAATCATTGGACGTCTTCGTGTGCTTTCAAAGAGCAGTTTACTCACCTGATCTCTCATGTTTTGTTTCATTTCAGACCACTCAATACGTTTCTCTTGTAATCCCGCTTCCACAATTTCACGCACTTTATCTTCTGCTTCTTTCAATAAAGCTTCACTTTCACGAACATAAACGAAACCTCTTGATTGAATTTCTGGACCGGCTGCAATGCGTCGTTTTTTCGGATCAAGTGTGACGACAGCAATGAAAATACCATCTTCTGCTAACAAGTGTCTATCGCGTAAAACGATATTTCCGACATCACCAACACCGATACCGTCAATTAAAACATTGCCTGCATTAACTTTTTCATTTAAAGCCATGTCTTCCCCATCAAAATAAATAACATCTCCAGCTTCAGCTAAAAATATTTTTTCTGGGTTCACACCTGATTCACTCGCGAGTTTAGCGTGACTAATTTGCATTTTAAACTCACCTTGAATCGGTATAAAATATTCCGGTTTCATCATGTTTAACATTAATTTTAATTCTTCCATGCAACCATGACTTGAAGCGTGAATCTTTTTATTATTTGGAATCACATATGCACCTGCACGTGCTAACTCATTGAGCGTATTTGCGATAATCACTTCCATATTGGCAGAAGCTGTAATAGCTAAAAAGACTGAATCGCCTTTTTCAATATTCATGATTTTATGTTTTTGACGTGCCATCTGGCTCAACGCTTCAACTGGCTCACCTTGCATACCTGTTGCAATAATGATGACTTCGTTTTTTGGATAGTTTTCGACTTCACTCATTGGTATTAACAAGTCTTTTGGAATATTAAAATATCCCATTTTACGAGCAATGCTAAATGAACTTTCTAATGAACGGCCTAAAAATGATACTTTTCTATTTAATTTGCTCGCAATATTTAAAACTTGTTGTATACGAATGAAGTTAGAAGCATAACATGAGACAATTAAACGCCCTTTTACTTTTGCAAATGCATCAAACATATGGCTTTCAATGACGTTTTCTGGCGTATTATAACCTGGTTTTTCCGCTTCAGTAGAGTCACTTAAAAGTGCAAAGACGCCATTTTCGCCGATTTCTGCCATTTTTTTCATGTCCGGGGCATATTGGCCATGTAAACTCTGATCAAACTTAAATTCACCTGTATAAACAATTGCACCGTAAGATGTATGAATACATACACCTAAGCTATCCGGGATGCTATGTGTTGTGTTAAAAAATGTCACATTTACACCTTTAAAACGCATCACCGATTCATTGTTGACTACATAATATCTAATTTTTTTATTAATTTGACGTGCTTTTAAGTTTTCTTTTACAAGTCCTATTGTTAATTTCGAACCATATACCGGTGCGTCTACTTGTTCTAATACGTATGAAACCGCGCCAATCGCATGTTCATGTCCATGTGTTAGAAAAATACCTTTTAATTTATGTTTATTTTCTAGTACGTATTGAATATCAGGAATCACTATATCGATACCTAACATTTCATCTTCAGGAAACTTTAATCCTGCATCTAACATAAACATTTCATCATCGACTTCAATGATATACATGTTTTTGGCAATTTCTCCTACACCACCTAGTGGTATAATTCGTATATCTTTATTTTTCTTTTTTACTAAATTCAAAATTTTACCTCCTACTCAATATATAGCCCGTCCATTTTACATTCATATTTTATTATAGTTGATTATACAAACTCTGTACACTATTAAAGTGCTACGAGTGGAACAGAAAACAATTTGCTTTCTTTCGCTAAACACACCAAGCATAGCGTATTTTAAAATCGAAATGTTTAAAATCATTACAGCGTTCGCGTTTGTATTTTCTTTTTGAACATGTTAGCACTATGAATGATTTCATTCATAGTCACTTTAAGTTGTTTTTGTCGATATGATATAAATACCCCTAAAGCTGAAATTGTGCACTTCAACTTTAGGGGTACGCTAAACAGAAACGACATTGGTGGCTTAACACACCAATGTATTTCTAAAAAACTTATTGTGAAATTAACACTTTATGAGATGCATTCACACGGCCTTGCTTGTCAATTTCAGTCACTTTTACATTCAATGTATCGCCGATTTTTAATACATCTTCCACTTTATTAATACGCTCGTTTGAAATTTGAGAAATATGAACTAAAGCATCTTTACCTGGGAACAATTCAACAAAAGCACCAAACTTCTCAATACGTTTAACTTTTGCATCGTAAATTTGTCCGACTTCTGCTTCTCTGACAATATTTTCAATCCAACTACGCGCTTGATTGATCATATCTTGTTCCGTTGAGCCAATAAATACTGTACCATCTTGTTCAATGTCTAATTTAACACCTGTCGCATCAATAATTTCATTGATTTGTTTACCGCCTGGTCCAATGACGTCTCGAATTTTTTCAGGCTTGATTTGCATTGTTTCAACTTTAGGTGCATAAGCACTGAGTTCTGTTCTAGGTTGATTAATCGTTTGCATCATATGATCTAAAATCGCTAAACGCCCTTTACGTGCTTGTTCAAGCGCTTCTTCAATCACTTCTTTAGTTAAACCATCTATTTTAATATCCATTTGAATCGCTGTGATACCTTCAGTCGTTCCCGCTACTTTGAAGTCCATATCACCTAAAGCGTCTTCCATGCCTTGGATATCCGTTAAAATCGTATATTGATCATCACGTGTGACAAGACCCATCGCAATACCTGCCACTGGCGCTTTAATCGGCACACCTGCGTCCATTAAAGCTAAAGTAGAGCCACAAATAGAAGCTTGTGAAGAGGAACCGTTAGATTCTAATACTTCACTTACAATACGCACAGTGTATGGAAAATCTTTCTCATCTGGAATGATATATCTCAATGCACGTTCACCTAAAGCACCATGACCAATTTCGCGTCTACCCGGTGCTCGAACAGGACCTGTTTCACCTACAGAGAAATTCGGGAAGTTATAATGATGCATAAAACGTTTATGCTCTTCTTCACCCAAACCATCAATGATTTGATATTCTGAAATTGAGCCTAGTGTTAAAACTGATAACGCTTGTGTTTGACCTCGTGTAAACAAGCCAGACCCATGGGCACGTGGTAATAAACCAACTTCTGATGATAAAGGTCGAATTTCATCCGGCTTACGACCATCTGGACGAATTTTTTCATCCGCAATTAATCTTCTTACCTCTTCTTTGATTAACGTATTAATAATCGCATTAACTTCTTTTAATAAAGCCTCATTTTCAGGATCTTCTTCGTCTTCAAAGTTTGCAAGGACACGTTCTTTAATCGCATCAAGGTTTTCTTCGCGCTCTTGTTTTTCAACCGTTTGAATCGCTTGATTTAGTCCTTCATTTTGAGTCATTTCAGTTACGGAATCAATAAGCGTTTGATTTTTTTCTTCTGGAATAAATTCTTGTTTTTCTGGTTGTAAATGTGCAATGATTTCTTCTTGAAATGCACATAAGCGTTTAATCTCTTCATGACCAAATAATATCGCTTCTAGCATCTCAGCCTCAGTAATCTCACTTGCACCTGCTTCAACCATGTTAACAGCATCTTTATGACCAGCAACTTCTAAGTCTAGGCGTGATACTGCTTTTTGCTCTAAGTTTGGATTGATGACATATTGGCCATCAACTAATCCGACATTTACCCCTGCGATAGGACCTTGAAATGGGATGTCAGAAACACTCAATGCCATTGAAGAACCAATCATTGCTGCCATTTCAGGAGAGCAATTTGGATCTGCACTTAGAACTGTGTTAATAATTTGAACATCATGACGGTAGCCATCAGGGAATAATGGTCGAATCGGACGGTCAATTAAACGTGCAGTTAATGTCGCTTCATCACCTGGACGTCCTTCTCTTTTTTTAAATCCGCCCGGAATTTTCCCAGCCGCATACATTTTTTCTTCATAATTGACAGTCAACGGGAAAAAGTCACCATCACGTGGCTCTTTTGAAGCTGTTGCTGTAGATAGTACAACGGTGTCACCGTATCTAACGAGTACAGCACCATTTGCTTGTTTCGCCAATTGTCCAGTTTCTATTGTTAACGGTTGGTTTGCCCATTCCGTCTTGAAAACCTTTTTTTCTTGAGACATGATAAATCTCCTCTCCTACCTCTTTACATTTCGTACCCTTTTACTATCAATATTATAGCTTACATTTTTGCCATTTAATAGTAAAAAAAAGAGCCGGGTACGATAATTGTCCCAGCCCCATTGATTCGTCTTATTTTAACTCTCTAAAATTAGCGACGGATACCTAATGATTTAATTAATTCACGGTAACGTTGGATGTCTTTGTCACGTAAGTAGTTTAATAAGTGACGACGACGACCAACCATTTTTAATAAACCACGACGTGAGTGGTGGTCTTTTTTGTGAATACGTAAGTGATCGTTTAATGCACTGATTTCTGCAGTTAATACAGCGATTTGTACTTCAGGTGAACCTGTATCTGTTTCGTGTGTACGATATTCTTTAATTAATTCATTTTTACGTTCTTGTGAAATTGCCATTTGTCAATTTCCTCCTTTAATTTTTAATTGTGCCTCTATCTGAGTCAGGCGTCGGAGTCTCAACCTACCAAGATAAAGGTCTCTGTCCTAATATCAATAGACTTAACTATTATAAGATACTTCATCGTCAAAATCAACAGCCAATAAATATTTGGCACGTTCTTTATCTTGATTCATTTGGGCCACAAGCGGGTCAATGCCATCAAATTTCAGCTCTGGTCGAATAAAATGATGCCAATAAATAGTAACACGTTCACCGTAAATATTTTCTTCAAAATCAAAAATATTCACTTCAATAACAACTTGAGGCAAATCTTCATGAAATGTCGGTTTCACACCAATGTTGCATACGCCTCTATACACTTTTTCTTTCGAACCAATGACTAAACTCACTGCATAAACGCCCTTTGTAGGAAGTACGTAATCATCACTCGGTTCAATATTAGCAGTTGGGAAACCAATTGTTCTGCCTCGTTTTTCTCCTTGAACAACTGTTCCTTTAATACGATAACGATACCCAAGTTGTTCATTTGCCTTCGCTAAATCACCTGATTTTAACGCGTTTCGTATTGCAGTCGTTGATATTTTCTCATCATTCAGTTCTTTTTTTCCTACTGTAATGCATTCGAATTGCGATTGATATTCTTGCATCATCGCCATGTTCCCTTTGCCGTATTTACCAAATGTAAAGTCAAATCCAGCAATAATTGCGCGTGCATGATTTTTCACTAAATAAGACTGCACAAATTCATCAGGCGATACTTCTGCAAAACGAGATGAAAAGTTAACCACGAGACAATAATCAATATCATATTCGCCTAATAAAGCAACTTTGTCATCTAAAGGGGTTAAATAAGTGGTTCTTTTTTGCTTTGGATTCAATACAACTGATGGATGTGGATCAAATGTCATAACCGCTTTTTTGAGTCCCTTTTCTTTTGCAGTCGCTTCTAATTGTTCTAAAAGTGCTTGATGACCACGGTGTAGTCCATCAAAAAATCCCAAAGCCAACGCAATATCTTCTTGTATATATTGGTTAGGTTGGATGGGATGTGTAATTTCAATAACTTCCATAATCGATAATCTCCTTTAATTAAAAACCTTTTTAGGCTTTATTTCCTCTTGACGAGATGGATGTCTTTCATAAATGGCCATAACACGACCTGTTTCACCATCTATCATAACAATTTGGGAGTCAAAAGAAACATCAAATGCATTTTTTAAAAACTTTTGTCCATTTTTAATTTTTAATTTTAAGGCTTCATCCGTGACTTGATACATAGGTAAAGCTTTCAGACCATAGATAATCGGCAACAGTTTTTCTTGTAAACGTTCTTCTTCATGTAGCGTTTCAATTTCGGTCAAACTTAAGGCTTGCTCTAAAGATAAACCGCCACTCATTGTTCGTGTCAGACGTGACATATGTGCCGGGAGATTCAATGTTTTTCCTATATCTGTAGCTAGTGTACGGATATACGTTCCCTTCCCGCATGTCACTTCAATTTCAAAGCGCATCATTCCATCTTCAAAATGTAACTCTGATATCCGTGCAATATGTTCAATATATATTTCTCTTTCCGGTCGCGCTACGGTTTCACCTTTTCTTGCATACTCATAGAGCTTTTTTCCGTTTACTTTTACTGAAGAATACATTGGAGGAATTTGTGTCGTCCAACCTTCAAATTTTTCTAGAACTTCATCAATTTGCTTAGCATTGATATCGGATGGTTGTAATCTAACTTGCTCTAATACATCACCGGTTTGATCTTCAGTCGTAGTGGATAAACCGAGTGTGACCTCAGCATGATACGTTTTCCCCATTTCCATGACATAGTCACTGACCTTAGTGGCTTGTCCAATACAAATGGGCAAAACACCATCTACTTCAGGATCTAACGTGCCAGTATGGCCGATTTTCTTTGTATTTAGAATCTTGCGCAATTTAAAAACAACATCGTGACTGGTTAATCCGCGTGGCTTATTTACTGGTAAAATGCCATGGTACATTTCATCTACTCCTTTTCACAAAAAAACTAGAATACGCTGATTCCATCGAAAAATCAGGCTACGTATTCTAGCGCATGCTGTTAATCTCTCTTGTTTAAATCTTGAATCAACTGCTCAATACGATTACCGTATTCAATTGATGCGTCATATTCAAATTGCAAATCGGGTACAATTCTAAGTCGCATACGTTGACCAATTTCTGATTTAATAAATCCTTTTGCTTTTTCAAGACCTTTAAAAGTATCTTCACGTTCTTTATCACTGCCTAAAACAGTCAAATAAACTTTTGCTAATGATAAGTCATTTGTAGGTTGCACATCAGTAATTGTTAAAAATCCAACTCTTGGATCTTTCAATTTGTTATTGATAATGTCCATTAACTCTTTTTTCATCTGTTCACCGACACGTTCTGCTCTCATATTCATAGTTATGCCTCCTTTCACTTTATTCGTAGCGTTTTCCTCATTTACACATTATAAAGGACATCCTAAATACGCGTCAATCCAGTTCACCGTCACCCTAGTCTGACTTGACATAGATAGGAGGCCATCTTTTTTATTCTGCACTAAAAATAGACTTGAACTTCCACATTAAAAAATACACTTTCCTGTATTGTAAACATATTAAACAAACAGAAAAGTGTATTGTTGTAACTCATTTATACATTATCATGCTAAAGTGATGATTCAACAATAGTTTATCTTTCGACTTCTACCATTACGAAAGCTTCAATAATGTCGCCCTCTTTAATATCATTGAATTTTGCAATTGTGATACCACATTCATAACCTTGGGCCACTTCTTTTGCATCATCTTTAAAACGTTTTAAAGTATCTAATTCACCTTCAAATAGGACAACACCGTCACGAATAATGCGGACACTTGAATCACGTGTGATTTTACCTTCTGTCACATAACTTCCGGCAATTGTACCGACTTTAGAAACTTTAAATGTTTGACGTACTTCTGCTTGACCAATGACTTTTTCTTCGAATTCTGGATCAAGCATCCCTTTCATTGCTGCTTCAATTTCTTCAATAACATTATAAATAACGCGGTGTAGACGCATATCTACATTTTCAGCATCAGCCGCACGTTTTGCACCTGCATCAGGACGTACGTTGAAACCGATGATAATACCGTTTGAAGCGTTAGCCAATGTTACGTCGGATTCGTTAATAGCGCCCGTAGCAGTGTGGATAATACGTACATTTACGCCTTCCACATCAATTTTCATTAATGAAGCAGCTAAAGCTTCAACAGATCCTTGTACGTCACCTTTAATGATTACGTTTAAGTCTTTCATTTCACCTTGTTTCATTTGTTCAAATAAATTATCAAGGGAAACATTTTTACTTTCTTGACGTTGTTGTAAAATACTTTCTTGTTCACGTGCTTCACCAATACGACGTGCTTTCTTCTCGTCTTTAAAGACTACAAAGCGGTCGCCTGCTTGTGGTACATCGTTTAAACCTGTAATTTCAACGGGTGTAGAAGGACCTGCAGATTTGATTCGTTTACCTAAATCGTTAACCATCGCTCTCACTTTACCGTGTGTGTTCCCAACGACTAATGCATCACCTACATGCAATGTTCCGTTTTGAACGAGTAATGACGCTGCTGGACCACGAGATTTGTCTAACTCCGCTTCAATCACTGTTCCAACTGCTGGTTTGTTAGCGTTCGCCTTTAATTCTTGGACTTCTGATACTAAAATTAACATTTCAAGTAAATCATCAATACCTTCACCACTTAATGCTGATAGCGGCACAAAAATCGTATCGCCACCCCAGTCCTCAGGAATTAAATTATATTCTGTTAACTCTTGCATAACGCGATCAGGGTTTGCAGTTGGTTTATCAATTTTGTTTACTGCAACAATAATTGGCACATCTGCTTCTTTAGCGTGATTTATCGCTTCAATTGTTTGTGGCATAACACCGTCATCTGCAGCAACAACTAAAATAGTAATATCTGTCACTTGTGCGCCACGTGCACGCATTGTCGTAAATGCGGCGTGTCCAGGTGTATCAAGGAAAGTAATCTTTTTACCATTGTTTTCTATTTGGTAAGCACCAATGTGTTGTGTAATACCACCCGCTTCACCTTCAGTGACACGTGTGTGACGAATCGAGTCTAACAAAGTTGTTTTACCATGATCAACGTGGCCCATGATTGTAACAACTGCAGGTCTTACTGTAGCATTTTCATCTTCTTCAATGTCATCAAAGTAAATAGAAAGATCATTATCATCTACAACGACTTCTTCTTCGATTTCCACACCATAATCTGATGCAACAAGCTCTAAAGCTTCAACATCTAAAGATTGGTTAATGTTGGCCATAATACCTAACAAGAATAATTTTTTGATGATTTCAGATGAATCTACACCTAATTTGTCAGCTAATTCTCCAACTGTAATGCCTTCTGTATACGTAATTTTAGATGGCATTTCTTTAGGTTCAGTTGGTTGTTGTGCTTTTTGGTTCTTTTTGTTTTGTTTATTATTTTTAGAACCTTTATTATTCTTTTTATTTTGTTTTTGTTGCTGGTTTGGTTTACCTTTTTGGTTTTTCCCTTGTTTTTGGTTTTTGTGATTTGATTGAGTATTTTTTTGCGGTTTTGTATCTTTTTGTGCTTGATCTTTTTTGAAAACTTTATCTAATGATTTAACTTGATCATCTTCTAAAGTTTGCATATGATTCGATACTTCTACGCCCTCTTTTTTCAACTCATCAATCACATCTTTACTTTTTATATTTAAATCTTTTGCATACTCATAAATTCTTTGTTTACCCATTAAACCACTCCTAACATTATTCATCTATCATTGACATCAACTTCTTTGCAAATCCTTGATCAGTGATACCAATATTAACACGTGCACTTTTGCCCAATGCGTCGCCTAAATCATCACGATGGCTGATGATTCGATATGGTGTTTGATAACTATGACACTTATTAATCAGATTGTTTTTAGTGTTATCTGATGCATCACTCGCAATTAAAACAAGCTTTAATCGATGCTTTTTTAGTTCAGCAAGAATAACAGACTCACCCGTTTTTACTTTACCTGCACGCATCGCTAAGCCTAAGAAATTCAAAATTTGTTGTTGATTCATTTGGTAGGTATCTCTTCTCTATAAATTAGACGAATAATTTCTTTATATACTGGCTCTAACGTTTCTTGAGACGCTTTAAAAAATTGTTCTAACTTTTGTGCTTGTTGTGCCTGTTCTATTAGCGCAATATCTTTTGAAACATAAGCACCACGGCCTGGTAATTTTCCAGTTGCATCTGCAGATATTTCGCCTTCTTTATTTTGCACGACGCGGATCATATCTTTTTTAGGTTTCATTTCATTTGATAAGATACACTTTCTCATAGGAATTTTTCTCTTTTTCATTCAAAATCCCTCCTATTTTTCGTTGCTTTCATCCTCTAAATCAACCAAAACATCGTCATGCTGTTCATCTTCAACATGATTTGATTCTGAAACAGTATTGTTTGCTTCACCAATACCAAGTTCTTTCGCATCTGATTCAGATTTGATATCAATTTTCCAGCCAGTCAATTTCGCGGCAAGACGTGCGTTTTGTCCACGTTTCCCAATAGCAAGAGATAATTGATAATCTGGAACAATGACCGTTGTAGATTGGTTTTCTTCATCAACAATAACATCGATCACTTGAGATGGACTTAAAGCGTTTCTAACAAACACTTTAGGATCGTCACTCCATTGTACGATATCAATTTTTTCACCACCGAGTTCTTCTACAACCGCTTCCACACGCGCACCTTT
This sequence comes from Staphylococcus schleiferi, assembly GCF_900458895.1. NCBI lineage: Bacteria > Bacillati > Bacillota > Bacilli > Caryophanales > Staphylococcaceae > Staphylococcus > Staphylococcus schleiferi. Next base: position 1,630,629 of record NZ_LR962863.1, read on the forward strand.
TGCACCGACACAAGCACCTACTGCATCAATGTCAGGATTTTCAGAGTAAACACTAATTTTAGATCGGTCTCCCGCTTCACGTGCAACAGATTTAACCTCAACCGTACCTTCGAAAATTTCAGGCACTTCTTGCTCGAATAAGCGTTTTAACAAGCCAGGATGACTTCTAGAAACAAAAATTTGTGGTCCTTTTGTCGTTTGCTCAACTTTGTTTACATAAACTTTAATGCGCGCATTCGGTACATAAGATTCATTAGGGCTTCGTTCTGCTTCGGATAACACTGCTTCAGTACGTCCTAAATTAACGTAAACATAGCGATGGTCGACACGGTCAATAATACCTGTCATAATGTCTTCTTCTTTATCAATAAATTCTTCATATAAAATTTCGCGTTCTGCATCACGTAAACGTTGCATCACAGCTTGTTTCGCTGCTTGTGCACCTACACGCCCAAAATCTTTCGGTGTCACATCTTCTTCATAAATGTCCCCAACTTCGTATGCTGGATTTTTAACTAATGCAGTCGACAAGTCTATTTCTTCACGGTCATCAAATACTTCTTCAACAACTTCTTTACGTGAAATGACACGGAAAGTCCCACTGTCCAAATTAAGTTCGACACGTACGTTACGCGCACTATCATAATTCTTTTTATAAGCTGTAATTAAAGCAGCTTCAATTGCATCTACTAATACCGCTCTTGGAATCTTCTTTTCTTTCTCTAAATATTCCGTTGCTAACAATAATTCATTACTTTTCACTCATTTTCCTCCTCACATTTAAAGCATGACTGCATGACGTGCTTTTGCAACTTTATCACGTGGAATTGTGACCGTTTTTTGTTTTAGATTTAATTTTTACTTCGACTTCAATCGCTTCGTCAGAAACGGATTCCAATCGTCCTAACCATTCTTTTTCACCTTCAATTGGTGCATAAAGCGACACAAATACAGGTTGATTTATCGCATTTTGAAAGTCTTTTTCATTTTTAATCGGTCTTTCAGCACCTGGTGACGCAACGTCTAAATAATAAGCCTGTGGGATCGGATCATTTGCATCCATGACCTCACTAATACGTTCAGAAGCTAATGTACAATCATTTAAATCCACACCGCCTGGTTTATCAATCGCAATGTGCAAATAATGATCTCTACCCTCTTTTGTAAACTCAACATCGACTAATTCAAAATTTAATTCGTCAAGGACAGGTTGTATTAATGTTTCAACTTGCTCTGTAACTTTACTCATACGAGCCCCCTTATCACTGACAAACAAATAGAAAAGAGCGGGTGATACCCACTCTTTCTACTTGAGTCTAATTTTATAAGCATGCTTATTATATCACAGTTTTGATAAGGCGACAAATGAATGTTACATATCAAAAATAGAGAGTTGTGCTTTGTCTGGCATATCATGTAAAGTTCCTAAATCATCGAGGTACTCAATAATTTTTTGAGAAACGCCCGCTTTTTTATTTAAATCCTCTTTTGAAAGAAACGGCCCATCTTCTCTTGCTTCTACGATCCGTTTTGCAACGTTTTCACCAAGTCCAGGAACAGCAACGAAAGGCGGAATTAATGTATCCCCTTCGATTGTAAATTCATAAGCCTGACTTTTCTCAAGATTGACTGGTTGCATACGATAACCTCGATGTGCCATTTCATTCATAATTTCAAGCACGGTTAAAATGTCTTTTTCTTTTTTACCAAGATCCATATAACGTGAATACATGTCTTTCACTGTATTTCGAATACTTTCTTTGTCTTTCACCATTGTCAATAAATCAAAATCGGATGCTCTTACTGTAAAATAACTTGCATAATAGTATAGAGGATGATGCACTTTAAAATAAGCAATTCTCACGGCCATAAGAACGTACGCTGCTGCGTGGGCTTTCGGGAACATGTATTTTATTTTTTTACAAGAATCGAGGTACCAATCAGGCACGTTATTCTCTTTCATGACTTGTTCAAATTCTTCTGTTAACCCTTTACCTTTACGTACCGCTTCCATAATTTTAAATGCAAGTGAAGGTTCAAGACCTGCATACATTAAATAAACCATGATGTCGTCACGACAACCAATACAGCTCGAAAGTGTACAAGTTCCACTTCGAACAAGTTCTTGCGCATTTCCTAACCATACATCCGTTCCATGTGATAAACCTGAGATTTGGACGAGCTCTGAAAAAGTAGTTGGCTTCGTATCTTCTAACATTTGTCTTACAAAGCCTGTCCCAAACTCAGGGACACCAAACGTTCCTGTTTTCGCTAATATTTCTTCTTCAGTCACACCTAATGGCTCAGGAGAACTAAAGATGCCCATCGTTTCTTTATCATCTACAGGTATTGTTTTAGGATCAATACCTGATAAATCTTGTAACATTCGAATCATTGTCGGATCATCGTGTCCTAGAATATCGAGTTTCAATACGTTATCGTGTATTGAGTGGAAGTCGAAATGGGTCGTCATCCAAGGCGAATTTTGATCATCTGCAGGATATTGAATCGGTGTAAAGTCATAGATATCCATATAATCCGGTACAACGATAATACCACCTGGATGTTGACCTGTTGTCCGTTTAACACCGGTACAACCTTTAACTAAACGATCAACTTCTGCGCCTCGTTTATGGATACCTTGGTCATTTAAATAACCTTTCACAAAACCGAATGCTGTTTTTTCAGCAACCGTACCAATTGTCCCTGCACGATAAACGTAATCCTCTCCAAACAATACTTTAGTGTAATTATGTGCTTGTGGCTGATATTCGCCACTAAAGTTCAAGTCAATATCGGGGACTTTATCCCCTTTGAACCCTAGAAATGTTTCAAATGGGATGTCTTGGCCTTCTTTAATCATTTGCGTCCCACATTCACAAGTTTTGTCAGGTAAATCAAATCCAGAACCGACTGAACCATCATTAAAAAATTCACTTTTTTTACACTTAGGACAAATATAATGTGGTGGCAATGGATTTACTTCTGTAATTTCAGTCATTGTCGCAACAAAGCTTGAACCCACTGATCCACGCGAACCAACTAAATAACCATCTTCGAGCGACTTTTTCACGAGTCTTTGTGAAATCAAATAGATAACGGCGAATCCGTTTCCAATAATACTTTCTAACTCTTTTTCTAATCGATCAATAACGATTTGCGGTAAATCTTCACCGTATAGTTTTTTGGCGTTATTATAACTCATTTCACGGATTTCTTCATTGGCACCATCCATATTAGGTGTATAAAGTTTATCTTTAATGGGTACAACTTTTTCAACGCGCTCTGCTAAAGCTCTTGTATTCTCGACTACGACTTGATAAGCCCGAGATTCACCTAAAAAGTGAAAATCATTAAGCATCTCATCAGTTGTTCTGAAATGTGCTTCAGGTAAAGTAGATCGGTTCAATGGATTACCAGGTTGAGAAGCAATTAAAATTTTCCGTGCGATACTATCGTGTTCGTGTAAATAGTGTACATTACCTGTTGCGATGACTGGAATATTATTCGTTTCGCCCACTTTCAAAATTCGTTCGTAAATTTCTACAAGCGTTTCATTGTCGCGAATTAATTCACGATCAAGCAAATCTTGATAAAGTGCAGGTGGTTGTATCTCAATATAGTCGTAATACTTGGCAATCCGTTCGACTTCAGATTGATCTTTTTGCATCACTGCAGTGAAAACTTCACCTTCATCACATGCTGTTCCAACTAAAATACCTTCACGATATTGATCTAATAGTGAACGTGGAATTCTAGGTGTACGGTAATAATATTTAACAAGTGAAGCGCTGACGATTTTAAATAAGTTCTTTAAGCCTGTCTGGTTTTGAACAATCAGCGTAACGTGTTGTGGGCGTGCTCGCTTATAAGCATCCTCATTTGATAATTTTTTATTAATATCTTGATGGTTGTGTACATCTAATGCTTTAAGTTGCGCTAACATTTTAATGAAAATATAAGCAGTTGCTTCGGTATCATAAATTGCGCGGTGATGTTGTGTCAGTTCAACGCCATACTTTTTAGCTAAAAAGTTCAATCCGTGCTTACCATAACTTGTATTGATTGTACGTGAGAGTTCAAGTGTATCAATAACCCCATTAGTTGAAGGACCGAAGCCAAGTCGCTCATAGTTTGTGTCTATAAAGCCCATATCAAAAGAGGCGTTATGTGCAACAAAAATGGCATCTCCTACCCATGCTTTAAAATCTGTGAGCACCTCTTTTATCTCTGGCGCATCTCGTAACATGTCATCGGTAATGTGAGTTAAATTCTTAATCGTTTCAGACAGCTTTTCGTGTGGATTACTAAAACGTTCAAACTTGTCTATAATTTCGCCGTTTTTCACTTTTACTGCAGCTAATTCTATAATTTTGTCATATTGGTTGGATAAACCTGTTGTCTCGACGTCAAATACGACATATGTAGCATCGCTTAATCGTATATCGGTCGGTTTATATGCAATAGGCACACCATCATCAACGAGCATCCCTTCCATACCATAAATCATTTTTATGCCATGTTTTTCTGCTGCAGCATGCGCATCTGGATATGCTTGTACAACATTATGATCTGTCACTGCAATCGCTTCATGACCCCATTTAGCCGCTTGTGCAACATATTCACCGATATGTGTCACACCGTCCATTTGGCTCATAGAAGTATGCAGATGAAATTCGACGCGTTTTTCTTCAGCCTTATCCACTTTTGGTGTACGCTTGATCTCTTCAATATCTGACATCATCATCACAAGATCTCGAATAAACATATCTTCTTCGATACGTCCTTGTGCTCTTATCCATTTACCTTCAGATAATGCTTTGAAGTGTTCTAAGTCGTCTTTATTTTTACGCGTAAACATTTTAAGTACTAATGAGTCTGTATAGTCCGTCACCTTAAGTTCCACAATATGGCGTCCACTTTTGAGTTCTTTAAGGTTAATATCAAAAATGACACCTTCAATAGCGACTTTAAACTCTTCCTCAATAATACTTTCAATCGGTCTCACATTTTCAACTTGAATTGGTTTACCGATTTGACAACGCGTTACGGACACTTCGTTATCATCTTTTGCACGTTGTTCTTTCATCTTTTCTATTTTTGCTGTTGCTTCTCTCGCACTTTGCTCATCCTCTTGTTGAATGTGTGCTTCAAGAGAAGCTAAATCATCGTCATGACCATGCTCATCAGTTTCAAACACCACTTTATCAACATCAAAACCACATCGTTGCATTGCTTTGACTAGGCTGCCATTGCAAACCTTATTAAAGTGCTGACCTTCAACATCATTTTGAACAAGTACTTTAACAACATTGCCTGACATCACAATACGTTTCTGTTTAAGTTGACCTTTGACCTTAGGAGATAGTTGCGTTTGGTCGATACAATCTCCAAAATATTTTAATAAATACTCATCTTGACCTTGATGCGTTGCAACTGTAATTTTCCAATCAACATTTGCGATATCTTGAAAGCTCTCTTTCATTGCATGAGTCAATACAGCATAATCATCATATTTTAATAATCGTGGTAATTGGATATGAAAAATCCATTCACGAGATTTTTCAGAAACATCGATGCGTGTCAATAGACCTTGTTCGATAATATCTTGATCAAAATAATCTTGCATATGAATTTGTTTTAAGAGAATCTTAAACTTTTCTTGATCCTTTAATGCCACACTCATAACCACCTTATTTTAATTGCCGTACATCCATTTGTATTTAAAAATGACTTTCAAGCCATTTTATATTTCATACGGGATAAGGCTGAGAAATCAATAGATTCCTCAGCCTTCTTATTGTTGTTGCATCATCAATAGAACCCAATCGGTTAACCTATCGTGAAGCAATATGCTTATTTTTATTATAACAAATGATTGGCATCTTCTTACTGAATTTGTTCACTACATTTTTCTAAATGCGCTAACAAAGCATCAACATGGACTTCTTCACTTTCGCCATTGTCTCTTCTTTTAACTTCTACAATACCTTCAGATGCATTTTTTCCGACTACCACACGAAGCGGTAAACCAATCAAATCTGCATCATTGAATTTCACGCCTGCACGCTCGTTTCTATCATCATACAACACATCATACTGTGTTTGTAATAAATCATATAAACGGTCTGCACATTCACGTTGATCTTCTTTTTTAGGATTCACTGTAATTAAATGAATGTCATAAGGTGATACTGCTTTTGGCCAAATGATACCGTGCTCATCATGATGTTGTTCAATAATTGCACTTAATGTTCGAGATACACCAATACCGTAACAACCCATTGTAAGGTTTTGTTCGCGTCCTTGTTGATTTAAAACGGTCGCATGCATTGGCTCTGAATATTTTTCGCCTAAAACAAAGACTTGTCCCACTTCAATACCTTCTGCAAAACGTGCCGGACCGGATCCATCTGCTAGAGGCTCACCTTCCAGGATAAAACGGAAATCGCCATAAGCTTCAACTTTAAAATCACGATCTACGTTGGCATTGACATAGTGATAGTCATCTTCGTTAGCACCTACAATTAAATTGTTTATAGATTGAACGAATTGATCTGCATATACTTTGATATCTCTATCAGTAATCGGACCTAAAGAGCCAGACGTTGCATTTAGCAAATTACGTATCTCGTCTTCTGAAGCGAGAACAACATCGTCTGTTTTAAAGTAATCTTTAATTTTAACTTCATTGAGTTCATGATGTCCTCTAACTAAAATTAAAACGAATTCACCGTTCACTTTAAAGACCATTGTTTTAGTGATGTTTTCTAATGGCACATCTAAGAAATCAGCAACTTGTTTCGCTGTTTTCATATTCGGCATCTCTACCTTTTCTAAGTCTTTTTGTGCATCTAAAGTCGTATTAGACGCATAGTAAGGGACTTCTGCTTTTTCGATGTTTGCTGCATAGTCACTTTGTTCACTATAAACGATTGTATCTTCACCAATTGCACTTAAAGCGTGGAATTCGTGTGTATGATTACCACCAATTGCACCTGAATCAGCAACAACCGGTCTGACATTTAAGCCCACCCGGTTAAATATCGTTTGATAAGCATGAAACATGTTCTGATATGTTTCCATTAAAGAAGCTTCATCTGTGTGGAATGAATAAGCATCTTTCATAATAAATTCTCTACCACGTAATAAGCCAAATCTCGGTCTTTTCTCGTCACGGAATTTTGTTTGGATTTGAAACAATGTTAAAGGCAATTGTTTATAAGAACGCAACTCATCACGAACAAGTGATGTTACGACTTCTTCATGCGTCGGTCCAAGCGCAAACTCACGTTGATTACGATCACGAAGACGCATCAATTCCATGCCATATGCATCCCATCGTCCTGACTCTTTCCATAATTCAGATTGCTGTAATATAGGCATGACAACTTCTACAGCATCAATGCGCTCCATTTCTTCACGAATAATTTCAGAAATTTTATGGATTACGCGTGTCGCAATCGGCAAGTAACTATATACGCCTGCTGCATTTTGTTTAATTAAACCTGCTTTTAATAATAGTTGATGGCTTTTTGCCTCTGCTTCAGCAGGTACTTCTCTTAGTGTTGGAATAAAAACTTTTGATTGCTTCATCCTTCATTGTTCCTCCCTAATCGTTTTATAAGAAATAACGTTGTATATCATTCCAAGTGACGAGCACCATAACAACAAGTACAAACACTGCACCCGCTGCTATGATCACTGTCTCAGCTTTTTTATTGGCTGGTTTTCTAAAGATGGCTTCATAAAATACAAATAAAATACGTCCACCATCAAGTGCTGGAATAGGTAAAAGGTTCATAATACCTAAGTTCACACTTAATGCTGCAGTCCAAGTAATTAAATTAATGATCCCAGTTTTAACGACGGTGTCGACATTTTTATAGATACCGACTGGTCCATTTAACATATCAAAACTAAATGTTCCCGTGAAAATACTTGAAATCATGCCAACAACTGCAACAAAGATGAGTTTCCCAAAGCGTAACGTTTCTTCAATACCAAAAATTAAAGGTTCGAATAGAGATCTTTCTTTTGTTGGTGTAAAACCAAGTTGATAAGCCGTTTGTTTGGAAGTTTTAGAAGTTTGAATTTCTACTTTTTTCGGTTCAAACTTTTTATCAATTGTTTTACCGTTACGTTCGACTACGATCGTCGTTTCATTTCCTTTAGTTTGACTTAATGCTTTACTCACATCTTCAAAGCGATTAATTTCTTGGTTTCCAATTTTTTTGATTGTATCACCTTTGTGAAGACCAATTTGTTCTGCAGGTGAATCTTTTGCAATCTGATCAATTGTCGTACTTGGCGCACCTTGATAATAGGCTAAACCAATTAATAGTACGAAAGCTAAAATGAAATTAAATAACGGTCCCGCAAATAAAGTTAAAAACTTTTGATACGGTTTTTTGTGTGCAAATTGTCGATCTCTCGGTGCAATTTGTATTAAGCTTCCATTTTGTACAAAATAAGCTTTCTTCGCAATTGGATAATGATGGCGCGCTTGATCGTCTGCAGCAACACCTTCAATATACAATTGTTCTTGTAAATCAATTTTCTTTACTTCTATAGCTTCTATTTTTTGAAATTTGTGTTGATCGTCTAAAATGATGTGCGTCACTTCATCTTGATCGTTCACTTTAATTTTAACATGCATCCCCGGCTGTACAGGCGCTTCTTCTAGTCCATCTCCAGCCATACGGACATACCCACCTACAGGTAATAAACGAATAGTATAAAGTGTTTCATCTTTACGAAAACTGAAGATTTTAGGTCCCATACCAATTGCAAATTCTGGACACATGATACCTGCCCGTTTCGCAAAAAACATGTGACCGAACTCGTGCACGAATACAAGCACACCGAATACGATAATAAAAGCGATAAGTGTTATTAACATAGGCACTACACCTCATATGGTTTTGTTTTATAGTAATGGTCGATTTCTAAAATTTCTTCTAATGATGGGTCCGGAATCACTTCATGTGCTGCCATTTCACGCTCAATCATATGCTCAATTTCAAGAAATGTGATCTCATGGTTTAAAAACTTAGCCACTGCCACTTCATTAACAGCATTAAGTACAACTGGCATGGATCCACCGATACGCAATGCATCATAAGCAAACTTCAAACATCGATATCGATCCAGATCCATTTCTTGGAAGTGCAATTGCGACACTTGCGCTAAATCTAATGATGGCGCTCGATGTTCAATTCTCTCTGGATAAGTAAATGCATATTGAATCGGCATACGCATGTCAGGGGTACCAAGTTGTGCCATCACACTCGTATCAACGAATTCGACCATTGAATGAATAATGCTCTCTTTATGCAAGATTGTTTTAATTTGGTCTATTTCCAAATCAAACAACCATTTTGCTTCAATCACTTCAAAGCCTTTGTTCATCATCGTTGCAGAGTCAATCGTTATTTTATTCCCCATTGACCAATTGGGGTGGTTCAATGCATCTTCGACAGTAACATGTTCTAGTTGTTCACGTGTTAACTCTCGGAAAGAACCACCACTCGCAGTAATTGTAACATTTTTAATTTGATGCATATCTTCGCCATTTAAACATTGGAAAATTGCAGCATGCTCTGAATCTACAGGAAGGATATCAACACCATAACGCTTTGCATGTGCCATGACAAGTTTTCCGGCCACAACTAAAGTCTCTTTATTCGCAAGTGCTATATTTTTCCCTGCTTCAATCGCTTTCATTGTAGGCTCTAACCCGACACTTCCCAGTAGCGCATTTAAAACTAAATCGTTTTTCTCATATGTTGAAACATCGATTAATCCTTGACGCCCACTCACTATATGAGAATGATAAGGTTTTAAGCGTTCAACATCCGCTTCATCTTGAACAGCAACAATTTCTGGTTTAAACTTTTCAATCACTTCAATTGCAAATTCAATATTTTTCCCAACTGTAAAACTAATCAAGTTAAATGATTCTGGATGACGCGCAATCACATCAATCGCTTGCTGACCTATTGAACCTGACGCGCCTAATATTGCTATATTTTTCATTAATGTTCCTCATTTCACTTTACATTTGAATTAAGAAAATATTCATTAAAGGTAAAACAAACATGAAACTATCAAAACGGTCTAAAATACCACCATGTCCAGGTAGGAGACGTCCAGAATCTTTCACACCGAAATGGCGTTTAAATCCTGATTCTACTAAGTCACCTAACTGTCCGAAGACACTGAGCACAACAGTTAATAATAGAATTAAACTGATGTGATACTCAAATGACACAAAAAACATAAATGTAAGGGGTACGAGGAGGCTACAAATCAATCCGCCGATGAAGCCTTCAACCGTTTTATTCGGACTAATAATCGGCCATAGTTTATGTTTTCCAAAAAGTCGGCCAAAAATATACGCCCCTGTATCTGTTAACCAAACGATCAACAAACCAAATAGGATATATTGTAAGCCGGCTTCTCTCGTTTCATAGAAGTACATGAATCCAATCCCCACGTAAGCAACAGACATTAAACAAAATGCGGAATCCATGAAACTGAAGCGGTTTTTGGACATAACCGTATAACTTAAAATAACAAAGCTCATCGCTATCAACGATTTCTGTTGTAACACGGGCACCCATGCACCAAAATCTTGTGGAATCATAATAATAATTAAAGCCAAGGCACTGATAATACCTGGTATTGACAGCAATTGAATCCGATTCATGTTTAAAAGTTCTTTTAAAGCAATTAAAGCTAATAAGAATGTAAAATACATCCATACTGATCCGCCAATCAGTAAAATAGGTAAGAAAACGATTAATGCGACAATCGTTGTGATTGTTCTTACTTTCATCCCACTACTCCTATCTACAATCCTCCAAATCGTCTTTGGCGTGATTGATATGTTTTTATACATGCTCTTAATTCTGCCTCATCAAAGTCAGGCCACAATTTAGAATTAAATATAAACTCACTATAAGATAATTGCCAAATCAAAAAGTTGCTTATACGTTGTTCGCCTGAAGTCCGTATTAATAATTCTGGATCTGGGTAATCGTGTGTCATTAAATATTTTTGGAAATGCTGCTCAGTAAGTGTATCAATATCATCATCTGAAGCGTGTCGCATCTCTTTCATCATATTCTGAATACCATTGATAATTTCAGCTCGTCCCCCATAATTGATTGCAAATATTAATGTCAATCCAGTGTTGTCAGCTGTTTTATTTTTAGCCTCATCTATGGCTTGAATTGTTTTTTCAGGTAAATCATTTATAAAACCAATCGTTTCAACACGTACGTTTTTTTCAATCAATTCGGGTAAAAATGTATTTAAAAAGTTAACAGGTAATCCCATGATATAGTTAACCTCTTCATCAGGACGTGACCAATTCTCAGTTGAAAATGCATAAAGTGTTAAATATTTAACATTCAAATCGCTAGCTGCTCGCGTAATGGTTTTAATCGTCTGCATTCCCTGATAGTGACCTTTAATTCGTGGCATTTTTCGTTGTTTTGCCCAACGACCATTGCCATCCATAATAATCGCTATATGTTCAGGTATATTATGTAAATCGATTTGATCGACATGTTTTTGACTGTCGATTTTCTTCTTAAATTTCTTAAACATGCGCGTTCCTCCGAGCCTATTCCGTCTCTTAAAATATTATAATCTCTTTAGCGTACAATTATCTACCATTTTATCACACTCAATCAGCGCATTGAATAAACAAAGAAAAAAACTGTACCAAAGTCGTATTCGGTACAGCTCAGTGAGAAGGCAAACCATTTCTACAATTTTACTATGAAATGAGGGTGACGTATCACGATATGATAAGAAATAATACATATAACATTGATTTTATTTTATCTATATTAGGCTTCTTTTAATTGAGGAGAAGCGTCAATTTCACCCTATTCATTTTGATTGATTCTTGTCTACTCGTCGGTAAGTCTAAAACTTAAACTGACATAATATCTTTTTCTTTATCAGCAACTAACTGATCGATATCTTTAATTGATGAATCAGTGATTTTTTGAACTTCATCAGAACCATTTCGTAATTCATCTTCAGAAATTTCGCCATCTTTTTGTTGTCTTTTTAGATGATCATTTGCATCACGTCGAATATTACGAACAGATACTTTTGCGTTTTCACCTGTTTTCTTGACGTCTTTAACAAGTTCTTTACGACGTTCTTCAGTGAGTGCTGGCACCATAATACGAATCACTTCTCCGTCACTCGTAGGATTAACACCTAAGTTTGCAGCAATAATCGCTTTTTCAATATCACCAATAGATGTTTTATCGTATGGTGAAACGACAAGAAGACGTGCTTCAGGTACGTTAATACTTGCTAATTGTTGGACAGGTGTTGGTGCACCATAGTAGTCCGCTTCAACACCAGCTAATAAGTTAGAGTTTGCGCGTCCTGCATTAATTTGTGCCAATTCACGAGATAAATTCTCAATTGATTTTTTCATACGACTTTTAGCATCTTGAATAGTTTCTTTCATTTTTTTGCACCTCTATATTATTTTGTAATAATTGTCCCTATATCTTCACCTTGGACAGCACGTTTAATATTACCTTCTTCCATGATAGAGAACACTTTTAAAGGTATATTGTTGTCCATACAGAATGAAGAGGCTGTCGAATCCATGACTTGTAAACCTTCCTGTAACAATTGAATGTATGTTAAACGTTCATATTTTTTAGCATTCGGGTCTACTTTTGGATCTGCTGAGTAAACACCATCAACATTATTTTTCCCCATTAAGATGACGTCTGCTTCAACTTCAGCAGCACGTAATGCAGCTGTTGTATCTGTTGAGAAGTATGGGTTACCGATACCCGCTGCAAAAATAACAACGCGTTTTTTCTCTAAGTGACGAATCGCACGACGACGAATATAAGGTTCTGCAACTTGCTTCATTTCTATAGATGTAAGGACACGTGTATCACAATCAAGTTGTTCTAAGCTATCTTGTAATGCAAGTGCATTCATCACTGTCGCGAGCATACCCATATAATCAGCAGTTCCTCGATCCATGCCTAAGTCACTACCTGTTTTTCCACGCCAAATGTTACCGCCACCCACGATGACAGCAACTTCTGTATCCATTTTTGCGACTTCTGCTACTTGTTGTGCAATGCTTTTAATAATCATTGGATTAATTCCAAATCCTTTGTCCCCTGCTAATGCTTCTCCACTCAGTTTCAAAACTACTCGCTTATATTTTGAAGTTTCAGTCATTATTTTAACCTCTCTATTCGTAATATGTAAAACAATACAAGTAAAGAAGACACAATAAGCATCACCCTTCTACACGGCTTCAATCTTGCATTGAAGTCCTGCAGAGGAGGACACGAAAGGTGTCTTCTTTCTTATACAAAACCGTGTCGATTATTTCATTTGTCCTTTTACTTCATCAGCAAAGTTTTCTTCACGTTTTTCTAAACCTTCACCCACTTCGTAACGAACGAAGTCTACTAATTGACCACCTTTTGATTTAAGGAATTGTTCAACTGTTTGGTCAGGGTCTTTAACGAAGTTTTGGTTAACAGCACAAATCTCTTGAAGATATTTGCGTAAACGACCTTCAACCATTTTTTCAACGATGTTTTCTGGTTTACCTTCATTTAATGCTTGTTGTTTTAATACTTCTCTTTCATGGTTGATTTCTTCTTCACTTACTTGGTCAGATGAAACGTATTTAGGGTTGATTGCAGCGATGTGCATCGCAACATCTTTTGCAGCTTCTTCGTCAGTTGAACCTTCAACAACTGCAAGAACACCAATACGTCCGCCCATGTGTAAGTAAGCACCGAATGCGTCACTATCTGATTTTGATTTGATTTCGAAACGACGTAAGCTTAATTTTTCACCAATTGTTGAAATCGCTTCAGTCATATGTTCAGAAACTGTTTTACCGTTTGGTAATGTTGTTTCATTTAAAGCTTCAACTGAATCCACTTTTGTTTCAAGAATTTGGTTAGCAATTTCTTTTACAAGTTGTTGGAAACCTTCGTTACGTGCAACAAAGTCTGTTTCTGAGTTGATTTCAACGATAACAGCATCGTTACCTTTAACTTCAACATGTGTAATACCTTCTGCTGCAATACGGTCTGCTTTTTTAGCTGCTTTAGCAATACCTTTTTCACGTAAGTAGTCAATGGCTTTATCAATGTCACCATCAGTTGCTTCTAATGCTTTTTTACAATCCATCATACCTGCGCCAGTTCTTTCACGTAATTCTTTAACAAGTTTAGCTGAAATTGCCATTCATGATTCCTCCAATATTCAATCAATATTTATTTTAAAAAAAGGGGCTGGGACATATTCACGTCTCAACCCAATGAAAATACTCAAAATGATAAAGTGGCAGTAGATGACGCGTTTGATCCTACACTTTAAATCAAGCTTTTCTCAATCCAAGTCATCTTTGCCATTAGTGGGTCGATGAAAACAAATAAGTTTCTATCCCACACCCATTTCAAGATGCGACTTAGTTAGATTCAACAGATGTTTCAGTTGTTTCTACTGCTTCAGCTGATTCGTTATCTGCTTTTTCATCTTCAGTTAAGTCGATGTTTTGTTCAGCAGCTACTTCATCGTTTGATACACCTTGTTGACCTTCTAAAATTGCGTCTGCCATTTTACCAGTTAATAATTTAACCGCACGAATTGCGTCGTCATTCGCTGGGATTACGTAATCAATTTCATCCGGATCACAGTTTGTATCAACGATACCAACGATAGGGATGTTTAATTTACGTGCTTCTGCAATCGCGTTGCGCTCTTTGCGTGGGTCAACGACAAATAATGCTTGTGGCATTGATTTCATATCACGAATACCGCCTAAGAATTTAATTAAACGGTCATATTCTTTTTTAAGTTCTACAACTTCTTTTTTAGGAAGAACATCAAATGTTCCATCTTCTTCCATTTTTTCAATTTCAGAAATACGTTGTACACGTTTAGAGATTGTTTTATAGTTTGTTAAAATACCACCTAACCATCTTTGGTTAACATAGAAGTGGCCAGCGCGTTCTGCTTCAGCTTTCACTGATTCTTGCGCTTGTTTTTTAGTACCTACGAATAAGACTTTACCGCCTTCTTCAGATACTTGTTTAATAAAGTTGTATGCTTCTTCAACTTTTTTCACTGTTTTTTGTAAGTCGATAATGTAGATACCGTTTCTTTCAGTGAAGATGTACTTTTTCATTTTTGGGTTCCAACGGCGTGTTTGATGACCGAAGTGAACACCAGCTTCTAGTAATTGTTTCATAGAAATTACTGCCATAATATAAATTCCTCCTATTGGTTTACATCCGCCACGAACACTCATATAAAAACGATGAAATTCATCGCACCCTTTTATACTTCGGTGTTGCGTGTGTGTTTTGACTTTTATAGCCGCTAATTAATATATCATAACATGCGCGAGTTTGCAACAACGCAATCCAATTATTCTGCACGCGTTAACTCGTCTAAGAATGCTTCTTTCTTAACTTTAATAAAAGTCCCTTTCATACCTAAAGAACGTGATTCAATAACGCCGGCACTTTCAAGTTTTCTTAAAGCGTTAACGATAACTGAACGTGTGATACCTACGCGGTCTGCAACTTTTGAGGCAATTAAGAGACCTTCTTTACCACCAAGTTCTTCAAATATATGGTCAATCGCTTCTTTTTCTGAGTAAGATAAAGAGTTGATCGCCATTGAGATTGCTGCTTTATCACGAGCTACAGATTCAATCTCTGAATGTTTTTCACGTAATATTTCCATACCGATTACTGTTGCAGCATATTCACCAAGCACAAGATCATTTTCGTTGAAGTCATCGGCAACACGGCCTAGAACAAGTGTTGCTAAGCGTTCGCCTCCACCAATAATTGGGAAAATTGTTGTTCTTGAGTCTTTGAATAAATCTTCATTTTCTGGTGGGAATACTGATAAATCACTATCAATTGTAATATTTGATGACGTTTCATATACGTGCATTAATTTATCCGTGTAAGCCTCTGGAATATGACGGTCCTCTAGCATTTGAATAATACGTTCATTTTTAAGTAATTCATTTAAGCAAGATCCCAAAATTTTACCGCGACGAGAAACGATGAATACATTTGTAACTGTAACTTTACTCACCGTTTGGGCAACATCTTTGAAGTCGACAGAGATACCTTTATGTTTTTGTAACAAACTACTTAATTCTCTCGTTTTCGATAATAAGCTCATGTCATTTCTCCTTTTTTTCTTATAAAATAAATTCGCTTAAATCTTTGTTCGTTGAAATTGTTTTTAATTTATCGTCTACATATTGTGGCGTAATATCCACTTGAGCGTGTGGCATATGCGGCGCTTCGAATGACAAGTCTTCTAACATTTTTTCTAAGATTGTATGCAGTCTGCGGGCACCGATATTATCCGTTTCTTGATTGACATGATATGCCATCTCTGCAAGTCTGTAAATCGCTTCGTCTGTGAAATTTACTGTGACTTCTTCCGTTTGCAATAGCAACTCATACTGTTGAATCAGAGATAATTTTGGTTCTTTTAAAATTCTTACAAAATCATCTACAGTGAGATCTTTTAATTCTACACGAATTGGGAATCGACCTTGAAGTTCTGGAATCAAATCGCTTGGTTTAGAAACATGAAACGCACCCGCGCCGATAAAGAGCATATGTTCCGTACTCACAGTACCATATTTTGTTCTTACAACGCTACCCTCAAGGATAGGTAAAATATCACGTTGCACACCTTGTCGAGAAACATCTTGGCCACTGTTTTGGCTTGTCGTAGCAACTTTATCAATTTCATCTATAAAGATAATTCCCATTTGCTCAGCAAGTTCAAGCGCTTCTTGGTTTGCAGTCTCGTGATCAATCATTTCGTCAGCAAATTGATCAACAAGAATTTTACGTGCTGTTTTAACAGGTACTTCTTTTTCAACTTTTTTCTTAGGCATTAATTGGCTCATCATTTCTTGCATTTGTTCGTTTTGCTGTGTACCTAACATGCCTAAAGCACCCGGATCTTGCTCTACTTTAACACGCACTTTTTCTTCCTCTAGCTTTCCGTTAAGGAGTTGCAATTTAATTTCAGAACGTTTTGTTTTGATTTCTTCTGTTGGCGGCTCTTCTTCCTCTTCTTCATTTTGCTGACCAAAGTTTGGAATTGCACCACCAAATAAAGATTCTAAAGGATTATTAGTATTTTTGTTAGCTTTTTTCTTAAGACTAGGAACAAGGAGTTTAACGAGTTTTTCGTTAGCTTTTGCCGTTGCTGCTTCAACCACATTTGCTTTTTTCTCATCTTTAACTAATCTTACCGAAACATCGACTAAGTCACGCACCATACTCTCAACATCTCTACCGACATAACCTACTTCAGTAAACTTTGTCGCTTCAACTTTTAAAAATGGTGCACCAACTATTTTAGCCATACGACGGGCAATTTCAGTTTTACCCACACCTGTTGGTCCCATCATTAATATATTTTTAGGGGCAATTTCTTGTTTAACTTCATCCTCAAGCAAACTACGACGGTAACGATTTCTAAGGGCAATGGCTACCTTTTTCTTCGCTTCATCTTGCCCAACGATATATTCATTGAGTTTATCTACGATGTCTTTAGGTGTATATTTAATCGCATTGTTCTCCATGCTTTAAACCCTCCATTATAATTCTTCTACAGTGATGTGATCATTAGTGAACACGCAAATTTCAGAAGCCACTTTAAGGCTTTCATAGGCCATTTCTTGTGCACTCATATGTGGTGCGTGTCTTTTTAGTGCGCGTCCGGCGCTCAAGGCAAAATTACCACCCGAACCAATTGCAATTAAATCATCATCCGGTGCAATCACTTCACCTGTACCACTAACGACTAAAATATTATCTTTGTTCATGACAATTAACATCGCTTCAAGTTGGCGGAGTTGTTTATCGCCTCGCCACTCTTTTGCGAGTTCTACAGCAGCTCTTTCCAAATTACCACTATATTGTTGTAATTTTCCTTCAAACTTTTCAAACAATGTGAATGCGTCTGAAACACTGCCAGCAAAACCAGCAACGACGCGGTTATTATACAATTTACGAACTTTTTTAGCAGTTTGTTTCATAATGACTTGTTCACCTAAAGTGACTTGACCATCTCCGGCCATCGCTGCTTCACCATTATGTCTTACTGCGTATATCGTTGTCGCATGAATTGATGAACTCATGTTAAATTACTCTCCTTTTCTCGCACGTGGATGTGCCTTTAAATAAACATTTCTCAACTGTCGATTTGTTACATGTGTATATCGGCCTGTCGTAGATAAATTAACATGTCCAAGTAAGCTTTGAACAGTTCTAAGGTCTGCACCTTCATTTAACATATGTGTTGCAAATGTATGTCTCAACTTATGCGGATGAATCGCAGTCACACCAGCTGTCCGTTTGACGATATCATTTAAAACATAGCGCACACCTCTTTCGGTAATCGGTTGACCTTTTAAGTTTGTAATCAAATAGTCGTGCTGTACATTTTGAATAGGCTTAAACTGTTCTAAATATACTTCAAGACTCTGTCGACAAAATTCGCCGAAAGGTACAATTCGTTCTTTTCCACCTTTACCCAATACTTTTACCCAACACATTTCTAAATCAACATCTGAAACTTTTAAAGACACCAATTCCGAAACCCGAATTCCTGTCGCATAAAGCAACTCAAGAATTACTCGGTCTCTGAGATCTTTTTGGTTCCCCTTACTTACCGTTTGAAATAACGCTTCCATTTCTTCTGTATAAAAAAACGTAGGTAAATAACGCTCTTTTTTGGGATGAACTAATTGGACAAATGGATTCACTACATCTTGCTCTTGTGTCATCCAAAAAGCATAAAAACTACGCAATGTAGAAATTTTTCTTGATACTGTTGTACGTTGTAAACCTAAATCATAAAGTGTTTGTAAATAGTTTCTTGCGTCACTGTATTTGAAATCTCTCAATCCTAGTTGTTCTCGATCAAGAAAATGATTAAATTGGTCTAAATCGTCGTGATAAGCTTTTAACGTATGCGATGAGAAAAAACGCTCTCTTTTTAATGTATCTAAAAATTGTTCTTGGATTTGTTTCAAAGCAAAAACCCCTCCATCATTAGCATTGTAGCATAATGATAAGGGGAACTGCATTGATTATACATTGAATTTTTGTATTTATCAAAATTTTACTTATTTTGCCATTTTTTAGACCATTTATAATGTCTCTTTAAAATGATTCAGTTGTGTTAATGCACGTTGCGCGAGTGTTTCATAGCGCTCTTTTTTATCTTTTATACGTTCTTCCAAAGCAGGTACTAATCCGAAGTTCGCATTCATCGGTTGGAAGTTCTTATTGTTCGTTGCATGTGAAATATAATAAGCCATACTTCCTATCATCGTTTCACGAGGGAAAATGACATCTGCTTTATTAAGCATACGGTGTGCTAAATTGATGCCTGCAACCAATCCACTAGCAGCACTTTCTACGTACCCTTCAACACCTGTCATCTGTCCAGCAAAAAATAAGTTCTCACGGTCTTTAAAAGCATATGTTTCATTTAAAACTTCAGGTGAATTAATAAACGTATTGCGGTGCATGACGCCATATCTCACAATATCTACATTTTCCAATCCAGGAATAAGACGAATCACTTCTTTTTGAGCGCCCCATTTTAATCTCGTTTGAAAACCTACAATATTATAAAGCGTACCTGCCGCATCATCTTGACGTAGTTGAACAACGGCGTAAGGACGTTTCCCTGTTTTCGGATCTTCCAATCCAACTGGCTTCATTGGTCCAAATAACAACGTTTTCGGACCTCTACCCGCCATGACTTCAAAAGGCATACATCCTTCAAAGTACTTTTCTTTTTCAAAATCGTTCATCGGGGCTACTTCTGCTTCAAGTGCTGCCTCATAAAAGCGGTTAAACTCCTCTTCCGTCATCGGACAATTCAAGTAAGCTGCTTCGCCTTTATCATAACGTGATTTAAGATACACTTTATCCATATCAATTGAATCTTTTTCAATAATCGGTGCTGCAGCATCATAAAAGTATAACTGATCTTCACCAGTTAATGCGACAATTTCTTTTGCCAAAGGTTCAGTTGTCAATGGTCCTGTCGCAATAATTGTAGGGCCTTCAGGGATAGAAGTGATTTCTTCATTTTTAACCGTAACATTGGGATGATTTTTTAATGTCTCAGTTATATAACCTGCAAAGTCATGTCTATCAACAGCTAAAGCGCCACCCGCAGGCACACGTGCTTTATCTGCCGCTTCAATAATTAATGAGTTTAATTGTCTCATTTCTTCCTTTAATACACCGACCGCATTCGTTAATGCATTACCACGTAACGAATTAGAACATACCAATTCAGCAAATTTGTCTGTATGATGCGCTGGTGTTTGTTTTACAGGACGCATTTCATATAAATTCACTTTGATTCCGCGTTCTGCAAGTTGAAATGCTGCTTCAGACCCTGCTAAACCAGCGCCAATAATATTAACAGATGTCATTATTATTTTCCTCTCTTTAAAACATTATTTTTGAACTTCTTCTTTATAATCACAGTTCGAACAAACGACTTGCGTTGTACGTCCTTTTTTGTGTTCAGCAAGATAATGGTTACATTTTGGACAATCTCTGCCGATAGGTTTATCCCACGAGATAAAATCACATTCTGGATAATTTGAACAACCATAAAAGACACGGTTTTTCTTAGATTTACGTTCGACGACATCACCTGTTTTACACTTAGGACATTTAACACCAATCGGTTTCGTAATTGCTTTTGTATTGCGACAATCTGGAAAATTTGAACATGCCATAAACTTACCATAACGCCCCATTTTAATTACCATCGGGCTACCGCAGACTTCACAATCTTCACCGGCAGGCTCGTCTTTGATTTCAATTTTTTCCATTTCTTCTTCTGCGCGTGCAACATCTTGTTTAAAGCTGTTGTAAAAGTCTCCAACAACCTTTTTCCAAGCAATATCACCGTCAGCAATTTTATCGAGTAACGTTTCCATATTGACTGTGAATTCCACATCAATGATTTCAGGAAAGTACTCTTTCACTTGTTCGTGTACAATCTCACCGAGTTCAGTTGGCACGAAACGTTTACTTTCATTTTTAACATAATTCCTTTTTTGAATGGTGTCAATTGTAGGGGCATAAGTTGATGGTCGCCCAATTTTTAATTCTTCTAACGTTTTAACTAGACGTGCTTCAGTATATCGTGGTGGGGGTTGTGTAAAATGCTGAGCTGGGTCTATTTTAGTAGCAATCACTTCATTACCTACTTCTAATTTCGGTAAGCGGTTTTCTTTTTCTTTCCCTTTATCATCATTCGTTTCCACATATAACGTCATAAAGCCTTTAAATTTAATCGTTTGGCCATTCGCTCTAAACTTAATATCGTTTTGTGTCAAATCAACAGAAACAGTATCTAAAATCGCAGGTGCCATTTGACTTGCTACAAATCTTTCCCAAATTAATTTGTATAAGCGATATTGATCCCGAGTTAAGAAATCTTTCATCTCAGCAGGTGTACGAAGTGTGCTCGTTGGACGAATCGCTTCATGGGCATCCTGGTCCCCTTGCTTTCCTTTTTGTGTTGATTTTGATAAATAATCAGCGCCATATTGAGACTCGATATATTGTTTAGCTTCATTTTGTGCATCTTTAGAAATACGTGTAGAGTCTGTTCTCATATAAGTAATCAGACCTATTGTCCCTTTTCTTTTTAAGTCGATTCCTTCATATAATTGTTGTGCAATCATCATGGTTTTACGCGCTTTGAAGTTCAACTTACGTGCAGCTTCTTGTTGCAATGTTGACGTCGTAAAAGGAAACGCAGGTCGACGCGTTTTTTCTTTTGTCGAAACATTTGAAACGGTAAAACGATCCCCATCCAATGCTTTAGTGATTACAGCGACATCATCTTTATTCGTTAACTTGTAAGGTTTACCTTTATAATGTAGAAACTTGGCATTAAATTTTGATTTTCCATAACGAAACTCGCCTTCAATTGACCAATATTCTTCGGGCTTAAAATTACGAATCTCGTTTTCACGATCAATGATGAGGCGTAATGCGACAGATTGCACACGTCCAGCTGATAACCCTTTTTTTACCTTTTTCCATAAAACTGGAGAAATATTATAACCCACTAAACGGTCTAAAATACGGCGCGCTTGTTGCGCATCCACAAGATCCATTTCAATGCCGCGTGGATGTTTGAAACTTTCTTTCACAGCATCTTTAGTGATCTCATTAAATACAACTCGATTCTCTTTACTATCTTCTAACTCAAGTATATTTGCTAAGTGCCATGCAATTGCTTCACCTTCGCGGTCGGGGTCACTTGCAAGAAAAACTTTTTTAGCCTTTTTCGCATGTCGCTTCAAATCTTTTACGACAGGTCCCTTTCCTCTTATAGTGATATACTTAGGCTCATAATTGTCTTCAACATCTACACCCATTTGGCTACGTGGTAAGTCTCTCACGTGACCCATAGATGCAATGACTTTATACTTCTTGCCTAAATATTTCTCTATCGTTTTCGCTTTTGCAGGCGATTCAACTATGACAAGATTATCTGCCAAAGTAGTTACCCCCTTGCTTTTTCTATTTACAAAGATAAATGATAAACGGTTAATTTTATATTTGTCAATCTTTTATAATTATTTCACAAAGCATTAACATTTAATTTTTATAATCTTTAAGAATATCTTGTGCAGATAAAACCATTTCTGCCCCCTCTTTGACGCGCAAATAGATTACCTCTTGTATGCTAATTAAACATATCACCTGGTAAGACATAAACATTACGATTTTGTTCCAATGCTTGATCCAAGGTAATGAGTGCCCCGCTCCGTGCCTGAGCTTCTGTAATTAATACCCCCTGAGATAATCCACTAATCAATCTATTTCTTTCAGGAAATCTAAATTTTGCGATAGGTATGTGAGGGGGATATTCACTTATTGTAAGATACTGGTTTTCGATCTTTTGTCGCAACTGAAATGTACTTGCAGGATAATGACGATGATGACCAAATCCAAGAACACCTACAGTATGCATATGATAGTCAAGTGCAAATTGATGTGCAAGTGCATCGGTTCCATATGCTAAGCCAGAAATAATAGTGAGTGGATATTCGCGTAAGTCTTTAAATAAATAAGAAAGGGCTTGTGGGGTGTAGTCTGTACAACGCCTTGCGCCAACAATTGCTAGAGTATGTTTCATCGCTTTGAATGTTTGGAGATTACCTTTACAAAAAAGAACAAAAGGAGGGTCATGAATTTCTTTTAATTGGGAAGGATAAAGAGGGTCATGAATCGCTAGAGGAGTAATACAATGTCGTTTTAAATCAGACTCTATAGTATCGATTTTTAATGAACGAAAACGCCTTATTTTTTGCACAATAGTTTGAGAAGGCGTTATTTTCAACATTTCATTGAGATAGTTGCTAACGTCGTCGATATTACCTTTTAAAGTGAGTAAGATGGGATACATCTTTTGAATCTGTTGTGTTGTAAAGCCGGCATATAATAGTAAAAGGAACAGTTGTTTCATCTTCTTTTAGTCACCTCATTAAGATTATAAGGTATTTTTGCCCTATCATGTATGTCTAAAAAGAATTTAATAGTTATTCTTTCAATTAAACAGCGTTCTATATATCTGTTCATTGAGCAGTTCAACACAAAGAATGGGCTCATTTATAAATCAAGCACAAAAAGGGCTGACTTAAGCCAACCCTTTTTTAATATTTAACTTTTATCTATGCTGTTATGCCTTCACAGTTAATAATGATTCATAAATGCCAGCTTCTTTAGCTGCTTCAATTAACGTTGCACCAATTTCAGAAGGTGTTGCAGCTGTTTTTACGCCACAATCGTTAAGCGTTTTAATTTTTTCTTCTGCAGTTCCTTTACCACCAGAGATAATAGCACCTGCGTGTCCCATACGTTTCCCTGGAGGGGCTGTTTGACCCCCGATAAAGCCGATAACCGGTTTAGTCATATTGGCTTTAATCCATTCTGCCGCTTCTTCTTCAGCAGTACCACCAATTTCACCAATCATCACTACAGCTTTTGTTTCATCATCGTTATTAAAAGCTTCTAAAACATCAATGAAGTTTGTACCATTAACTGGGTCTCCACCAATACCTACCGCTGTAGATTGACCGATGCCTTCTTCAGTCAATTGATGAACAGCTTCATAAGTTAATGTACCTGAACGTGAAACAACACCGACATGTCCTTTTTTATGAATATAACCTGGCATAATACCAATTTTTGTTTCATCCGATGTAATGACACCTGGGCAGTTTGGTCCAATTAAACGTGTTTTTCTACCTTCAAGATAACGTTTCACTTTAACCATATCAATAACAGGAATATGCTCAGTAATACAGATAGCTAAATCTAATTCTGCATCTGCACACTCTAAAATAGCATCTGCAGCAAATGGTGCAGGTACATAAATGACAGAAACGTTTGCGCCTGTTTCTTTTTTAGCTTCCTCCACCGTATTATAAACCGGTACACCTTCGACCACTTGTCCACCTTTACCTGGTGTTACACCTGCGACGATTTGTGTCCCATATTCTAACATTTGTTTAGTATGGAAAAGGGCAGTTGACCCTGTAATACCTTGTACGATAACTTTTGAATTCTTATCTACAAATACGCTCATTTTAGTTGTCCCATCCTTTCCTTACGCTTCGCTTACAAGTTTAACGATTTTTTGAGCGCCTTCAGCCATAGTGCTAGCGGGTTCAATTGCTAAACCTGATTCTTTTAAGATTTTTTTACCTTGGTCTACATTTGTTCCTTCAAGACGAACGACTAATGGTAATGTAAGTTCGACTTCTTTAACAGCAGCTACAATACCTTCAGCAATGACATCACAGCGCATAATTCCCCCGAAGATATTTACAAAAATACCTTTTACGTTGTCATCACCTAAAATAATTTTAAAAGCTTCAGTCACTTTTTCTTTTGTAGCGCCGCCACCTACGTCTAAGAAATTGGCAGGTGTACCGTTAAAATGGTTAATTGTATCCATTGTTGCCATTGCTAAGCCGGCACCGTTAACCATACAACCAATATTTCCGTCTAAAGCGATATAGGACAATTCATATTTAGAAGCTTCGATTTCTTTTGGATCTTCTTCATCCAAGTCACGTAGTTCCACCACATCTTTATGACGGAATAACGCATTGTCATCGAAGTTAATTTTAGAGTCTAACGCTAAAACTTCCCCTTCACCTGTTAAAACAAGTGGATTAATTTCAACAATAGAACAATCTTTTTCAATGAACACATTGTATAAAGAAATCAAAAATTTTACTGCTTTATTAATTGATGCTTTAGGAATGTTAATGTTAAACGCAATTCGACGCGCTTGATAAGGCGATAAACCTACGACAGGGTCGATTGTTTCTTTAAAAATCTTTTCTGGACTTTTAGCCGCAACTTCTTCAATTTCAGTTCCGCCTTCTTCAGATGCCATTAAAGTTACGCGATCTGTTGCGCGATCAATCACAAAGCCAACGTAATATTCTTTTTGAATATCTGCACCTTCTTCGATGTATAAGCGTTTTACTTCTTTACCTTCTGGACCCGTTTGATGTGTAACGAGCACTTTACCTAACAATTCATTCGCGTATGTTTCAACTTCTGATAAAGACTTAGCAATTTTTACACCGCCTGCTTTACCACGTCCCCCAGCGTGAATTTGTGCTTTTACAACATAAACATCTGTATCTAACTCTTTTGCTTTTTCTACAGCTTCTTCAGCTGAAAAAGCTACGCGCCCTTCTGGTACTGCTACGCCCATTGAGCGAAAAATTTCTTTTCCTTGATACTCATGGATATTCATACTCCATCCTCCTGTTTCTTAAGGTTAAGTTCAATTTCAATTATAGGAAATGTAAGCGCTATTGTAAACAGATAGACATAGAGTTCTCTCTATTTATCAGACTTTTAACACTGATTTAATCCATTTAATTTGAGCGCCTCACCTTTTAGTGCGCATGAGTGATAAAAGGATGGCACAGAGAGAACCTTATGGTGGACGCATCTTTTCCGTATTGCATTAAATTTCACTTTTATCGCAGTTGACTATGATAATATGGACTTAGCTTTCCTTAAACATTGAAAGACTGAAAAATAGGAGGTATCTTTAATGGATTTTAATACATATCAACAAAAAGCAATGCGAACTTTAAAAGATCATCCCGACTTTCATAAACATATACAAATGGCCGTATTGGGACTTAATGGAGAATCTGGCGAAGTCGCGGATATTATCAAAAAGCATTTGTATCATGGTCACGACTTTGATAAGGAGGCTTTTAAAAAGGAACTTGGAGATGTATTGTGGTATCTTTCTACATGTGCATCTGCCATTGATACCGATTTGAATGAAATTGCACAGTTAAACATCGAAAAACTTGAGCGTCGTTATCCAAATGGCTTTAACCATCAAGATTCAATTCACCGCAAAGATTATTGATATAAGATGCATTGTTTTGAAGCATAGAAAAATGCATAAAACAAAGGCCGGAAATGAGTTTGCCATACATGTGATATGGCGACCTCACTTCCGGTTATTTTTAAAGTTTATTATTCAGAGAAGCGGATGAATGATTTATCAAATTACTTGTCTGCTTGGAAAGTGACTTGCGTGTCATCATCCATTGGGACATTAATCGTTTTTTGTTCATCTTCTGTTGATTCCACAGCAAAATTATGGTCTTTTAATAGACGAATCAGGTCAGCTTGTTGTTCTTCTTCAATAGAGATATTTAAATTTTGTTCAATTTCTTGCTTTATTTTTTCTAATTTCTTTTCATCATGTGTAATCTCCACTTCTGTTTCTTCAAAGTGAACGAGTACTTTATACAATTTCTGTAATGTTTCATCCATAAATTTCAAATTCCTTTCTTTAATTGGAAATTAATTATAGTAAAACATAGTTTCACAAATTTGCAAACGAATACGATTAATTAACCTTCAAAATAGAATCAAATCAGTAACTCATTCTTATAGCTGCTTTGCGACGATTGACTTAATCGGTTCAAAACTTTTTCGGTGAATATCTGTCACACCGTACGCTTCCAAACCGTCTAAATGTTTTTTCGTTCCGTAACCGGCGTTATTTGAAAAATCATAGCCAGGGTATTGTTGATCATAAGACGCCATCAAATCATCCCGATATTCTTTCGCAATAATACTCGCTGCTGCTATTGAAACACTTCGAGCATCCCCTTTTATAATGGACTGCTGTGGTGCAGTGATTTTATCTAATGTCATCGCATCAATTAAATAATGCGTAGGCACTACAGTTAAATTTTCAATTGCGCGATACATGGCTAATTTGGTTGCTTCATATATATTGAATTGGTCGATTTCTTGTGGTGTGGCCACTCCAATTTGCCATGCACGTACGTTTGCTTGCAACTGTGTATTCAAGTTTTTGCGTTTAGCTGGGGAAAGTTGTTTAGAGTCATTGATACCGATATAGTGATGCTCAGGTTGTAAAACGACCGCACTCGCAACAACAGGCCCTGCTAAAGGTCCTCTACCCACCTCATCTATTCCACAAATCAATGCTTCCGGATGATGTGCTAAAATTTCATTTTCAAATTGGCACATTTCATCATATTTTAATAGCTGTGCCTGTATTTTTTCGATTTGCTTTTCACGACTTAAAAAAATACGTTGTACGCCCTTTCGAGCATCATGATAATCCGGATGTGCTTTTAAACTTTGGATAGTTTGAATGGTTTGTATTTCTTCTTTGATTTGAGCAATGGTTTTTGAGGGTCTCATTTATTGCGCACTCAATTCATCATAAATATCGAAACAATATGTCCCTATTTTCGCATTTCTAATTTCATGAATAATCAATTCAATCACAGCTTCATAGTCTACTTCATTTCCACGCTGTAAGAGGCCTCTTTTACGCCCAATTGCGTCAAACCATTCAATATTATCTGCATCACGCGGCACATCAATTTTATAATGTGCCAATAAACCTTCATAATCATGTTCGATTAAAAACTCTAACCCATAAATGGCAACTTCATCCAAATGCACAATGCTATCTTTAATGGCACCTGTTAAACTTAGCTTTTTACCAATTAACTGATCTTCAAATTTAGGCCATAAAATCCCTGGTGTGTCTAATAATTGTAATGATTGGCCCACTTTAATCCATTGTTGCTGCTTCGTTACACCTGGTTTATTTCCTGTTTGTGCGATTGTGCGTTTTGCCAATTTGTTTATTAGCGTTGATTTACCTACATTTGGGATACCCACTATCATCGCGCGAATCGCTCTCGGTTTTAAGCCTTTAGCTTTTTCACGTTCGAATTTTTCTTTCGTTACTTCTATAGCTGCGACTTCGACCTGCTTTAAACCTTTACCGTGCTTAGCATCGACCGCAACAGGATAGGCCCCTTTTTCTTTAAAAAATGTATACCACTTTTCCATTTCATTTAACTGAGACATATCTTTTTTATTAAAAATGACTACGCGTGGCTTTTGTTGAATCACTTCATCAATCATCGGATTTCTTGAACTTAATGGAATTCGTGCATCTACTAACTCAAATACAACATCCACTTTTTTTAATTGCTCTGTTACTTCTCTTTTCGCTTTGGCCATGTGACCGGGAAACCACTGAATCACCATAATTTTAAACTCCTTTAAATAATGCGCTAGACATCGTCTTTTCAATTTATCTATGTTATATTAATTATTGATTTTGATAGAAATATATCACTTTAAGTTGTTCTATTCATACGCATTCATCACGATAGGCTTTAACGTCTGCATACATGAATCGCATGTATGGTCTTAGAATGCGATGAGGTACCTACACTACTTTAAGTATAATTAACTTGAACGTCAATAGCTATTAATCACACAACGTTTGATTCCATGAAAGCAGGTATTTTTTGATGTATAATATAGAAAGAATTACTGAAATTTTTAGGTTTATTCTCGTAGGTGGTATTAACACGATGAACTATTACGTCGTATACCTTATCCTTTTAAACTTACTTCATATTCATTATCTTATTAGCCATATCGTTGGTTTTATTGTCGCTTTTGTTATTTCTTACTATTTAAATTGTTACTTTGTTTATAAAGTCAAACCAACCTTAAAAAAGTTTTTAGCATTTCCGCTAACACAAGTTGTGAATATGGGCACTCAAACGTTACTTATTTTTATTTTTGTACAATATTTAAATTTTAACGAATCGATTGCACCTTTTATCGGTTTAATTGTAACGATTCCAATCACTTATGTCTTATCTAAATATATCCTTAAAGATCGATAATATATAAAGTGGGGTTCAATGATGAAGCGCTTTTTTCAATCTGTAAACATGATTATCACAGCATTGATTTTATCTTTAATAGGTCACGCGTATATCACTTATCGCTTTTGCGTTGATGGTTTATTGTTCACTGGGCCTAACGATGGTCTAGAACAAATGGTACCGATTCAGATGTTTTTATATCAAAAATGGTCTGAGGGTACCTTTTTTTATGCGACCGATTTCGGATTGGGTGGAGATTTTTTTACAGATCTATCTTACTACTTTTCAACGAATATCATTTTCATAATTACTGCACTTATAACTTGGTTATTACATCATTGGGGACTTGTCGATCCAACTCAAATGATGTATTGGTTGAAACTCGCACTGATTGTTTCAATTATAAAATGTGCTTGTATTATCCTTGCGACATACGCATATGCAAGATACATAAACTTAAAACGTCACACTGCAATTTTATTTGCGTTTTTATTTGCAACTTCGCCGATATATTTTCGATTTACAGTCTATTGGCCATTTTTCAGTGATGTATTCATTTGGATGCCTCTCCTTTTTTTAAGTATCGAGCGCTTTTTTAGAACTGGAAAAATAGGACTATTTGTGACTGTTGTCGCCATATCATTCATCAACAATTTTTATTTTGCTTATTATCAAGTGTTAATGGGTATCATTTATTATCTTTTGCGTTTAATTTACCAGCATGATGAAGATTTAATACGTCGAAAGCAATCTTTTGTTCCCCTTTTTATTGGGTCCATTTTAGGCGTAGGTGCAAGTCTTTGCTTTTTCTTTCATGGTGTTCACAGCTTTTTAAATAATAGCAGGATTCCTTATAGTGGCCGTATCCCATTCGTTGAGCCATTTAATTCTAGCTCAAATTTATTTTACGATAATTATTTAATCGTTATATTATTCCTTACGATTCAAGCTTTGCTGACGTTTAAATTATACCGTCATTTTTATTTTAGACTATTTGCTATTCTAAGTTTCATCACGATTGTATGCGCATTTATTCCGTATGTTGACAGCCTCTTTAACGGCTTTTCTGCGCCACAAAAGCGCTGGCACTATTTAATCGCATTTGCTTCGAGTGGTTTAATCGCATGCTATCTCCATCACTTCAAATCTGTAGACTACAGAACGTATATCTTCACTTCTATTCCGGCAATTTTAGTTGTATGGATAAGCGCTTATTTTTATGAGCGCTATGTCGTTTGGATATATACGTTACCCGTGGTCTTTTTCATCGGGCTATTAGCCTTATTATTAAAAAATAAACCGAGAAAGTATATTTTCTCATTTCTATTCAGTATTTATTTGATATCGTTATTCATATTGACTTTACTTGTCTCTCTTGTTTTTACAAAGTATCAAATCTTTCATCAAGACCATGAAAAAAGGGCAAATCGGTTTTATGTACAAGCAAGTCTTTACAATACACCGCTTCAACAAGAACTTGTTAACAACATGAAGTCCCAGTTACGGGGCGGAGAACGTATCGATTGGCGAGTAAATGCGCAAGATAACACACCAATGTATCAGAATTTTAGAGGCTTAAGTCTATATTCGAGTATATTTGATCACCATCTTGTAGCACTTTATTATCGCGAATTGATGATTAATTTGAAAGATGAATCTGTAAGCCGTTACCAATCGACAGGAAGCCGCTCCAATATCGCGAGTTTATTTTCTGTTCGTTATCAAATGTTGAAAGATTATCAACATGAATTACCCGCAAACTTTAAATGGGTGAAACAACAAGGTCAATATCAAATATATGAAAATCAGGATATCCTTCCGCCAGTTCGTGTCATGAATCGTTACTATCGATCAAGTGATTTAAAACAGCCTTTAGATCGTGAACATGCCATGATTGAAGGTGTCGTCTTAGATAATAAAGGACACCCTTATCCGACAAAAGCCAGTAATCTTATTAAAAAGGTCTATCCTTCATATATTCATGCACATAAAATGGATGAGAATAACATTAAAGTCTCACAATCAAATGGTGGCTTGCGAATTCATGTTCCGTATGCGATTCGAAAAAATAATAAAGATTTTTATCTTATTGTTTATGTAAAAAAAGGATTGCCTGATAGTAACAGCACGATTACAGTAAATGGCTATCAAAACAATCGTTTGTTTAATGATTCCATTTATCGTACGGGTCAAAATGAATTATTATATCGGACTCAGCCAGATGAAAATGGCAATATTCGTCTTCAATTTTCTCCTCAAGGTCTTTATCATTTCCAATTATGTGGTTTATACGGAGAAAATTATCAAATTCTCAAAAATGCCAACCATCACATGAAGCATCATTTGGTGGAAAAACAAGGTAAATTTTTGATTCGTTTGAGATCACATCAGGGGGGTATGGCAGTTATAAACATCCCTTATCGTCAAGGTATGGTCGCTAAAGTTGATGGTAAAAAGGTAAAGGTTGAAAAAGTGAACTATATGATGACAGGCATCCCAGTTTCAGCGCATGCAAAGGAAATCCAATTGACTTACCGTCCACCGTATTTTATAACACTGATTATCATTTCGATATTCAGCGTCGGACTTAGTTTCATGTTTAGCCGTTGGTGTCGACAACATTATCAAAAAAGAAAGAGTGAAAAAGTTGAAAAAGCAAACTAAAACGTTGTCCTTTAAAAAAGGGCTTAAACTGATGGTCGTTGCAAGTTTAGTGGGATTGATTGTTTATTTACCAGTCCTCTATCGCTTTATCGTTCATGGAATCATTTATAGTGGTAACGGAGACGGATTTAAGCAAATGATGCCATTCCAAATGT
Organism: Staphylococcus schleiferi; assembly: GCF_900458895.1. Lineage (NCBI taxonomy): Bacteria > Bacillati > Bacillota > Bacilli > Caryophanales > Staphylococcaceae > Staphylococcus > Staphylococcus schleiferi. The sequence goes on from NZ_LR962863.1 coordinate 1,662,813, forward strand.
TTTTATACGATCGTTTTACTCATTTTAAGTCCTTCTATGATTTATCTTTAGGGCTTGGCGGTGATTACTTTACTGATTTAGCCTATTATTATGCTACTTCTCCCATGATGTATCTTAATTTCTTATTTGTTGCTTTAGGACAATGGCTATTTCATATGCATCCTCAAGGGATTGCTTTTTGGCCTGGTAACCAAATATTTACGGCTTATTTACGGTGTATCATGACTTTTATCGCTGCATACGGCATGTTTAGAGCATTTGAGTTTAAACGTTATGAACGTTATTTAGGAGCATTTCTCTACGCAAGCTCTTCCGTCGTTTACTATTTTAATTTTACTTGGTCATTCTTTGGAGATATTTTAATTTATTTACCTTTATCTATTTGGGGCATGGAACGTTTTTTCAGAAACCGTAAAATCGGTTTGTTTATTATTGCGATTGCTTTAACTTTATATTCGAACTTTTATTTCAGTTATTACGAATTAATTGGCCTGACAGTCTACTTAATTTATCGTATGATACATACACATCCTAAAGATTGTGTCACAAGATGGCAAAAACTCTACCTGTTGATACCCGCTGCCATCATCAGCTTTTGTATCGCTTCGTTTGGATTTATAACAGGCGTACATTCGTTTTTAAATAATGATCGAGAATCGAATGAGGTCATGATTTCGCCCATCATAGATTTTTCTCAGAAATATCATATCTTTACAAATGGATTTTATATTACAGTTACATTTATTGCATTAGTTGCGTTATGTTCATTTAAACTCTATCGTCATTACGAATATAAAATGTTTGCTGTTTTAACATGGCTTCTTTTAATTGGTTCTTTATCACCTTATTTTGATAGTGCATTTAACGGGTTTTCATTTCCACAACGACGCTGGGTATATTTCCTTGCACTGACAACAAGTGCACTCATTACGCTATGGATTAAATATTTCAATGAATTGACACGCAGAGCGTTTTTACAGTCACTCATCCCGATAATTCTTTTAGCTGTCGCAACCCTGCTCTTTTCGAGAGGTGCCATGTGGTGGATGATTGTCAGTATCATCATCCTAATCATTTTGAGTCATTATGCACTTAGACAAAAGAAATTAACTCAAAACATGCGATGGATAATTCTAATCTTCTTTGTAGTACAACAATTTGTCCTACTTATCGATTATCATCATAATAATATCGCACCTTATCAGTCAACAATGAAAGATTTGCAAGCTGCGAAATATCATAGTCCTACATTACAACGAGAAATTAACCGAATTAAACAACATCAGACATCTGTTGCGCGTATAGACTATATGGATCCTTATGCAGTGAATTCAAGTCTCATTTATGGGTTTAATGGTGTGGCGCTCTACTCTAGCATTTTTGATGGTCGTATTCTTCATTATTATGATAAAGAAATGCAGATTAATATGGAATATGATAGTAATAGTACTTATCGATTATTAGGCGATCGTGCAAACTTATATGCTTTATGGGGCGTTTCAGATCGTATCAAAAAAGCGCCAGATACACTTTTACCTTATGGTATGCAACCTGAAAACGAGATTAAAGATGGCAAAACAACATGGGCACATGCTAAAAATCTTATCCAATATCCGAGTGCGCACTTAACAAACAAAGTATACAATCCTGACGACTTAAAATCGCCTCTAGATCGCGAGCAAGCCATGTTACAAGGGGTCGTGATGCCAGATGCAAAAGCGAATCAATCTTTTGAACCGAATACTAATTTCGTTTCTAAAGCAACCATTCAACCTCGCGATGCAACATTAAAACAAGATCGCTTATCAGTTCATAAAAAAGATGGCGGCGTAGATATTCAAATCCCGCACCAACAACATTCAGCTTTTAAAGATTATTACATTGAGATGGATGTTGAATTACTGAGCCCTAGTCTGCCACATTACTTAAAAGTGGATGATTTCTATCAAAGACGTACATCATTAAATTATGCCTATCGTCGTTTTGTCACACCGGTTACAGTACGGGTTCCCGCCAAAGATACTGTTCAAGTCAAACTTAAGCAAGGGAACTATCGTTTCCGTGTTAAAGGTATATATGGCGAAAACTATCAAACACTTAAAAAAGCTCAAAAAAGGGTACAGCCCGTTCGAATTGAACGCGGTGCACAACAATTGAAAGCACATTTTCATTCAAATCAAGCACAGTACCTTGTATTACCTTTTCCTTATCGAGAAGGATTGTCAGCAGAAGCGCATGGAGAACCAAGAGCAGTTAAACAAGGCAATGGGCTAATGACGCTTATTCCTGTACAAAAAGGAGATACTGAGATAACACTACACTATGCTCTACCTTATTGGAAAACGTTAACAGGACTTACGTTGATCGGTCTCATCAGCGCATTATTGTATCGAAAATGGTTAAGAAAAACGCATTAAGAATTCAATAATCGCAAATATAACTATAAATAGAAAGTATTACTTGAAATTCACGATATTAGACACATTTTTAATAATCATATTGATGGAATGTAAAAGTGATTTACGAGATAGACCTCATTTCTAGATTATTATAAATCTACATTACTATTGTTCCAATATCCCAAACGAGCTTTCGTCATTTCATCAAGATGAGGTCACGAATTCACAGATGATTGCTCTCATATCAAGATGTCTATAAAATTTGAAATATAAAACATACTAAGATTAGCTGTGAAGAAATTTATGACGATAGATTTCTTCACAGCTATTTTTTATAGTTGTAGAGAGAAGTAGATCGAGTAGACTCTTGGATCTTTGAATCCGCAATTTAAACTGATCAGCTTTACTCTCCTTTTGAAATTCGTTTGAAGTATGTTGGGTTCTTGAAACCGTGTATAGGAAAATGAGATGAAAAAGGCTAAGTAAAGTTCAAAGCTTCTCAATTCTTTAAAGGAGGCTATATTTATCAATTACTTAGGTGTTGATATTAGTAAAAGAAGTAGTGTCGTAGCTCATTATCATAACGATCAATTTCAAAGAGAATTTACCATTCAAAATAATAAAAATGGTTATAATTATTTATTAAAGTATTTGAATGATTTAGACCACCTACAAATCACTTTTGAATCTACTGGTATTTATTCAAGAGGTATGACTCGATTTTGTCGCGTAAATCAAATTAATTATATTGAGATGAACCCGTTAGAAGCTAAATTCAGAACAAGTTCTTTAAGATCATGGAAAACCGATCAAGCTGATGCACATAAACTTGCGCTTTTGGCATTCAATATGAAGGACGCTAAAATTCAACGTCATACTGAAGAAATATATTTTGAGCTTAGAGAACGTGCAAGATTTCATTTAGAAATGGAAAATGATCAAAATAAACTAAAGGTAGAATTAGTTGAAGTGCTTCATCAAACATTTCCAGGCTTAGAAAAGTTATTTAAAAATAGGTACTCTAAGATTGCTTTAAATATAGCTAAAGTATTTCCTCATCCCAATTGTGTTTTCGCATTAACACATGACGAATTAACTCATACCATACTTAATTCAACAGCTAAAGGCATGTCCATTAAAAAAGCTCAAAAGTATACGAATGATTTGATTTCAATAGCACAAAATAGCTTCCCTACAGTTAAACAATCTTCATTTCTCGTAGAGAAATTAAGACATCTATGTGATAAATTACTTAAATCTATGCATGAAAAAGATTTGTTTGATAAAGAGATGATTAAATTAGCTAAGACAACTGATGCGTTTGAAAATATAGTTTCTATTCCTGGGTTAGGAGAATTAACCACTGCTTTACTGATTGGAGAGCTTGGAGATATAACACATTTTGAAACAAACAAACAACTCAATGCGTATGTCGGAATTGATATAAAACGTTATCAATCAGGTAATTCTATGAGCAGAGATACAATTAATAAAAGAGGTAATAAGAAAGCTAGACGTTTATTGTTTCTAATCATCATGAATATCATTAGAGGACGAAATCGTTATAAAAATCATGTTGCAGACTATTACTACAAATTAAGAAAGCAGCCAAATGAGAAACCTCATAAGACTGCAGTCATAGCTAGTGTGAATCGTTTGTTAAAAACCATTCATTATCTTATTACTAACAATCAATTATATGATTATCAAAAAGCACCACACTAATGTAACCATATAATCATATACATCATAACACCTTATTCAAAAAAATTAAATTGAACGGGCTAATTTAGTAATGCTTATTTTAAACATAAAGACTTGACTAATCGTAGGAAAGAGTCTGGGACATAAATACCAAAATAAATAGCTCGAAGAAGATTTTGATAAAAATCGTCTTCGAGCTTCCTTTTTATTATCATGCTTCGTATTATATATGCTCGCTTTCCGAGGGGACAGCCTCAGCCTGTAGTCTTCGGCTCGCCCTGTTCCCTCAGGAGTCTCGCTATAAATACTTCGCTTATATATGTAATCATTCACCATTATACTTTAAAAAATAAGGCACTTTCGTATAATTTAATTAATGCCAATAAAAACTAACGCGGTGCCTAAGGAAATTAGTCGCATCTAGTGCGGCTAAACTGATGATAAAAGGAAAAAATCCGAGATTTTTCGTTTTTTACGAAAACCTCGGATTTCATCGATTATTGAGACAATTTTGTCTCAGTCTCTTTGTTTTATGTTTATTTTGTTACTTTGCGCTTCGAAATTAACGAATTTCTTGGATACGCGCTGCTTTACCACGTAAGCTACGTAAGTAGTAAAGTTTCGCACGACGTACTTTACCGCGACGTTTCACTTCGATTTTTTCAATTTTTGGTGTGTGTAATGGGAATGTACGTTCAACACCTACACCAGATGAAATTTTACGAACTGTGAAAGTTTCAGAAATACCGCCACCACGACGTTTGATAACAACACCTTCGAATACTTGGATACGCTCACGGCTACCTTCAATAATACGAACGTGTACACGTAAAGTGTCACCTGCACGGAATGCTGGGATATCATCGCGTAATTGTGACTTAGTCACTGCTTCAATTAATTTGTGATTTGTCATTTTTTTATTCTCTCCTTCAACCTATGTTCTTGCCTCGACAAAATATAGCAGCGGATCATAGTGATTTTTGTGTTTCCACACTCAAAATATACTAGCATAAATCAATTTGTTTTTCAATGTTCTTTTAAAGATTCAATATACTTTTGATCTTTTTCACTTAAATCATAGGCTGCTAATAAATCTGGGCGTTTTTCAAAAGTTCTTTTTAATGATTGTTCGTGACGCCATTGTTCAATATGGGCATGATTTCCCGAAAGTAATACATCTGGAACAGACATATCTTTAAACGTTCTTGGGCGCGTGTACTGAGGAAATTCCAACAAACCGCTTGAAAATGAATCATCTTCATGTGATGCCTGCTTACTTAATACACCAGGTATCAATCTTACAATGGCATCTGTCATTACCATCGCAGGCAATTCGCCTCCAGTTAACACGAAATCACCGACTGAAATTTCATCCGTGACCAATTTTTCTCTTATTCTTTCATCATAACCTTCATAATGACCGCAAATAAAAACGAGATGCTTTTCTTTCGATAAAGACTCTGCCAATTTTTGATCAAACGGTTTACCTTGTGGCGTCATCAATATCACTCGTGTTTCATCCGTGACATCAATCGCATCCATTGCATTGAAGATAGGTTCAGGTTTTAACACCATACCTTGCCCGCCACCAAATGGATAATCATCGACTTGATGATGCTTATTATCTGCGTAATCTCGAAAATTAATCGTCTGTGTCTGTAAAATTTCTTTTTCACGCGCACGTTTTAAAATAGATTGATTCAACACACCGTCAAACATTTCTGGAAACAATGTTAAATAATCGATCTTCATTCGTTTAACAACCCTTCAAGTGGTGTAATCATAATTTTACGATTCTCAATATCAACCTCTTTTACGACATCCGCTATGTAAGGAATGAGATGTTCTTTCTCTCCTTTAACAACCCAAACATCATTTGCGCCTGTCTCAAAGATTTCTGTGACACGTCCGATTGGTCTATCTTCGTCAAAAACCGTACAACCAATGATGTCAGAATAGTAGTATTCATGCGTACCGAGTTCAATATCTTTATGATCTCTTTCTTGAAATAAATGAGAACCTTTTAAATGTTCAACTTCATTAATATTGGTATAGCCTTCAAATGTGAGCATATGCAAACCTTTATGCATACGATGTGATTTAACAACGACATTCATTGTTTCCGTTGGTGTATCAATTTGTAATGTTTCACCTGGTTGAAAGCGAATATCTGTGAAATCAGAATGTGATTGAACTTTTAACTCGCCTTTAATGCCGTGCGTATTTACAATTTTACCCACTTCTACTTTCATGATGTGCACCTCCCATTTCTTATTGTTATGTATAAAAAGGGTGAGACTCGGTTACATTTCAGTAACATTTCGTCTCACCCTTAACACCGATGATTCAATTTGTCATAGGGTTTGAATCCTATTTATGTCTCGCCTATGAAAACACTGAAGTAATAAAGTCAATGTAGATGACTTTATACTTCAAATAGCAAAGCATCATCAAAAAGCAGATTATGAGCACTTTTTATGATGGCTTTGACTGCTCAATGTTAAAACAAAATTATTTTGCTTTCTTTTGCTCATCGAAAGTTTTTAAAATACCTTCACGTGATAAAATATTGTGAACTGTATCTGTTGGTTTTGCACCGTCTTTTAACCATTTAAGTGCTAATTCTTCATCAATTTTAACCTCTGGCGCATTTACTGCTGCTGGGTTGTAAGTACCGATTTGCTCGATGATACGACCATCACGTGGTGAACGTGCATCTGCTACTACAATACGGTAAAATGGATTTCTTTTTGAACCTAAACGTGTTAAACGAATTTTAACTGCCATTTATTATTCTCTCCTTTAATTCTCATTAAGTTTTGTTATCTACAAGAAACTATAATAACAGGTCATACATCGTTTGTAAAGAGAAATTTCTTTACCAATATATATATTGAAATAAAGATGTTGGTGAAGCCTCGCAAAAGCTTTCAAACAGTCAATTATGGCTGTGTTTGATGCACAAAAGAAAAAGACAAACATTGAATGCGCTTGAGACAATGCAAAAATAAATAGCGCTCAGATGATTTTGAATAGAAAATCGCCTGAGCGCTATTTATTATAAATCTTCATATGATATAACTTCGCCAGCCTCAACCTGACCTGTAGTTTTCGGCGCCTAAGCAAACACGTTCATTGTGGCAAGGCTATCAAAAATTTGATGACTCGAACTCACTTTAGAATGGCAGATTCATGCCTTTAAGCATATTTTGTAATTGGTTTTGCTTACCTTTTTTACCTTTTCCGCCACCTGTAAATTGTTTCATCATTTTCTTCATATCGTTGAATTGTTTTAACAGACGGTTGACTTCTTGAATTGAGCGTCCAGAACCGTTCGCAATTCTACGTTTTCTAGAAACATTTAGTTTAGCAGGGTCTTCTCTTTCTGTCGGTGTCATAGACTGAATAATTGCTTTAATGTGATCGATTTGTTTATCGCTCATATTAAGTTTATCCAAGCCTTTCATTTTATTCATACCTGGAATCATTCTCATAATATCATCAAGTGGCCCTAAATTTTTCACTTGATCCAACTGTTCTAAAAAGTCATCAAGTGTGAATGACGACGTGCGCATTTTCTTTTCTAAGTCTTTAGCTTTTTCTTCATCCACTTCTTGTTGTGCTTTTTCAATCAGACTTAAAACGTCACCCATACCTAATATACGTGATGCCATACGTTCAGGATGGAACAATTCTAAGCCATCTAGCTTTTCGCTCATACCTATAAATTTAATCGGTTTTTGTGTTACTGCTCTAATAGAAAGTGCTGCCCCACCACGTGTGTCACCATCTAGTTTAGTTAATGTAACACCCGTAACATCTAACTGTTGATCAAATGACTCTGCCACATTTACAGCGTCTTGACCTGTCATTGCATCCACGACTAACATGATTTCATTTGGTTTAGCAATTTCTTTCACTTCTTGAAGCTCATTCATTAGCGCTTCATCAATATGCAGACGACCTGCTGTATCAATAATAACAAAGTCTAAATGCTCATCTTTTGCATGTTGCAATGCATTCGTCACGATTTGTTGAGGTTTAACTTGATCGCCCTCAGTGTAGACAGGGATGTCAATTTGTTTTCCGACAGTCTGTAATTGATTAATAGCGGCAGGACGATAAATATCAGCTGCAACGAGCAACGGCTTTTTATTGTATTTTTTACGCATTAATAAAGCTAGTTTCCCTGCAGTTGTCGTTTTACCTGCCCCTTGTAAACCTACCATCATCACAACTGTAGGTGGTTTTTTAGCCATCGTAATCGTACTATTATCGCCACCCATTAAAGCAGTGAGCTCCTCTTGTACGATTTTAATCACTTGTTGGCCTGGTGTTAATGACTTCATGACGTCAGAGCCTAAAGCTCGGTCTGAAACTGTCTTAACAAAGTTTTTGACGACTTTAAAGTTTACGTCCGCTTCTAATAAAGCAAGACGGACCTCCCGCATCATCGCTTTGATATCAGCTTCAGTCACTTTACCTTTACCTTTTATTTTCTGCATTGTCGCTTGCAGTCGATCGGATAATCCTTCAAAAGCCATAAAGTGACCCTCCTTATTCTAGTTCTTCAAGTTCTTTAATATATGATTGAATACGTTCTGGTTCTTTAATATTTTGATGCATTAATTGATAAATTTCTTGTCTTCGTTTAAAACGACGGTATAAACCCAATTTTGCTTCATAGTCTTCTACCAAATCGCCAGTTCTTCTTATGTTATCATACACTGCTTGACGACTCACTTCAAATGTCTCTGCAATTTCACTTAATGCATAATCTTCTAAATAAAAGAGTCGTAAGTAATTACGCTGCTTTTCTGTTAAGAGTGATTGATAAAAATCAAATAAGTAATTCATACGAATTGTTTTGATCAAGTCATTTTCATGCATAGGCTATGCCTCATTCTTAGAATCATCATCATTAGATTCTGGTACATTTTGTTCGATCATGTCAGCAAACAAACCATAAACGTAACTTTCAGCATTAAATGGTTGTAAATCATCCATTTTTTCACCAAGTCCTACATATTTAACTGGGATTTGCAATTCATTACGTATCGCTAACACAATACCCCCTTTAGCTGTACCATCTAATTTCGTTAAAACGATACCTGTCACATTTGTAACTTCTTTAAACGCCTTAGCTTGTGCTAAAGCATTTTGACCTGTTGTTGCATCTAAGCAAAGTAAAACCTCATGGGGTGCTTCAGGAATCGAACGTGAGATAACACGCTTAACTTTTTCAAGTTCATTCATTAAATTTTGTTTATTTTGAAGTCGACCTGCTGTATCACAAATTAAAATATCGACACCTTTATTTTTAGCGGCGTTAATGGCATCATACATGACAGCGGCAGGGTCAGATCCTTCTCCTTGACGAACGACGTCAACACCCACGCGTTCACCCCATACTTCAAGCTGTTGAATGGCACCCGCACGGAAAGTATCACCTGCTGCGAGCATGACTTTTTTACCTTGCAATTGATAACGATGTGCTAACTTACCAATCGTTGTCGTTTTCCCTACACCATTGACACCGACCATTAAAATCACGTTTAAACGGCCATCTTCAATATTCATGACTTCTGATTGATCGTCATCTTGTTGGTATATTTCAACAATCTTTTCTACAATGGCTTCGCGTAAATCTTCAGTTTCTGTAATATTACGTCGCTTAGCTTCTAAACGTAATTCATCAACTAATTCCATCACAGTATTAAATCCAACGTCGGCTTGGATTAACATTTCTTCCAACGCTTCAAAGAAATCTTCATCCACTTTTCGATAATGCGCTAATAAGTTATTTAATTGATTTTGGAAGTTTTCACGTGATTTTTCTAAACCTTCACGGAATTTCGCACCAATTTTTTGAGATTCTAACTCTTCAAACTCTTCAATAGATATTAACCCATCATCGAACTCATCATCAATAGACGAACTATCGTCTTGAGGCTTTAATGAAGTGTCTGCTTCATTTAACTTTTTACGCTCCGCTTCATCTTGCATTGTCTCATCTTGTTGTAACAGTTCATCTTGTTCTCGCTCGGGTTTGGCAAACTTATCTTTTAATCGTTTAAAAAAGCTCATTTATTTTGAGTCCTCCTTTATCACTTCATCTATAGTATTCAAATTCACACTGACTAAACGGGAAACACCCATTTCTTGCATCGTCACACCGTAAAGACGGTCACACATTTCCATTGTGCCTTTACGATGGGTAATGACGATAAACTGTGTTTCCTTTGATAACGTTCTTAAATACGATGCATAGCGCATCACATTGGCTTCGTCTAATGCCGCTTCGACTTCATCAAGAATAACAAACGGCGCGGATCTAACTTTCAAGATTGCAAATAATAAAGCAATTGCACTTAGAGCTCTTTCACCGCCACTTAAAAGCGAGAGATGCTGTAATTTTTTGCCTGGCGGTTGGACTTTGATTTCGACGCCAGCAGTTAAATAATCTTTTTCAGTCAAAGTTAATTCTGCTTGTCCTCCGCCAAACAAGGACTTAAACACCTCAGCAAAATGGTCTTGAATCGCATGAAATGTTGTACTAAAACGGTCAGAAACCTCGACATCCATTTCTTGAATAATTTGCTCTAACGTTGATTTCGCATCACGTAAGTCGTTTCTTTGCTCAGAAAGGAACGTGTAACGCGCTTCGACCTCTTCATATTGTTCAATAGCATTCAGATTGACTGGCCCCAGTTCATCGATTGACATTTGTGTTAATTTCACTTTTTGACGTAATGCCTCAATCTCTTCAGGTTGACTTGGGTACGTTGCGGCTGCATGTTCATAAGTCATGTGATATTTTTCGTCTAAATGTTTTAACGCATGATCAATGAGTACGTCTAGTCGTGATTGGGCAGATTTAATGTCTTGATATTGACTCTCGATATCCAGTAAGTTTTGATGCGTGTCTTCTAATGCTTTTTCATTCGATTCTATTAAATCTTCTGTATCTTGACGTGTATGTCTTAGCTCATTTTGTTGATTTAAATCTGCTTGCTTTTCTTGTTGTTTTTGCGTGATTTGCGCTTGAATATTTTCTAAAATCGAACTGTCATTCACCTCATCAGAGTTTATGACTGCTAATTGATCAAGTAATTTTTGCTGATGCGCGTCGATGTCATGTTGTTCTTTATTATAACGTTTGAGATGCTGTTGCTGCGTCGTTAAACGTTCTTTAATAACGGCTAAGTCAGATTGGTATTGATGCAATTGTTGCTGAAGTTGTGTCGTCTGTACTTTACCTTCTTTATTTTTTTCAGTCATTGCTTTAATTTGTGCATCTAAAGCATTGAGTTCTTTTTCAATCTCATCTTTCCGCTTTTGCTTAGCAACTAATGTCGCTTCACTTTTATCTGCTTGATAACCGTCATTTTTTTCAAATTCAAATTCTTCATGCTCATTTTTCAAACGCTGCTCTATTTCAGTATAGCGATCAATCGCTAATGCTAAATCATGTAATTCGCGTTTCAACTGATTGTATTGTTGTTGTACCTCTACATAACGTTGACTCAAATCATCTTGCTCTTTTTTTCTTTTTTGGCAAGCTTGTTCGAGCGCCTGTGTTTGTGCAACATATTGTTTGAGTTGTGCTTGCAAACGGTTCAGCTCATCTTTTTGCCCTAATATCGTTTGGCGTTGCTGTGTACCACCACCTGTCATAGAGCCACCAGGATTAACAATTTCGCCTTCTAACGTGACGATACGCGTTTTATATTGAATTGCCCGTGCAATTTCATTCGCATGTTTTAACGTATCTACAATCAAGGTTCGACCTAATAAATTGTCGATGATATGTCGATACTGCGCGTCAACTTGCACTGCATCACTAGCAATAGTAATAAATCCCGCTTGCTGTTCCGCAATACGTACGAGTGACACATCAAGCTTTTTCCCTTTAATGACAGATAAGGGTAAAAATGTAGCACGACCTAGTCTTTTTGTTTTTAAATAATTAATGGCTTCACGTGCGGCACGTTCATCAGTAACAATGACATGTTGTGTCGTTGCGCCCAAAGCTGTTTCAATGGCAGTCGTATATTCGTTAGAAACATTGATTTGTTGGGCAACAGCACCATGGATGCCAGTCAATTGATTTTTAGCTTGTAAAACTGCTTTAACTCCTTGATAAAAATGGCTAAAATCTTCTTCACGTATTTTCATACTTTCAATTCGTGATTTTAGCTTATCATTATATCGATAAGCCTGATACAACCTTGATTCATCATCTTTTTGATTTTGTTGAATTTGAGCTAATTCATTTTCGAATTGCTCACTTTGTTGCTGCACCGCTTGCATTCGTTGTTGCTTGTCATGACGTTGCTGACTCATGGTTTCAATTTGATGTTGCGCCTCTTTTAGCTGATTATAAGCTTCAGTCAAACGTGAATCTAGGCGAGATTGCTTCACTTTATGTTCATCAATCGTACGCGTTAGAAAGCGAATATCATTATTAACGTCCGCTTGTTCCGTCATTAATTGATAGTAAGTATCTTTACTTTGCTCTAATGTTTCTTCAATGGACTCATCCGATTGATATAACTGGTCCTCTAACTTTTGGATATGATGATTAAGCGTTTTACGTTTTTCTTTCAAATCTGAAATCGTTCTTTCTACTGCTTGCATATCTTTTTCAAGTTGCGCCTGTTGACGCTCTAACGCAGCTTGTTCTTCTTCAATGCGTGCGTTGGCTTGAGACTGATTCTTTTGTCTTTCTTCAATCAATTGATATTGACCCGACAACTTTTCAACTTGCTCAGTAGATTCAATCAATTTTTGGTTAACCTTTTCAAGTTGTTGATCGATTTCATAACGCTTCCCTTTAGCGGTCTGAATCATATGCGTAATTTTAGATTTTTTTTTGCGCGATTTTAGCTTGGGTGCTCTTTAATTCATTTAAGGTCGCATCATGCGTTTCGATTTGTTTTTGATAAGACTGAATATCGTGAACAGTGACTCTAATATCACTTTGTTCTAATGTTTGACTGAGTTGCAAATATTCTTTTGCGATTGACGCTTCTTCTTTTAAAGGTTCTACTCTACCTTCTAAGTCATACAAAATATCTTCAACACGTGTCAGATTGATTTCTGTATCATCGAGTTTTTCTAGTGAGGCTTCTTTTCTCTTTTTATATTTTAGAACGCCTGCTGACTCTTCGATAATTTGACGCCTATCAATCGGTTTGGCATTCAAAACCTCATCCACTTTACCTTGAGAAATAATGCTAAATGCTTCTTTTCCCAAACCTGAATCTAAAAATAACTCTCTAATATCTTTGAGACGCTGTCTTTCATTATTAAGATAAAAAGCGCTATCTCCATTACGATAAAGTCGTCTTGTTACAACAACTTCTGCAGCATCGATATTCAAAATGCCTTTGCTGTTATCTAATTTCAACTGAACCTCTGCAAAATTTTGTGCATGACGATGTTTTGAACCGGAGAAAATAATATCCTCCATCTTACTCCCACGCAATACACGTGCAGATTGTTCACCGAGCACCCATTTAATTGCATCGGTAATATTACTTTTACCACTCCCATTAGGTCCTACAATTGCAGTTACACCTTCATCAAATTCAATCTGCGTTGACTCAGCAAATGATTTAAATCCATATGCATCAATTGACTTTAAATACACCATTGTCTACTCCTTATGTGTCATTTGCAAATATGCCTGTTCAGCTGCTTTTTGTTCAGATTCTTTTTTAGTACGTCCTTCACCTTGAGATACAGGCTTCCCATTGATTATAATTTCAGAGGTAAAAGTTTTATTATGCGCAGGCCCGTCTTCTTTAGCGATACGATACGTAATGACGCCAAGATAATTCTGATGAACATACTCTTGCAATTTCGTTTTGAAATCAATCACGCCTAAATGTTGCTGATCTTTTACATGAGGAAAAATAACAGCTTCTGCAAATTTCCAAACCGTTTCTAACCCTTGATCCAAATATATTGCACCGACAAATGCTTCAAACACATCAGCCACTAATGAAGGGCGAGTTCGACCACCCGTTTTTTCTTCGCCTTTTCCTAACAAAATCAATGGCATCAGATCAATTTGCTGTGCAAAAATGACGAGTGAAGGTTCACAAACCATTGTTGCCCTCATCTTTGTTAAATCCCCTTCTGGTAAATGCGGGTATTCATCAAATAAATAACGCGAGACGGTTAATTCTAATACCGCATCCCCTAAAAATTCTAATCGCTCATTATGCTCGATTCGTTCCATATTATAATCGTTTATAAAACTTGAATGAGAAAATGCCTGTTGATATATCGAAATATCATGATAGGTTAAATGAAGTTCTTTCATTTTATTTTTAAAGTTTTTTTCAAATTGTAATACTAGTTCTTCCTTTCTCACCTTCGCCATGAGTTGACCTCCTTGTATTGAGTGTTTTTGAGGTACATGATGATGTCTTCACAGTCTTTTCCGTTCGACACAACATTCACCACAAGTGTACCAAGAGGTGATATATGAATATGAACACGCTCCCAAACTTTTAGTGAGCACATCACATGTTGTCATGTTGTTCACTAAAAGTGGGACTCATCATTCAATTGACACTTCAATCACAATTGCTCTTCTATTATACGTGATGTTACACTTGAAACCTATCAGATTAGTAAAAAATCTGAGCCGAAACATCGACTCAGATGAAAACAATTATTTTTCAAGTGTATTAATGTAATTAACAGCGTCTCCAACTGTGTTGATTTTTTCCGCTTCTTCATCTGGAATTTCAGTACCAAATTCATCCTCTAATTCCATCACTAATTCAGCAATATCAAGTGAATCTGCACCTAAATCTTCTTTGAAAGATGCACCTTCAGTTACTTTATCAGCGTCTACGCCTAAACGATCAACAATGATGTCTTTTACTTTATCGAAGTTTTCCACAGCCCTTCACCTCCTTTAAAAGCTTGTGCTGTAGTTCAACACTTTGCATGATTCTTCGTATCGAATTGAAACACTCGACTGTTATATTTTGCCATTTTATTGGCCTAAATACAACCCATTTCCGAGAAGACTCATCCGTTTACGAGAACTATTATACCATGATTCAAATCATATGAAATCGATATTTGATTAATATGCATTAAAATATTTATTTCACATTTATTTGTTACAATCATTTCACACTTTTTTAGTCTGAAACAAAGTCATGTCTCAAAATTTATTCCATATGCATGCCACCATTTACATGTATCGTTTGACCTGTGATATATTCCGCTTTATCAGAAGCAAGAAATGCAACTGTATGCGCAATATCCGTATCTTGTCCAAAGCGACCTAGTGGAATTTGTGATTTCATCGTTTCTTTCAACTCGTCATTTAATGCATCTGTCATGTCAGAAACAATAAAACCAGGGGCTACTGCATTAACCGTAATGTTACGTGATGCAAGTTCTCTTGCCGCTGTTTTTGTCATACCAATGACACCCGCCTTAGACGCAACATAGTTAATTTGTCCAGGATTCCCTACCGCACCGACGATACTTGTTAAGTTGATAATGCGACCATGGCGTTGTTTTAACATTTGTGGCGTCACTTTTTGAATACAATTAAAGACACCTTTTAAGTTTGTATCAATGACTTCGTCCCATTCACGTTCTTTCATTCTCATCAATAGATTATCTCTTGTAATCCCTGCATTGTTTACAAGTACATCGATTGAACCAAATGTTTTAACGACTTCTTTAATCATCGCTTTTACTTCATCGCCGTTTGAAACATTAGCTTGAATGGCTACTGCATCAACGCCTTTTTGTTTAATTTGTTCAACAACTTCTTCTGCTTTTTCTTGATTGCCTGCATAGTTAACGACAACATGATAACCTTCTTCTGCTAACTGCAATGCAATACTACGGCCGATACCGCGAGAAGCGCCTGTGACTAATGCTACTTTACTCATCTGCTTTCCATTCCTTTACATCTTCGAGTGTTTGGATCGAAGTTATTTTTACATTTCTGTTAATCTTTTTAACTAAACCGGATAGAACTTTGCCTGGACCTACTTCTATAAAGTGGTCTACACCTTGTTCGATTAACCATTCTACAGAATCAATAAATTGAACAGGGACATATAACTGTTTAATCATATTTTGCTTGATTTGTGTCGCATCTACTTCAGCGGATGCATTCACATTTTGAACGACTGGTGTTGTCGCTGAGTGCCATTCAAACTGATTAATATAAGTTGTAAATTCTGATTCAATGACTTGCATCATCGACGAATGAAATGGTCCTGAAACATCTAACGGTAAAACACGTTTAGCACCTAAACTTTTACCATCAGCCACAAAACGATCGATGGCTTCTTTATGACCTGAAACAACAATTTGACCAGGACAATTGATATTCGCAGGTTCAACGACGTACTGTTCCGTTGAAATTTGATCACAAATCGCTTTCACTTCATCCAAAGAGAGACCTAATACGGCTGCCATACTTCCGACGCCTTTAGGAAAAGCTTGTGCCATGAGTTCCCCACGTTTACGAACGATTTGAACGGCATCTTCAAATTTTAAAACACCGCTCATCACTAAACTCGCATATTCACCGAGACTATGACCTAATGTAAAGTCACTTTTAGGTTGTCCCATAGCCGCATAAAGCGCCATACTGTGCGTAAGAAGCGCAGGTTGTGTATTTTCAGTTTGACCTAAAATCCCTTCCGGATCCTCAAACATCGTTTCTAATAAATCAAAAGGCATTTGTGATTGTGCTTCATCAAGAATATGTGTTGCAGCTTGATCTTGTTGATACAAATCTTGTGCCATTCCGACTTTTTGGGCACCTTGTCCCGGAAACATTAAAACTGTTTTACCCACTTTATTCAGCCACCTTTTCTCTCATGTTTTCAACAATGCGCGTATCCGCTGCAATTTTTGCTTGGCGAATCGCTGAATAAAAAGCTTTGGCATTTGAACTTCCATGTGCTTTTACTACAATTCCATCAAGCCCAAGTAGCACCGAGCCGCCATACTCAGTGTAATCTAATTGTTTCGAAATATGCTTAATATCTTTTTTCATCATTAAAGCTGCCAGTTTATTTTTCACACTATGTAATAAATCATTTTTAATGATTTTTCCAAACGATTTGGCAATACCTTCTAAATTTTTCAAAATCATATTACCTGTATAACCGTCTGTCACTATGACATCTGCTTCGTCTTCCATGATAGACTTCGCTTCAATATTACCAACAAATTGAAACTGTTCAGTTTTTTGACATTAAGTTAAAAGCTTCTTTTGTTAAGCTGTTTCCTTTTTTAGCTTCGGTACCGATATTTAACAACGCAACTTTAGGCGTTTCAATACCTCTTAGCTTTTGTGCATAAATATGTCCGAGCACAGCATTTTGATATAAATGTTCGGCCTTTGCGTCAGCATTTGCGCCTACATCTAAGAGGACAACACCTTTACCCTTTACTGTTGGTAATGTTACCACTAGTGCTGGACGTGCAACACCCGGTAAGCGGCCTACGATAAATAGTCCTGCCGACATGAGTGCACCCGTATTCCCAGCTGATACACATGCATCTGCCTCACCATTTTTTACCGCTTCTGCCATACGTACCATTGAACTGTCTTTTTTACGCTTAATTGCGCGAACAGGTTCATCTTCCATCGTAATTTCTTCAGTCGTATGTCTGACTTCTACTCTAGGATGCTGAATATGACATTGCTTTTCATCCCCAAATAAAATTATTTCCAAGTCCTCAAAATCATTAACTGCTTTTTCAACACCTTCGAGAACGATATTCGGTGCATCGTCGCCACCCATCATATCTACAGCTAATTTTACCATCTTATTCATCCTCACTTATGTAATACATTTTAAATATTCCTTCAAAGACTCTTTCTTTTTCAACATAAGAAGTGACACTCATTTCATAATATTTGTCATCATGAAATTGAACCTCTGCTGTTGCCATGACAACATCACCTAAATGAACAGGTTTTACAAAGTGAATATGACTTTCTTTTGTTAATACAGCGATATGTTTAACCATTGCGACACATAAAGAATTCGCTTGTGCAAACAAAACATGTCCACGCGCGATTTCATTTCTAGAAAAAACGTCCTTTTTGGTGATTGTCAAAATAGATTTCCCATAATGATTCGGTTCAAGCGAAACGATATCACCGATAATGTCTTGATCCTCCAAAGCACTAATATTTTGGTATTGATCTTTTGCGACACTTTTCACACGTTCACGTAGTTCTGGTATTTTAAGTTGACTACGATCAAGACGAATCGTTTGTATACTCACTTCAAACATCTCGCTTAATGCTTGATCCGTAATGAACGGATTTTGTTGGATGGTTGTTTCAATTAGCGCGCGTCTCTCATCCTTAGTCTTTTTCACATCATCGCCACCCAAAATTTAGTACCAAGTCTCAATTGACTCCACATTATTTTAACACGTTCAACCTTAGTTTCAAAACAATTTAATATGCTTGTAAAGTGTGATGACACAGCGATTTTCTCTCTTATTTTTTGAGTGTCATCATTAATCAAAACTTTGATAGAGTATTTTATCTTCAATAAATGTGCGCAAACGTTCGTATGCTGGCGTGAAAAAGTCACCTGATTGAATGAGTTGTGCAGCCTCATCCCTTGCAACTTCTAGCATTCGATAATCTTCAACAAGATTTCCGACTAAAAAGTCAGGCAAGCCACTTTGTTTCACACCAAAAAAATCTCCCGGTCCACGCATTTCTAAATCTCTCTCACTCAGTTCGAATCCATCCGTGGTCTGCGTCATAATTTGCATCCGTTCGATACCGGTCTCGGTTTTAGGAGAAGCAATCAGCACACAATAACTTTGATGGTCACTTCGACCGACCCGTCCACGAAGTTGGTGTAAAGTAGATAATCCGAAGCGGTCTGCATCATATATCATCATAAATGTTGCGTTAGGCACATTGACCCCTACTTCGACAACAGTTGTTGCAACAAGCACATCAAGTTCATGAGCACTAAACTGATGCATCACTTGATCTTTCTCATCCGAAGTCATTCTTCCGTGTAACAGTCCAATCCGCTGATTTGGCAAGGCAACTTGCAGATTTTCATATAAAGCAATTGCATTTTGCACATCTTCCAAATGCTCAGAGCTTTCTATTAATGGTGAAATGACATAAGCTTGGCGTCCCTTTTTCAACTCATTATTCATTTTTTCAATGGCTAGATCGTATCTTTCATGTTTGATCCAATGCGTTTGAATAGGCTTGCGTCCTTTAGGTAGACTTTTTATTGATGAAACATCCATTTCACCAAAAACTGAAATTGCCAACGTCCTAGGTATAGGGGTAGCTGTCATAAATAATACATTGGACAAAGCCCCTTTTTCACGCAGCTTCTGTCTTTGTTGAACGCCAAAGCGGTGTTGTTCGTCTGTAATTACTAAGCCCACATCTTTAAAATTAACGTCATCTTGAATTAATGCATGTGTTCCTACTACACAATCTATCTCTCCGTTTTCCAACTGTTCTAAAAGTAATTTTCGTCTTTTCCCTTTGACCGAACCTGTCAGAAGTGCCACATTCATATGCGGCCCAAATAGTTGTGCAAGGCTATCAGCATGTTGTTCTGCAAGAATTTCTGTCGGTACCATTAAAGCAGATTGAAAACCTGCAGTCTTCATCGCATACATACAAATCGCCGCTACAACCGTTTTACCTGACCCAACATCTCCTTGTAACAAACGATGCATCCGTATCGGCGCTTTCAAATCTCTAAAGATTTCATTCACACTCTGCTTTTGACCTTCTGTTAATTCAAATGGCAACGTTTGAATAAAAGCTTTGACTCGTTGCAAATCATGATCCACTTCAATCGCTTCATCAGATGATTTTTCAATTCTGTTCAACCATTGCATCCGTAATTCAAACATAAAAAATTCTGTAAATGCAAACGTTCGTCTCGCTTTAATGAGAGACTGTTGATCTTTCGCTTCATGTAAAGCGTGCAATGTATCGCTCAATGTTTCTAATTTATATTTAGTACGCAACGCTTCAGGTAACCATTCTTCAATCGTAATATGATTTAATGTTTCTCGTATCATATCTCTAAGTTGTTTTTGTTTAATCCCTTCCTTTACACGATAGATGGGGGTGTACTGGGCATCGGAAAGGGAATCAGCACTAAAAAACATTTTGTTTCCATTTATTTCTTGCTTTCGTCGTGACCATTTCCCTTTTATAATGACTGTTTCATGTAATTGGATTTTATTCTTCAAATAGGGCTGATTAAAATATATCGCTTTCACTGCAACGCCATTTACCATTACATGCACAGTTAACTTAGAGCGGTTACGTCCAAAAAAAGCGACAGTTGGAGTCGAATAAACTTCTCCTCGAACTGTCACATTGGCTTCATCTTCCGCAGTTGTGATATCTACCAACGTATTATCTTCATAACGCGTTGGCAAATAAAGCACAAGATCTTGAATGGTATCAATATTCATTTCATTTAAAACGGCGAGTCGCTTTGGACCTAAGCCTTTAATTTCCTTTAAACTATAAGGATTATTGATAAGATTGATGTTTGTCATATTTAATCACCAAAAATTTGTTGTTTTAATCGTTGACCGGTCGGTGTACCTGCCAAGCCACCACGGCCCGTTTCACGTAACGCAGAAGGCATCGTTTGTCCAATTTTGTACATCGCATCAATCACTTCGTCGGTAGGAATACGAGATTCAATCCCCGCTAAAGCCATGTCAGCAGAAACAATCGCATTTGACGCACCTGCAGCATTTCTTTTAACACAAGGGACTTCCACTAAACCTGCGACCGGGTCACAAACTAAGCCGAGCATATTTTTAAGACAAATTGCAAATCCTTCTGCGGATTGTTGTGGCGTACCACCTGCCGCTTCTACAATAGCAGCAGCTGCCATCGCACTTGCTGAACCCACTTCAGCTTGGCATCCGCCTGCCGCCCCTGAGATAGAGGCATTATTTGCTACAACGAAACCAAACGCGCCTGATGTAAGTAAAAAATTCAGCATATCTTGTCGACTTAATTGTAATCGATTTTTTAGTGAAAATAAAACGCCAGGTACAACACCTGCTGAACCAGCAGTTGGTGTCGCACAGATTTTCCCCATTGCTGCATTGACTTCATTTGTTGCCACTGCTTTACTCACAGCATCTAAAACGAGATCTCCAGCAAGGGTTTGGCCTTTTTCAATATACGCTTTCATTAAAACAGCATCGCCACCTGTTAGCCCTGTTTTAGATGTGACGCCAGCAAGTCCTTCTTCTAATGCTTTTTCCATTGTTTCTAAGTTATGATTCATCTGTGTATAAACAGCTTCAGCAGACAAACCTGTAACAGCCATCTCTTGTTCGAGCATCACTTCATATATCGCTTTATTTTCAGCTTCACATTTCGCAATTAATTCTTTCACACTCTTAAACATTTTAATGCTTTCCATTTTACGCATCCCCCATTAACGATACTGTCACAACACCAGGTACTTTTCTAATCAAACCTAAAACATCTTCACTAATATCATCATCTAATTCACAGGTCATTAATGCTTCGTCGCCTTTTTCTTTACGCGCGACTTGCATACTCCCAACATTAATGCTGTAATCACCTAAAATATTAGCTACTTTACCTATTGTACCGAATGTGTCTTGGTGGAAGACGAGTAAGGTTGGATAATTACCACTAATCGCAAGTGGAAAACCATTAATCGCCACAATTTCTATTTTGCCACCACCGATTGAAACACCTTCAACAGATATATTTTTATCGCCATCTGTCATATCTATAATCGCTGTATTCGGGTGTGAACGTTCCTCAGTCATTTCTATAAAATGTACCCGCATTCCTTGTGATTCTGCGGTTTCCAAACTAGATTCAATTCGATCATCATCTGTATCGTAACCTAACAATCCGCCGACCAATGCTACGTCTGTACCATGTCCTTTGTACGTTTCCATAAAAGAACCATATAAATAGATATCAGCACGATTCGGTTGTTTTCCAAACAAATCTCTAGCAACCAATCCGATTCTGACTGCACCTGCTGTATGTGATGATGAAGGACCGACCATTGTTGGCCCTATAATATCAAATACGCTTTTATACTTCATTTTTTGCTCCCCCCGTTTTAGACCACTTAAAGTGTAACTTTATTATAACAATCTTCCATATTGATTAAAAATTTGACATTGTAAACATATAAAATAGAAAGTTTCATAAATATTTAAAACATCTTCTTAATGACATGCAATCACTCAATATCATTCATTAACGCCACTAATTGATGTTATTTTTCATTAAAAATAGGAGTAAAACAGTCATCTCATATTAAACAAGAAATGACTATTTCACCCCTATGAGGCGTAATCACATATGAAAGTAATCCATCTATTTCATTGCGCCTCTTCAACATAGATATCAGCGCCCTAAGTCAAGCATAAAAGACCGCACACTGAGCTACTGAATCCATGGTTTATTCGACGGCAAACAAATAAGGATAAATAGGTTGTTGACCATTTTGAACTTCAATCTCAACATCTTCAAAATGTGTTTCAACAAATGATTCAATCCATTCAGTTGTTTCTGAATTTGCTTCATCACCAGTAATAATCGTTAGAATTTCACTATCTTCATCCAACATTGTTTCCAAAGTTTTTTGAACGACTTGTTGTTCATCACGATCACTCGCAATGATTTTATCTTCCACTAATCCCATATATGCATCTTTTTCAATTTTAATGCCATCAATTTTTGTATCTCGAACAGCATATGTAATTGAACCAGACTTCACATTTTCTAAAGCCGCAGTCATCGCAGTTTCATTTTCATCAAGTTCAACACTTTCATCATAATGGAACATAGCTACAATACCTTGAGGCACAGTACGCGTTGGAATGACAACAGCTTCTACGTCAACAATTTCAGCTGCTTGTTGACTGGCCATTTGTATATTTTTATTATTCGGCAAGATAATTGCACGTTTGCAACCACTTTCATTAATCACATTGACGATATCTTCCGTAGACGGATTCATCGTTTGACCACCACTAATGACATGTGTTGCACCCATGGATTTAAATAATTCCGTAATGCCCTCGCCCATAGAAATCGTAACGATTGCCGTTTCAACATTTTGAGCAGGTTCTTGCTTTTGTTTTGTACTTTCATTCGATGCTTCTTTACGTAATACCTCACGATGTTGTTCGCGCATATTTTCAGCTTTAACTTTAATTAATTCACCGTATTTTTGACCGAACGTGAATACTTCGCCTGGCGTCTCAGTGTGAACATGAACTTTAACAATTTCATCGTCACTAATCACAAGTAAAGAATCACCAAATCCACTCATATCTGAACGGAAAGTCGTTTCATCAAATTTTTCTTTGCCAGGTTGAAAGCGGACCATCATTTCAGTACAGTAACCGTAAACAATATCTTCTGTGTTAATGACACCGTGAAAATCATGTTCATCATTAAAGAAAGTTTCTGTATCCACTTTAGGTGCATGCGCTTCTACTTTTTCACCTTTCATTGCTTTTAAGAAACCTTCATAAACAAGCGTTAATCCTTTACCACCACTGTCAACAACACCGACTTCCTTTAAGACAGGTAAAAGATTCGGTGTATTTTCAAGTGATTTTTGCGCAGCCTCATAAACGCGCGTCATCATTTCCAAACAGTCTTCTGTTTCTTCAGCTACATCGATTGCTGCTTGTGCTGCATCTTTCGCAACAGTTAAAATTGTTCCTTCAACCGGTTTCATCACTGCCTTATACGCTGTTTTAACACCGGCGTCAAAACTGTGCGCAAACTGCTTAGCATCGATATCTTTTTCATCTTCTAATGCTTTAGAAAAACCTCTAAAAATTTGCGATAAAATCACACCTGAATTACCACGTGCGCCCATCAACAAACCTTTTGAAAAAGCTTTCCCTAAGTCACCGATATGACTTGTAAGATGACTTTGAACTTCTTCGCGCCCTGAAGTCATAGATAAGTTCATATTTGTCCCTGTGTCCCCGTCAGGTACTGGATAAACATTTAACGCGTCAACCATATCCGCATTATTCGATAAGTTTTGAGCCCCTTGTATAATCATTTCGGCAAATAAATTGCCGTTGATCTTAGTAATCATGCAAATATCCTCCTATTTGTCATTCCCGTCATTATTAAAACGTACGCCCTGTACAAAAATATTCACAGAGTTTACTTTTAGTTTTAATGTATGCTCTAAAGTATATTTCACTGTTGATTGCACATTTTGCGCAACTTCTGAGATTTTAACGCCATAGCTGACAATGATATGCATATCAACATCTAATACGCCTTCATTTTCTCTCACAACAATACCTTTAGCATAATTTTCATGTCCGAGAATTTCTGCAATACCATCTCTCACTTGCTGACGAGATGCCATACCCACAATACCGTAACATTCTACAGCTTTTCCGCCTACAATAGATGCTATCACTTCGTTTGAAATGTCAATACTACCATAATCATTCGTAATTTCTAATGCCATATCATACGCCTCCTATTCTCAATCAGTCCGCTTTATGTCATCATCCATTTTTTAATTTTCAAAACTTACATGAACAAAATGTAAAGAAAATCAATTTCTAGTAAACCTTATATTACTATACATACAAGTCTTATGCCAATGGAGATGTTCCTTGTTCGTCATTCTTAGCAAACAACGTTTAATCACAACAGTAAATTATATCAGAAATCGACCACTACAAAAAGTAATATCTGAAAATATACCCTAATTTAATATTGCATGTCAATGTTTAATGTGGTATATTACGTTAGTATGTAGTAGCAAAGTGTATTTGTATTTCTTAAAGGAGGTACGATGATGGGTAAAGAATGTTTCGTTACAGGACGTAAAGCTTCAACAGGAAACAACCGTTCACACGCGTTAAACGCTTCAAAACGTCGTTGGAATGCTAATTTACAAAAAGTTAGAATCCTTGTTGATGGTAAACCTAAAAAAGTTTGGGTTTCAGCTCGTGCTTTAAAATCAGGTAAAGTCACTCGCGTATAATTAACAAAATAGATTAAAATAAAACGAGTCTTTATGTGGAAGACTCGTTTTTTTGTTGCTTTAATTTTTATTCGTCACGGCTTCTCATAAGAAAAACCGCCCCTTCATGAACAATCACTTCGCCCTTATCCTCTATAAATTCATTTGAAATCGTCAGTGTGGATCCGCGTTGTAAAGTCACTTCATCTAATTCATACTTAAAACCTTTTAAAGATAACTTCACCTGATCTGCACCTAAAGGAAAAGATACATATTTAAAACTTTCATTATTCTCGATTGTGTAGCGACCCTCTGTTAAATATTCAATCTCATTCATTTTATCAATTATTACTATTTTCTTGTTTACAAAATCTGGATTTTGGAGCAATGCCATTGCGCCCATAAAGTGATCTAGTCGTCCACCTGTAGCGCCATAGATTTGAATGTCATCGTAACCTAAAGCAACTGCTTGGTGAACCGCTAGCGCTAAATCTGTATCTGCTTTTTCTGCAGGCACAGGTTCAATTGCAATATGCGATTTAATCCATTCACGTTCAGAAGATGAAATCGAATCAAAATCACCTACCGCAAAAACAGGTGTGATTTGATGTTGAAGTAAAAGAAGTGTGCCTCTATCAACACCCGCCCACTCTTGATCATGATGGTGTTCTAATAGTTTTTCAGGTAAAGTACGAGAACTACATAACAAACAGATGCTTTTTGTCATGGGCTATGCCTCACCTTTTAAAATTTGTGTGGCTTGCTGATAATTTTGTTGATTAAAGAAATAAGAACCAGCCACTAACCAATCCGCACCCGCTTCAATCACTTGAGCTGCTGTTTCGGCATTGACACCACCATCAACTTCAATTTTAAAATCAAGTTCACGTTGTTTTCTTTGTTCTTTTAATTGCGCTATCTTTCTTAATGATGATGGAATAAATTTTTGGCCACCAAATCCAGGGTTTACGGACATAATCAGAACATAATCCACTTCATCTAAAAGCGTGTCTAAAGCACTGATGGGTGTACCTGGATTAATGACAACACCCGCTTCAACCCCTCTATTTTTAATTCTTTGAATAATTCTGTGGATATGCGGTGTAGCTTCATAATGTACAGACAGTTTATTTGCACCTTTATCGATAAAAGTATCAATATACTGCTCTGGGTTATTAATCATTAAATGAACGTCAATCGGTAAAGATATCGCAGATCGGACAGCTTCAAGAATTGGAAAACCAATTGAAATATTTGGAACGAATTGACCGTCCATCACATCAAAATGCAGCGCATCTACCCCTGCACGCTCAAGTTCAATCATTTCCTGTTTTAAGTTCAGAAAATCTGCCGATAATAAAGAAGGAAATATTTTTGTCATTAGTACCTTACCTTTCGATTAGAAATTTCATTAAAAAGTTGAACATAATGCTGATAACGGAATTCAGGTAGCTCATTTTGTGCTACTTTCTCTTTGACATGACATTTGGGTTCATTAATATGGTAACAGTTTCTAAACTTACAAAGTTCACCCAATTGTGCGATATCGATAAAATAGTCTCGAAGCTCTTCCTTTTCGATATGTCCAAAATCTAAAGCGCTAAATCCTGGTGTATCAGCGATATGCCCATTTTCACGCTTATATAATTCGACATGTCTTGTTGTATGCTTACCTCTATTTAAAGATTGTGATATTTCATTCGTTGCCAACGCTAAATCTGGCGCATAGCGATTTAGAAGCGTTGATTTCCCTACACCAGACTGACCGCTCAATACAGCCAAACCAGGCGCCCAATCTTTAAAGACACGCTTCACATCGTCATCTTTACCAATAAATTGTGTTTGATAACCTATTTTCTCATAATAATCTAATGTGTCTTGAATTTTAATTTGCTCATCTTTAGACGCAAGATCTTTTTTAGTAATTAAGATGTTAGGATGTAGACCATATGAATGTCCGATGACGAGAAAACGATCTAAGAGTTGACTTGAAAAATTGGGTGACACCGCGCTCATCACAACAATCAACAAGTCAATATTACTCACAGGTGGGCGTTTTAATTCATTCTTCCGAGGATGTACATGCTGAATATAGCCTGATGAATGGGTTTCAATATCGATGTCGACAATATCACCAACAATCGGCGAAATTTGTTTTTTTCTAAAAAGCCCTCGTGCTTTTGCATCATATATTTCACCTTCAACATCGACTCGATAAACACCACTTAATGATCTGATAATTCTACCTGTTTTCAAATTCACACCTCATTTTTTCCTTTAGATTCCTTAGTTATTATATCAAAGCCAAGCACACAAAGACATTATAAAGTGCGGAACGAATCCATCATCTCTATATTAAATATATAGAATATGAGAATACGCCATATGGTTTCGAATGCTTAAACAACATTTGAATCATATGGCGTATTGATTAGTTATAAATCATCGTAATGAATTGTTTTTCTGTCAACCGTTTTCCCATCTACTTTAATTTCATAATGACCTGAATCATCTTTAGGTATCGTTAAATTTAAAGGATAAGAAATACTTTTAGAAATAGTGAAAGTTTCAGCCGGTGAATCGCTATCATTATTTTTATCTTGGATATACACTTCTACTTTTTGTGCTTTTTTGTTTTTACCACTATATGGAATTGTCACATTTTCAGAATAAGGTTTCTCCCGCACAGTTTTAGAATCACGATCTGCTTTATCCTCACTGTCATCATCATCTTCTTTGCCGGTAGAGACGATAAATCTTACAGTGTCTCCTTCATCGACGTTCGTCTTTTTAGGTGTGTGATTAATGATATGATTTTCTTTCACATGATTATCTGCACGTTCTTTTTCTATTTCAACATTTAAACCTTTGTCTTCTAGCTCTTGTTTGACCTTATCGTAATCTTGATTTGTGTAATCATCAACATAGATTTGTCGCTTTCCAAGTGACTCGGTAAGCTGTACTGCATCTTTAGTAACGACAACATTTTCACCTGGTGTAATACTTTGTGCTTCTATGCTTCCTTTTTCAAAATCATTTTGCGTGTACGCTGTTGTAAAAGTCACATGACTAAAGCCTAATTCCTTCAACTTATTCTCAGCATCCCGTTTAGTCATACCGATAAGATTCGGCATTTTTTCAATATGCTGGCCTTTAGAAATAACAATATCAACCTGACTGTTTTGTTCTACTTTTGAGCCAGCTTCCGGTTTAATGGCCATAACACGTTCTTTATCATAATGGTCACTATATTCATGTGAAATGTGGCCAATTTTAAGCTTGTTATCTTTTAATAACTTTTCAGTTTGTTGTTCTGATTTACCCAGTACATCAGGAACTTGGCTATATTTATTGCCAATCATAGCTGCGGCCATAAAAACAAACAAACTTGCAACTAACAGGACTAAGATAAGACCAAAGACCACTTTTTTACGGACAGAACGCTTTTGTGTTGGCACATAATAAGAGGCCTTCTTAGACTGTTTAGGCTCAGCTTGTTTTTCTGTTTGAACGATTGGAATTTGTGTTGTTTCTTTTACAGATTTTTTTTGTTTATCTTGTTCTATTTTTAGCGCATTTTTATCGATAGGCACTGTTTTCGTTTTAGAGGTATCCGATTCATATAGGGGTTCATTTTTACGACTAGGATCTAGTGTAGACATGACATCACTCGCCATCTCTGAGACAGAGCGATATCTATTACTTTGCTCTTTTTCTGTCGCTTTTAAAATGACGTTACTTAACGCTTGCGGAACATCTCTTCTTTTATCACTTACATTAGGGACCGTCTCTTGTATCTGCTTAATCGCAATACTAACAGGCGTTTCGCCATTAAATGGTGGCTGTCCAGTTAACATTTCATACAAAACGATACCTAAAGAATAAATATCAGAGCGCTCTCCCGTTTTCTCACCTTTTGCTTGTTCTGGTGAAAGATATTGCACTGTTCCGACTACGTGATTCGTCTGGGTCATCGCTGTTTCACTTAATGCTTTGGCGATACCAAAATCCACAATTTTTAATGTTTGATTACGATCAATAATCATATTTTGCGGCTTAATATCCCGATGGATAATCCCTTGTTCATGTGCATGACGGATGCCACTTAAAACTTGCTCCATAAATTGTAGTGCTTTTTGTGGCTGTAAGGGCCCATGTGCTTTTATATAATCTGACAAAGTTGGTCCCTCAATATATTCCATCACTAAAAAGAAACAATCATCTTCTTCACCCACATCGAGTACGCTCACAATATTTTTATGAGATAACCGTGTCGTATTTTGCACTTCTCTTTCAAAGCGTTGCACTGTTGCTTGTTTTTCATTCGGCAAAATATGAATCAATTTGACTGCCACTTTACGATTTAAAATGGTGTCCATCGCAACGTAGACATTCGACATACCACCGCCGCCAAGAATTTGGGTTAATTCATAGCGATCATCTATCAAACGCCCTATCATACAGGCTCACCTGCAATTTCTGCAAGAACAAAAGAGATATTATCTTTCGCTTCATGTTCGACAGCAAGATCAAGAATCGCTTGACCTGTCGCATGAATATCTTGTTCTTGTTTTAAAACATCATGTATTTTATGAGATTTGACATAATCAGTTAAACCGTCAGAATTTAAAATCAGATATTGATAAAATTGTGTTCGCTTCGTAAAGATATCTGGTGTAACAAAACGATTTGTACCCATGACTTTAGTAATAATATGTCTTCTTGGATGTAGAAAAGCTTCTTCCTCAGTTATTTCACCTAGCATCACCAATTGATTTACAAATGTATGATCGATCGTAATTTGATCCATACGTCTTCCATTCGTGAGATAAGCACGAGAATCTCCTACATTTGCGACCACGATATGATGATCAAATACAAGCGCACAGACGCATGTTGTTCCCATACCTTGATAAGCAGGATTTTGTTGTGCTGTATCATATAGATCACGATTCACAACTTGTAAAGTATGTTTCAACCAATGTTCCGCTTGTTCTGGCTCAATATAATTTTCTGCTTCAAATCGTGTTTGTAAGGCTTCTACGACAAATTGAGATGCGACCTCACCTGCTTGGTGTCCGCCCATCCCATCACACATGACTAAAAGTTGTTGATCTGTTTTGTTATAAAACACACCACCTGCATCTTCATTATTTTCACGAAAATTCCCTGTCACTGAAAAAAATTCTGCATTTAACATTATGTTCTACCTCGTTTCCGCTTGTCGTTCCTTTGCTCTTAGCTGTCCACACGCAGCATCAATATCCGAACCTTGTTCACGTCTAATTGTAGCATTGATTCCTAATTTTTTTAATTCCTTTTCAAATTTAAAAATATCATCTTTCGGTGTTTTAACATAATTTCTCTCAGGAACATGGTTCACAGGAATTAAATTCACGTGACAGTTGAGCGGTTTAATCAGTTGTGCAAGTTCACGTGCATGTTCGATTTGATC
This sequence comes from Staphylococcus schleiferi, assembly GCF_900458895.1. Lineage (NCBI taxonomy): Bacteria > Bacillati > Bacillota > Bacilli > Caryophanales > Staphylococcaceae > Staphylococcus > Staphylococcus schleiferi. The sequence continues at coordinate 1,693,427 of NZ_LR962863.1, forward strand.
GTTTACACCGCCAAACAAACCATATTCAAATGTAATACGACGGTTTGTTTTTTCTTGATAGTATTGAATAGCATCCATCAATTTGTTGACATCGTACGCTCTATTAATTGGCATTAGTTTTGAACGAATTTCGTTATTTGCTGCATGCAAGCTTACCGCGAAATTAATTTGTAATGATTCATCAGCAAAGTCATAAATTCTAGGTACAATACCTGAAGTGGATACTGTAATATGACGTGCACCAATATTCAAACCATTGTCATCATTTACAATTTTTAAGAAATCCATCATCTCATCGTAGTTTTCGAAAGGTTCACCTATGCCCATGATTACAATAGAAGAGACACGCTCGTCTGTTTCATCTAATGCTTTTTGAACAGTTAAAACTTGAGACACGATTTCACCAGCCTCAAGATTTCGTTTCAATCCTCCAAGTGTAGAAGCACAAAACGTACATCCTATACGGCAACCGACTTGTGTCGTGACACAAACTGAATTCCCATAATCGTGACGCATTAATACCGTTTCAATTGTATACCCATCTTGTAATTCAAATAAAAACTTAATCGTACCGTCTCGGCTTTCTTGTTTAACGACGGTTTGTAACGTCGTAATTGAAAAATGAGAGTCCAATAAATGTCTTAAATCTTTTGAAAGATTTGTCATTTCTTCAAAACTATTAACTCTTTTCTCATATAACCATTCAAATATTTGCTTTGCTCTAAAACTTTGTTGCCCTTGTTCTTTTAACCAATCCTTCATTTCATCAAATCGTAACGAATAAATCGATTGCTTTTCAAAATCAGGAAGAAATTTATTTTTCTTCTTTTTTTCAGCTGTAATCATTCACCATTATCCTTTCTTTTTTACTCTCGTGATAAAGAAACCATCTGTATTCATATCTTGCGGTAAGAGTTGTAATGTTTTTGTATATTCTCCATTGCGCGGGTCAATCACAGGGTCAAATTCAAAATCATGGTTTGACTTTAAAAATGTATAAATTACATTTTCATTTTCTAGTTGCTCAATTGTACAAGTCGAATAGACAAGTGTACCCCCTGGTTTCAAATTCTGAGCAACATTATTTAATAACTTAAGTTGAATTGTCACTAATTCATCTATAACTTCAGGTGTCATCGTATACTTGATTTCTGGTTTATGTCGAATTACCCCTAAACCACTACAAGGCGCATCTAACAGTATCTTGTCAAACATTTGATCGTAAGGTTTTGTTGCATCATGTTGCATCGCTTTAATATGCGTAAGCCCCAACTTATGAATATTATTTTCTATTAACGTAATTTTATGGTCATGCAAATCTGTAGCTAACACCTGGCCTGTCCCATTTAATAATTCCGCAATGTGACACGCTTTACCGCCCGGTGCACTACAACTATCTAAGACCGAATCTCCTGATTGAAGGTTTAACATATGCGCAACAAACATTGAACTTTTGTCTTGAATACTCACATAACCTTTTTTAAAAAGAGATGTATGCATCACACCATGACCTGAAACATGTAAACATTCAGGCAAATGGTCATCCTTTTCAACGTGTAATCCTTCTTTTTCTAGAGCTTCTTTTGCCTCGTCAATGGCGATTCGAGTTTGATTCACACGTACTGTTTGTGCAGCGGGCAATAGTAAGTTTTCGGCAATAGATGTCGTCACAGCTTCTCCAAAATGAGTTAACCAATGTTTTATAATCCAGACAGGAATACTGTATTTTACAGAAAGGCGTATTTCTTTCTTTTTTATCGCATCGATATCAGGAAGATTTTGCGTCGTCACTTGTCTTAAAATCGCATTGACCACGTTTCCTGTCTGTTGCCCTCCACGTTGTTTAGCAATATTCACTGCTTCATGAATAATTGCATGTGTTGGAATTTTATCTAAATAGAGATGTTGGTACAGACTCATCCATAAAAGTCGACGCACCCAGCCTTTAATTTTCGTCTTAACAAAAGGTTTTAAATAGAAATCTAAAGTTAGCTTTCGTTTAATCGTCCCATAAACAAGTTCAGTGTATAATGCACGGTCTGCTGGATTTAAAGCATATGACTGTAATGTTTCATTCATTTTCAAGTTACTATAAGCCCCATCTTTAATGACAGCTTCAATTGTCATCAAACTTAGTTCACGTACCGTTGCCATTTACACAAATTCCTTTCCTACAAGGTTTTCTTGATAACCACTCAGGAATTGCGACACTGGCATCCGTTTTTTTCCTGATAACTGTATTTCAGTTAACGCAATGCTGTCCTCAGAGCCTGTTCCGACAATGATTTGTCTTTTTGTCGTTTCAATAATTTGACCCGCTTTACCACTTTGATTTTTTACAATTTCAGCAGCGTATATTTTCATCGTTTTATCCTCAAATTGCGTATATGCAACGGGCCATGGCGACAAACCTCTAATATGGTTATAAATTGTCAATGCATCACGATCCCAGTGTATGCGTTCATCTTCACGTTGTATATTCGAAGCGAATGATACATGTGCCTCATCTTGAGGTGTACGTGAATTTGTACCATTTAACAGAGATGGAAGCGTTTCTTCTAATAATTCTGTACCGAGCTGACTCAATTTATCATGCATCGTCCCTACATTGTCTTCCGCTTCAATTGGAATCGCACGTTGAGAGATAATGTCACCGGCATCTAGTTTTTTGACCATATACATGATCGTTACACCTGTTTCAGCTTCACCATCAATAATCGATTGATGAATGGGTGCACCGCCACGATATTTAGGTAATAAGGATGCGTGTACGTTTACAGCACCAAAAACGCGGATGTTCCAACAATTGTTCAGGTAATAACTGACCAAATGCCGCAGTCACTATGAGGTCACACTCCATTGCTAGTAACTGTTCCAATTCGTCTGAATGCACTAACTTTTCAGGTTGATAAACAGGAATTTGATGTGCAACAGCCACTTGTTTTACAGGTGGTGGGGTTAAAACACGCTTACGTCCGACAGGTCTATCCGGTTGTGTAACTACCGCAATAACCTCTTCTTTTTCAATTAACATTTCTAAAATTGATGTTGAAAAATCAGGTGTGCCCATAAAAATTATTTTACTCATCTTCTAAATATGCCTCCAATTCTGCATCAGAAATTTCACGATCCATCACATCTACAAATAATATCCCGTTCAAATTATCAATCACATGTAAAATCATACGCGCGATATCATCATACGCTGTTAACTCGACTTCATTACCCTTAATATCAAAACTCTTTACTTTAATCATTTGACTTCTCGTCACTTCACCAAAACGTCCAGGAACACTTAAACAACCTTCTAATTCTGTCGTCTTTTCTTCAGATTGACTAATGACTTCTGGGTTAATTAATTGTAAAAGACCATCTTGCTCCATATCGACCAGTGCAATTTGTTCTTCCACACCAATTTGAGGCGCTGCCAATGCTTGTCCCCCTGCATCATACATCGTATCTTCAAGATCTTGTAGAACACGTTCAACGTGGCTGTCAAACTTCGTCACAGGGGCTGACTTTTTTCTGAGACTCGGATGAATATTCGTTCTTATCTTTTTTATCATATGAAGCTCCAGCTCCTCATAAAAAATTTATCATTATATTATAGCTTATTACGTCAAAAATTGCGATAACTATCCGCTTTCATCATAACAAAAATAATGAAGTGATACATGGGAATGAAACACAATCCTCAACTTTAACTTATACTACAACAATCTAACCTTTTTTAATGACAAAAGATGAAAAAATTATCGTTACTTTTGATAGCATTAAAAACTTTCTAAACGTTTATAAATTATCAAAAAAGATTCCGCCAATCTATATTTCGCGGAATAATATTAATATTGTGTTTAACAACATTGTATAAATTTTAAAATTGTCATTTGGAACTATTTAATGCATTCAAACGAAAAAGCTTAACTCGATTTTATTTGTTCACCTATTTAAGTTTAGTAGAGTTTCAATGTAAAAAGAATACAATTGTTAACACCTATCAATCATTTATGGAGGAGATTGTTAATGAGAAAAATATTCACTTTAATTTTTACAAGCCTTCTGATTTTAACAGCTTGTAGCGAACCCGACACCGATAAGCAAAGCACGTCTAAACATAAACGCTATTCTAAAGAAGAAAAACACACTTCTAAAAATAAAACAGTTGAAAAGCCCCAAGCCAATGTTGTCACAACTGATGAGGATATTAAAGAGGATGAGAATAAAACAACACTTCAAGAAGATACATCACAAACTCAATTGGATACACACAATGTGAGAGATAGAGCAACATTAGAACAGATACTCAACGGCGATTATACTGACCAACAAAAAATTGAAGCCTATAATAGTGCGGTGGCGAACGGTGTTATCCCTCAAGGCAACGTAATGGAAGGACCTGCATTAGCAGCATATGAAAGCTCATTACGTATCGAACGCGGTGAAGAAAAGTCAGTATACGAAACACGTGAACCAGAAACATTTGATTATGACCATAATGGCGTCTATAGAACACCTGAAGAACAAAAGGCACATGAAAAGTGGATTCAAGATCAATTAGAGTGGGAAGAACAACATGAAAAAGAACAAGAGCACGTGGGAGATATCGAAGCTGACGATGACAATCTAATAGAGGAAGATGAATAACATAAAATGCATAGTTTCTTAATTACTCATTATAACTGAACTATTCACCTGTAATTAACTCCCTATTTAAAGTAAATTCTATTCCTTTTATTATCTGTTTTGAGTAAGGCGCCTATGAAAATAAGTAAAAAATTAACAATCATAATGCCATTAAATAATGTCGTCCAGAATGATGAATCAAAAACTTTAACATTTGATGCCATCAAAAATGCTACAATAAATATAATAATCAATATAGATAAATACCATTTATTTTTAATAAGCATGATTAACATCCAATGATTTATTGAATGTATTCGATTTTATCCATCTCAATTTTCACATGCTCAAGTATATTCTTTTATTCACTACATAACAGGTTTTCAACATAAATTTTGAGTCGTCTTAAGTACCATTTTAATAAGACCGACATCTGAAAACAGATTTTGTAGCTGGTGATTCTTCTCGCAAAGCAGATTAGACTTCTCAAAAGCTTCATATTGAGAAGTCAGAGTGCTATTGCGCAATCATTAGCTACAGCAAAATTTTCTGGTCATGCGTATTCAATACGCTCAAACCGTTAACAATCAAAACCTTATTACTAGAGCTGAGCGATTTATGAGTCGAAGATTGAATGGATTAAAATTTAAAATAATCGTTTTACATCATCATATGAGGGTTAATATCGATTTTTAACGCCAATTTCTTTTTAATAAACATTTCATGATAATAGTCGTCTAAATAACGTAAGGCGTCGATTAAAGCAGGTTCACTTTTATATTTAACTAAAACTTGAAATCGATATTCGTTATTGATACGTGACAATGCTGATGGTGATGGCCCTAATACAAAAGCTTTATCTGTAAGATGTTGTAACAAAATTTGATGAACATGTGATGCAGCTTGCAATACTTCCTTCATTTTTTCATGAGTGATTGTAAAATTGATGAGATAGTAATACGGTGGATATTGAGCAAGCTTTCGATACTGCATCTCTTTTTTGATAAAAGCTGACATAATCATTTTGTTGGACATCATACACGGCATAATGATCAGGATTATAAGTTTGAATAATTACTTCTCCTTTTTTATCGTGTCGCCCTGCACGACCTGCAACTTGCGTTAATATTTGGAAAGTCCGTTCACTCGAGCGGAAATCAGGCAAATTAAGCATCGTATCTGCATTCAAAACACCAACTAATGTGATATTCGGAAAATCCAAACCTTTCGCTATCATCTGCGTTCCTAATAAAATGTCACCTTTTCCTTCTCCAAACTGTTTCAACAGCTTCTCATGACTTCCTTTTTTAGTCGTAGTATCAACATCCATACGTATAATACGCGCCTCAGGAAAGCGTTGATTGAGAATTTCTTCGACGCGCTGTGTCCCCGTCCCCATTTGACGAATATGTTCACTCCCACAATTTGGACATTGAGTGGGCGCAGGTTCTTGATGACCACAATAATGACATTTCAACTGATCAGAAGATTTATGGGTATGTCAGTGAGATATCACAATTAGGACATTGAGGCACATGACCACAATCTCGACATAACATAAATGAGGCATAGCCCCGACGATTTAAAAACAGTACGACTTGTTCTTTTTTATTCAAGCGGTCTTCAATCGTATCTGACAGTGCATTTGAAAATAATGAGCGATTGCCATTCGCAAGTTCTTCACGCATATCTAAAATTTCGATTTCAGGTAAAGGCTGTTGATTTACACGTGTAGGCATGGCAAGTAATGTATATACGCCTTTTTCTGCTCTTGCATAACTTTCTAAACTTGGTGTTGCGCTACCTAGAACAAGTGGACAATGATGATATCGACTACGCCATTCCGCAATATCTTTTGCATGATATCTAGGATAATCTTCTTGTTTATATGTAGACTCATGCTCTTCATCAATAATAATAATACCTAAATTTTTGAATGGCGCAAAAACACTTGAACGTGCCCCTACGCTTACTTTTGCACGACCGTCTCTTATTTTTTGCCACTCGTCATAACGTTCTCCTTTAGATAAACCAGAATGTAGCACTGCCACCTCATCTCCAAAGCGACGTTTGAAGCGGATGACCATTTGCGGTGTGAGTGCGATCTCTGGTACAAGCATCATCGCTTCTTGATTATGCGCTAAAACTTGCTCAATAATTTGTAAATAGACCTCTGTTTTACCTGAGCCAGTAACACCGTGCAGTAAAAACGTCTCTGAACGTTGATTTGTGACAGCATCTTCTAACTTCACAAAAGCTGCTTGTTGCTCAGAGGTTAAAATACGCTTTTGATCTTGCTCAAATATACGTCCTTCATACGGGTCTCTTTCGACAATGGCATCATATTTTTCAATTACACCTTGCTTCTCTAAAGTATTGATTGCTGACTCTGAGAAAGTCATTGCCTTTAGTTCTTTTAAACTTACATCTCTATGATGTTCATCTAATAAAAAAGCGAGCAATTCATATTGTTTTGGTCTTTTAGTGAGTGTTTCTAAATGCGCTTCTGCTGCATCAAAATCATTCACGCGTACTGCACGTTGTGTTTTCTTTGACGTGTTTTGAGATAAAATCGTCACACCCTCAACGACATCTTTTTTCATATAAGACAACATTTCAGTAATATTTTCGTCCGCTTGTGCTTGTTTATAAAAGTAGATTCCATCATTATTAAAACATTGTGCTAGCCTATCTGGTAGCTGTGTGCGGTCTTTTATTTTAAAGGCTTTAGAATATTTCGCTTTAATTGCACTCGGTAACATCGCCTCAAGTATCGATATTCGCTTTGAAATAAAATAATGGCTGTACCATTCACTTAATTGCACTAATTCTGCAGTGAGTTCAGGTTGAATATCTTTAACTTCGATAATTGATTTGAGCCGAGATAAATCGTAATTGGCTTCAGCTTCAGATACACATTTCATGACATATCCTTGTATTTTTCGAGGTCCAAATGGAACGATAACACGTACACCAGGTTGAATGGTAGCTTCTAAATCTTTTGGAATTTGATAATCGAAAGTTTTATCTACGCTTTTTGAAGCGATATCAACAACAACTTGAGCAATCATTGGTGCCAACTACTTTCTAACGCTGATAAAATCTTTGTTGCGAGTGCTTTTTTAGGTCCTTTTTGTATCGGGTAGCTTGAACCTTCTTTAAAGAACAATGTCACTTCATTATCATCTGAACTAAATCCAATTGACTGATCTCCAACATTATTCGCAATGATGACATCAGCATTTTTGTTTTTTAATTTTTCTTTTGCATAATGCGCTACATTTTGTGTTTCTGCTGCAAAGCCAACCAATTTTTGTGTTGTTTTATGGTCCCCTAAATACTTCAAAATATCTTGTGTTCTTTTAAATTCTACAGTCACATTGCCGTCTTGTTTTTTCATTTTATGAGGTAAAGGCGTCACAGGCGTATAATCTGAAACAGCAGCCGATTTAAATATAATATCTTGTGTCTCATAGCGTTCTACTACCGCATGAAACATTTCATCTGCTGTTGTCACTGACACAAAGTCAACACCATTAGGTACGTCTAATGTTGTTGGGCCTGATACCAATGTCACTTTTGCACCTAAAGATACCAATGCTTCAGCAATCGCGTAACCCATTTTTCCTGAAGCACGATTTGAAACAAAACGGACTGGATCAATGATTTCCACCGTTGGACCTGCCGTAATCAGTACACGTTTATCTTTAAAATAATTCTCTTCTGTTGACGTCGGTCTCTCTGCCATCTCTCTTTCAAGAACATTTTTGATTTCTAATGGCTCTGCCATACGACCTTTTGCTACATACCCACATGCTAAAAATCCTTCTCCAGGTTCAATAAAATGATAGCCGTCAGCCGTCAAAGTTTTGATATTATCTTGTATGCGTGGATTTTCATACATATTGACATTCATCGCCGGTGCGATAAATTTTGGTGTCTTCGTTGCAAGCAATGTTGTTGTGACCATATCATCTGCAATACCATGGCTCAATTTCGAGATAATATTGGCAGTGGCAGGTGCAACAACGATTGCACCCGCCCAATCCCCTAATGCAATATGTTGAATTTCTTCGGGATTTTCTTCAATAAATGTATTGGTATATACCGCATTGCGACTGATTGCTTGAAACGATAGTGGCGTGACAAATTGTAATGCATGTTCAGTCAACATAACGCGTACATTAAAACCTGCCTGTGTAAGCTTGCTCGTTAAATCAATGGTTTTATATGCGGCAATACCACCTGTTACAGCTAACAAAATATTTTTCATCATTTCCACTCCCGTTTTTTCGCTCTTAAAGGCATTATAATATATTTAGTCTTTCCTTTCATTAACGCCAAATTCAAAGCTTGTCTATGCGTCATTCAAATATGACTTCCATAATAAATACGCTTTTCAATAATGACTTCTTGATCGAAGACTATTGAAAAGCGCATAATTTGATATTGAGATTTAAGTCTTAATTAAAAGTTTTTCTCATCTACATGTGGATGAATTTTACTTGCAGCAATTTCTTCAAGTGCGCGTCCTACAGTTTTTTTACTGCTGTAACTGTCTAATAATAGATGTTCAGGATCGGCTTGGATTTCTCGTGCACGCTTAGCCGCTGTTGTAGCAATTAAATATTTAGAATTGATTTTATCTTGTAATTGATGTAGCGATGGGTATAACATTATTTTTTTGCCTCCAATAACATTTTTCTATATTTAGCTTCTATACGTTCACGTTTTAAATGTTCAGCTGCGACAATACATTGAATTCGGTCTTTTGCCAAATCAACTTCATCATTCACTACAACGTAATCATATAAATTCATCATTTCAACTTCTTTTTTTGCTTCATTGACACGACTTTGAATCTTTTCAGTAGATTCTGTGCCACGACCAATCAGACGTTCAGTCAAATGGTCAAGACTTGGTGGTGCTAAAAAGATAAACAATGCATCTGGAAATTTTTTACGAACTTGTTTTGCCCCTTCAACTTCGATTTCTAAAAATACATCATGCCCTGCATTCATTGTATCTTTTACATATTGAACCGGTGTTCCGTAGTAATTTCCGACATACTCCGCGTATTCAATAAATTCATCTTCTTCAATTAATTTTTCAAATGCCTCTCTTGTTTTGAAAAAGTAATCCACCCCATCCGCTTCGCCTTCACGCATTTCACGTGTCGTCATTGAGATTGAATATTTATAAGATGTGTGAGGATCATCAAAAATACGTTTCCTGACTGTGCCCTTACCAACGCCAGAAGGGCCCGAGAGAACTATGAGTAAGCCTTTTTCAGTATCCATGCCGTACGACCTTTCTTCGCTATTCTTCTATTTATTTACATATCTTACCACAGTTTTTGTTATATTGTATAGAGTCGTTAAATTAAAAACTTTACGTCTGACGTCATTGTTGGCACATGTTATAATAGTGTAATGAAAAATTTTAAAGGTGGCAGATGATTATGGCATTTGATGGTTTATTTACAAAGAAAATGGTAGACGCGTTACAATTTCTTGTATCTGGGCGTATTCATAAAATTAATCAACCGGAAAACGATACAATTATTATGGTCGTGAGACAACAGCGGAAAAACCATCAATTATTGTTATCTATTCACCCTAATTTCGCACGCCTTCATATTACGACTAAAAAATATGATAATCCTTTTGAACCACCTATGTTTGCACGTGTATTCCGTAAACACTTAGAAGGTGGACGCATTAATGCCATTCGACAAATCGGAAATGACCGTCGAGTTGAAATTGATGTTGAAAGTAAAGATGAAATTGGTGATACGATTTATCGCACAGTTATATTAGAAATTATGGGGAAACATAGTAATCTAATTTTAGTGAATGAAGATAGAAAAATTATAGAAGGCTTTAAACATTTAACGCCTAATACAAATCAGTATCGTACTGTTATGCCTGGGTTCCAATATGAAGCACCACCAAGTCAAAACAAACACAATCCATATGACGTTTCAGGTCAGCAGGTTTTATCTTATATCGATTTTAATGCCGGAAAAATTGATCGACAGCTGCTACAAACATTTGAAGGATTCTCACCGCTCATCACTAAAGAAATTACGATGAGACGCCATTTTATGACTTCTGAAACATTACCAGAAGCTTATGATGAAGTGATGTCAGAAACAACGATGCCATCGCAACCTATTTTCCACAAAAATCATGAGACAGGAAAAGAAGAATTCTACTTTATGAAGTTACACCAATTTTACGATGATATCGTGACATTTGATTCGCTCCACGAATTGCTTGATTGTTTCTATGATGCAAGAGGCGAGCGCGAGCGTGTCAAACAACGTGCAAATGATCTCGTTAAGTTGGTCCAACAATTATTACAAAAATATCAAAATAAGCTCGCTAAGCTGATTGACGAACAAGCTGGCACACAAAATAAAGAAACCCAACAATTATATGGTGAGCTGATAACTGCCAATATATATCGACTTCAAAATGGAGACAGTTCTTTAGAGGCATTAAATTACTATACAGGTGAAAACGTGACCATTCCATTAGATCCAACGCGCTCCCCTGCAGAGAATGCACAATATTACTATAAACAGTATAACCGTTTAAAAACGCGTGAAAGAGAATTAACGCATCAGATTCAATTGACTAAAGATAACATCAATTATTTTGAAAATATAGAGCAACAACTCGCACACATTCAAGTACAAGAAATAGATGATATTAGAGAAGAGTTAGTAGAGCAAGGTTATTTAAAACAGAAAAAACTTCAAAGAAAGAAAAAGCAACAGAAGATTCAATTACAATCTTATCTTTCAACTGACGGGGATATGATTTTAGTTGGTAAAAATAATAAACAAAATGATTATTTAACGAATAAGCGTGCTCAAAATAAGCATTTATGGTTTCATACCAAAGATATTCCTGGCAGTCATGTGGTCATATTAAACGATGACCCATCCCAAAAAACGATAGAGGAAGCTGCAATGATAGCGGCCTATTATTCTAAAGCAGGGCAATCCGGGCAAATTCCAGTTGATTATACTGCGATTCGAAACGTGCACAAACCGAGTGGCAGCAAGCCTGGATTTGTCACATATGACAGTCAAAAAACACTTTATGCAACACCAGATTATGATATGATTCGTCAACTCGAATCAGAAAAAATTTAATCGTTGTAAATTTAAATACCTTATCGAGTGGTCCTCAATCTGCACATTGATTGTCGCTCGGAGATGACTAGGGTTGCGCAAAACGCAACAAAAGCGTATGCGCAACCTAGACATCTACTGACTTAAGGTGTGATAACTGACAGCGGGTATCAACCCACTTTTGATGTCTCAAATTTCATTTATTTTAAGATTTTGACATCTTTACTATCCAAATAGCCTACCCATTTATTGTTAGCATCATAAATAGATAAGTAAGTTTCTCCATTTGGATGATGATATAAGTATTTAGCTTTATATGTGCCGTCTAATTTCAAATGTTTTTCAGTCACTTTATTTTTAAAGTTCAAGTCTTTCCAAAGCAGACTATTTGAATGTAGCAGTTTCACATTTTTTTGATACGGATGTGCTTCAGGTTGACCCATCCAATGTTTAATATAGTCAATGTTTAGCGCAGTTAAACGTGTCGCTCCATTAAAATCCACATTACCATAAGTGTGTACACCAATCACTTGTTGGTTCGTATTTCTCACACTACTTCCACTTTGACCTGGATTTGTATCCATTAAATAATGAATATTATGTTCAGTTAAATTTTTAATCACACCATTTGCACGATATTGCACATTTCCACCTTTGTCGCCAGGAAAACCAGATGTTTCAATCGGTTCATTGACATTCATATTTGAAGTCACAGAAAGTGTTCCTGTTTTCTTACCTAAATCCGAATCCAATGTTATTAATGCCATATCATAATTAGAATCCTCTGAGTCTTGCCATTGTTTCAATGTCATTAATTTTTTAGACTCTGCTTTACCAATTTCATAATTTTGACCGTTTACACCTGCATAAACAGTAATTTTAGTCGCAAAACCTACGCCTTTTGAATACACATTATGGCCAGCAGTTAATACAGCGTTATCACCAATCATCGTACCTGAACCAATGTATGTTTTACCATCAGGGAAAGTCATATTGAGCAGAACGACTTGTCGGTATGGGCTGTCTTTGTAATTTGAAACACGTACACGGTCATCTTTACCAAAAACTTTTTCAGGCACATTCCCTTTTTTCTCATCGATACTTTTAAGTTTGCTTTGATCTAATTCAAGATGACCCGATGTTGGAGGCTCTGTTGGCTTTTGACTTGGTATTTCGGCATGTTGACTTTGATGATCGTTCGTTTCTGCTTGAGCAAATCCTACAAAACTCGTTTCCAAAAGTAACCCTGTGACTAAAACAGTACTGACTAAAAAAGGTTTTTTCTTCATGACACATGCTCCTTTTTTTTATTTTTTTATTTATTTCACATGATATGCTTCATATCAGTAAAATAAATTATAATTTTATATACCCAATCTATCTAAAAAATATTACATGTGTAGTTAAATTTATTTTATTTTTATAAAAATATTACATTAATTAGTTTAAATTATTTATACAGTATGTATAGCCTGCAATAAGTCTTGATTTTGAAATTAGTTAAATAAGTATGCACGCTTGTTCAATTGAATCTTATGCATCACCGTTTAAAAACACTTTTAACGTAAGACCTTAGTAGGATTGAAGACAAAAACAGTTGCATCGGCTATCAATAAAATGGTAAAAACAAGTTAAAGCGATATAGAAGATTTGCGATGGACGTGGTTATGTTAAGATAAGAGTAGCGCATGCGGTCATACTTGAAACTGTAACCACGGTTTTGAAGGAGGATATACATGAAAAGACAAGGTAAGCGTTTAGATTATCCTAGAGTAGAAAAAATATTAGATGATGGAACGATTATTGCTTATGATAAGTATAATCAACTGAATACGGATTTAAATATTCATACATTAACTGATGCCCAACAACATCAAGTTTTTGGTGGCATACTGATTAACACAGCAGATCAACAAAATAAGTATTATACTGATCGTGATTATCATTATGAACAAGAACAACGAGAAGCACTCAACCAAAGCAAAAGTAGAAACAAATGGCTCTTATTCGGCTTTATCATTGTTTTATTACTGTTAGTTGTTTTTATTGTAAAATCTTGCAGTAGTGACGATACACAAAATGAGACATCTGATCAAAATAATGCGACGACAAATTCTCAACAAACACCTGACAACAATAAATCAGAAAATCAATATGTGGAACAAAAAGATAAAGAATTACAACAACAAATTCAAGGTACAAAAGATAGTATTAAAAATAACCACAGCGATACACAGTCTAAAATTGATCAATTAAAGCAAGAGATTGAAAACTTAAAAAATCATACAAATGATAAACAAGCGAATAAAGTAGCAAATCAATATGATGATACCGTGGACAATTTACAAAACGCTGAAAAAGAAAGACAAAATGGTAATAACGACGCTATGGAAAAAGAGTTAGAAAAAGTGAACAAAAAGCTTGATGAAATTACTGAAAAAATTAAGTCTTGGTTTAAAAATGAAGAATAATTTATATTAAAAATGCGTTGACATTTAAAAAAACACGGACTTATATCCCAAAATAAATAGCGCTAAGATGACTTTTAATAGAAAATCGTCTTAGCGCTTCTTTTTTAGGAAAAATACGTATCGTATAACTTTACTTTCCGAAGTAACAGCCTCAGCCACTTTTCTTTTTCATTCACGCGGTGTTTAACTCCACCCTTTCGGCTTCTAGCGTGTCGATTCAGGAAGTGCAAGTTGGAAATTCACACCAAACTTATCTTGAACCCATGCAAACTCACGATATTGGGGTGGCATTTCTGTTTTAGGCATTAGAATCGCACCACCATCTTTTAAACCATTATATAATGTATCCATTTCAAATTGATCTTTGACTGTCACATACAATGACATTGCTGGATTCATTTCAATCTCTGCGCCATTCATATTATCAATCGCCATGAACACTTGACCATTGAGTGTAAAAATAGAATGTTGTACCTTTCCTGCCTGCTCAGGAATGGTATCATCATATTTCACCATTGTGATAATTTCACTATCTTGAAATAATGATGTATAACGTTGTATAGCTTCTTCAGCATTCCCATTAAACATTAGAAATGTCGTAATTTTAGGTATTTTCATTTTGATCGTCTCCTTCATGCAATATTCGAGAAATGGAACTTTAGGTATTTTAGAAAGGGTAACAACGTCGTTCGTTTAAATTTGAACTTTGTCACCTTTAATTTGTTCGAACCCTACTTTCCTTTTCTCTGCCCTATGAGATAATAGCTTTTTACAACTATTTCCTCTTTATAACTTTGTTTGATTATTTCTTTTGACTTTCACTCTATATTATAACCCGTTACAATAAGGTTAAATCATTTTTGGAGGTCATTTTATGATTAGCATGAATTTATTAATACCACTTTTAGTAATGCTTTTAATTATTGTGGGTGGCTGGTTATTTTTACGTTGGTATTTAAAATAATTATACCTATCCTTATATACTTGAATACAACCGATCAATCCTTACAGTATTAAATATAATAGCGATACCATAATGAAACGATAAATATAAAGAAGCGGGATAGCAATCAAATTGATTTCCTTATCCCGCGCTTTCTAGTGCGCATCACACAATTAAAGTTGATTACGCCAATTAATTAATGTTTCAATATCTGCTTCTGAGATTTTACCTTCAGCTTGTGCAACTTCGATTAACTCATCGTAATGACTCAACGTATAAAAAGGGACTTTGGCATCATTAAACATTTCATCAGCTTTACTTAATCCGTATGTAAAGATGGCAACGACGCCTAATACATCCGCTCCAGCCTCACGTAAAGCATTCACTGCTGTAATCGATGAACCACCCGTCGAAATTAAATCTTCCACAACCACTACTTTTTTATTGTTACTTAATGCACCTTCTATTTGGTTTTGCTTACCGTGACTTTTACTTTTTGAGCGTACATAATTCATCGGCAAACTCATTTTATCTGAGATATAAGCTGCATGTGGAATTCCCGCAGTTGCTGTTCCAGAAACAACTTCAACATCTGGAAAGTGTTTTTCAATAAGTTGTATTAAACCATCACGGATTGCTTCACGCACTTCAGGATAACCTAACGTCACACGATTATCACAGTAAATCGGCGACTTGATACCCGAGCTCCATGTAAACATCTCGCTTGGAGATAAAGAAACTGCTTCAATATCTAATAATGATTTTGCAATTAATTTTGACATTCATTTAACCAACTTTCCTTAATTTGATGATAGCTTTCTACAGGATTGTCACTTTGCGTAATAGGTCGACCCACAACGATGTGTGTAGACCCACGTTTTTTTGCATCTTCAGGTGTCGTTATTCTTTTTTGATCATCTGATGCACTATTCGCCGGACGAATTCCTGGCGTCACTTTTAAGAAGTTCTCTCCACATTCCGTTCTTAATAGACTCGCTTCTAATGGTGAGCAAACCACACCATCAAGTCCAGCACGTTGTGCGAGTTGTGCGTAATTCAACACTGCTTCTTCCATCGTTGATTGAATATTTTGTTCATGGTGAAGTTGTGCTTCTGATGTCGATGTAAGTTGTGTAACTGCGATCAGTTTAATATCTGGATTATGCTTTTTTAAACCTTCAACGGCACGTTTCATCATTTCTGAACCACCAGCAGCATGTACGTTAACCATATCAACATCGAGTTGAGCTAATCCTTCCATCGCCTTGCCCACAGTATTTGGAATATCATGTAATTTCAAGTCGAGAAAAATATCATGGCCTAATGCTTTTATCTTTTTAATAAGCTCAGGTCCGGTTTGATAAAAAAGTTCCATGCCCACTTTAACAAATAAAGATTCATCAAAGTGGTTTAAAAATGCAATAACGTCTGCTTCAGTTGCGAAATCTAATGCGATAATGGGATCATTTCTCATGTACTGACAATCCTTTCTGCGTGCGTCGTTTTAAGTCTAAGATGTGTTGAACATTGAGTTCATCTAATCGTTCAGGTAAGGCATCAATAATTTCTTTACATACTAAAGGATTTTGGAAATTTGCAGTCCCGACAGCAACCGCATCTGCACCTACTGAAATATAATCAATGACGTCTTGAGCGTTTTGAACGCCGCCCATTGCGATAATAGGAATATGAGGCAATGCTTTTCTTACTTCATAGACCATCCGTAATGCGACTGGCTTAATTGCAGGACCACTTAAGCCACCGATAATATTATGAATAATAGGTTGGCCCGTACGAGGATCGATTTTAAGACCAACAAGGGTGTTAATCATTGTGAGTCCATCCGCATATTCAGCGATAGCTTGAGCCATTTCCACAATATTGGTCACATTAGGTGATAATTTAACATAAACCGGCACGGAAGATACTGCCTTAACTTTGCGTGTTAATTCTGCTGCCACTTCAGGATCGACACCAAATTGCATGCCACCCTCTTTAACATTAGGACAAGAGATGTTTAATTCTAGTGCCTTTACATTGGGTGCTTTAGAAATATGCTCTGCAACGTAGACATAATCTTCTTCTAAAGAACCGGCTACGTTCGCAATAATTGGCACATCATAAGCTTCCAATGCTTTCAATTCGTGTTCAATAATATGATGGACGCCCGGATTTTGTAATCCGATGGCATTAATCATACCGCTATCCGTTTCGGCAACACGTGGTGTTTCATTACCGAACCTTGCTTCTTTTGTGGCCGCTTTAATCATGATTGCACCTAAATCAGACAAGTCATAAAATTGTCCGTATTCTGCCCCAAATGCAAAGCAACCACTGGCTGGCATAACTGGGTTTTTAAGAGACAAACCGGGTATTTCTACATTTAATCGACTCATAATACAACAGCTCCTCTCTCGAAAACAGGTCCATCTGTACATACTTTAACGTAATCAGTCGGATGTTGAGGCACATGACATACACAAGCAAAACAAGCACCAATACCGCATCCCATTCTTTCTTCTAATGAAATGTATCCAGGTACATCCTTTAAAGTTTCTAATTCATTTAATACTTTTAACATCGGTTTCGGCCCACATGTATAAAAAATATCATAATCGATTGGGAGTTGGTCAATGACCGTTGTTACAAACCCTTTTTCACCTTGTGAACCATCTTCTGTTACGATATGTGTTTCTCCTAAAGCTTTGAATTGATTTTCATAAAAAACATCCTTAGATGAACGAAAACCAAGTACATGAACAGTTTCAATTCCATTTTGATTGAGTTGTTTAGACAGTTCATAAAGCGGTGGTACCCCTATTCCGCCACCTACAAGTAATGCTTTTCGCTTCGCTTTATCAACTGGGAAGCCATTTCCGAGGGGTGCTAAAATGTCGATTTCATCCCCTTCATGTAAAGCTGCAATACGCTTCGTACCTTCTCCTTCAGCACGGAAAAGCATTGTAAAGCTATTGCTTTCTTGATCAATTTCACAAATTGAAATCGGTCTTCGTAACATGTGTAATGAGCCTTCTCCAGTCTTAATGTGGACAAACTGACCGGGTTGCTTTAAATCAGCAACCGCCGGCCCAGATACTTTCAATTCATAAATACGATCCGCAATATTTTGATTAGAGATGACAGTTAATTTTTCCACCACAACTTAACCTCCTACATATTTCTCATAGAGAATGTCATACTTTCAATCACATTCGTTAATGCATTTGCTGTATCAAGTGATGTGAGACATGGCACGCCATTTTCTACTGATGCGCGACGAATTTGGAAACCGTCTCTTTCGATTGTTTTACCTTTAGTCATCGTGTTAATAACAATTTGAACATCGCCATTTTGAATCTTCGTGATGAGATCGTCATGACCGCCAATTTTATCAACCGTTTGCACTTTAATCGCATGCTCAGCTAATTTTTTAGCTGTGCCCTCTGTCGCTATAATTTTATACCCCACTTCATTCAAACGCTTTGCAATTTTAACCATTTCGTCTTTATCTTTATCACTCACAGTAATTAATACCGTTCCATAATCTTTAACTTCCATCCCTGCTGCTGTCAAACCTTTGTAAAGCGCCTTTTCAAGTGTTAAATCGCGTCCCATGACTTCACCTGTAGATTTCATTTCAGGTCCTAAAGTGATATCTACATTTTTTAATTTATTAAAACTAAATACGGGTGCTTTAACAAATACCCCTTCTTGATAAGGTTGAATACCGGGTTCAAAACCGAGTTCCGCTAATTTTTGTCCCATAATGGCTTTCATAGCAAGCTGTGCCATTGGAATTTCAGTAATTTTACTTAAAAATGGGACTGTTCGACTTGATCTTGGATTCACTTCTAAAACATATACCCCATCATGTGCAAGGACGAACTGGATGTTAATTAAGCCGATAACATTTAGTCCTTTTGCCAGTTTAATTGTATAAGCTTCAAGCGTATCAATCTCATCTTGAGTTAACGTTTGTGGTGGGTATACCGCAATGGAGTCTCCAGAGTGAACACCAGCACGTTCAATATGTTCCATGATTCCCGGAATAATAACCGTGTCACCATCACAAATGGCATCAACTTCTATTTCTTTACCTGTTAGGTAACGGTCCACTAATACAGGGTGTTCAGGACTCGCTTTAACCGCTTCTTTCATATAGTTTTCTAACTCGTCATCGTTATAAACAATTTCCATTGCGCGTCCGCCTAATACGTAAGACGGTCTTACAACTACTGGATAACCGATGTCTCTCGCATTAGCCAAAGCTTCTTCAGCTGAAGTTGCTGTTTTCCCTTTTGGTTGTGGTACTTGAATTTGGTTGAGCAAAGCTTCAAACTCTTTTCGGTCTTCAGCGCGATTTAAATTCTCTAATGATGTTCCTAAAATTTCCACACCATATTTTGCTAATTTATCAGCAAGGTTGATTGCAGTTTGACCACCAAACTGAACGACAACACCTTTAGGACGTTCTAAGTTAATAATGTTCATAACGTCTTCTTCTGTTAATGGTTCAAAATAAAGCTTATCTGAGATAGAGAAATCTGTTGACACTGTTTCTGGATTGTTATTGACGATAATAGCTTCATAGCCGGCATTTTGGATAGCCCAAACTGCGTGTACCGTTGCATAGTCAAACTCTACACCTTGACCAATACGAATCGGACCTGAACCTAAAACAATAATTTTTTCTTTTTCTGTAACGATAGACTCATTTTCTTCTTCGTAAGTTCCATAATAATATGGCGTTGCAGATTCGAATTCAGCTGCACATGTATCCACCATTTTATATACTGGATTAATATGATGTTTTTGACGTAGTTGATATACCGCTTCCTCTGTCATTTCAAAGCGATGTGCGATGACACGATCACTGAAGCCAAAACGCTTCGCAAATCTTAAATAATCGATATCCCCTTTGTTTTCTTTTAACGCATGTTCCATGTCGATGATGTTTTTAAATTTATTTAAGAAGAAGTAATCGATACGTGTCATTTCATGAAGTTCTTCGAGTGTTGTTCCTCTGCGAATCGCTTCACCAATAAAGAATAAACGCTCATCATCTTGGGCTTGAATTCGAGATTTAATGTAATCCAAATCATAAGATTCACCGTTAGGTAAACCTAAATGATGGACGCCATACTCCAATGAACGAATCGCCTTTAATAATGATTCTTCATATGTACGACCGATTGACATGACTTCTCCAGTCGCTTTCATTTGTGTGCCGAGCTCACGTTCACCTTTTTCAAATTTATCAAACGGAAAGCGTGGAATTTTTGATACGATATAATCCAAACTTGGTTCAAATGCCGCGTAAGATGTCCCAGTAACAGGGTTTTTCATTTCATCTAATGTGAGCCCTACAGCGATTTTAGCAGCGAGTTTTGCAATCGGGTAGCCGGTTGCTTTTGAAGCTAATGCAGATGAACGAGATACACGTGGATTCACTTCAATGATATAGTACTGCATTGAATGTGGATCAAGGGCAAGTTGAACGTTACAACCACCTTCAATACCTAAAGCACGAATGACTTTAAGAGAAACATCACGTAACATTTGATATTCCACGTCTGATAGTGTTTGACTTGGCGCCACAACAACAGAATCTCCTGTATGAATACCAACAGGGTCAATATTTTCCATATTACATACAACAATTGCGTTATCATTTTTATCGCGCATCACTTCGTATTCAATTTCTTTAAAGCCTGCTATTGATTTTTCAATTAAACATTGCGTTGCTGGGCTGTATTTCAATCCATTAGAAACCACTTCATGTAATTCCTCATCGTTATGGCAAATACCACCACCTGTTCCTCCCATTGTGAAGGCAGGTCGAACGATCAATGGATAACCAACTTTATTTTTAAATTCGATTGCTTGTTCAAGCGTGTTTACAATATCACTCTCTGGTACAGGCACATCCAGTTCATTCATCAAGCTACGGAATAATTCACGGTCTTCAGCTTGTTCAATAGAAGATAGTTTTGTACCTAAAAGTTGAACATGATTGGATTCCAACACACCGCTTTCGTGAAGTTCAATCGCCATGTTTAATCCTGTTTGTCCACCTAATGTAGGCAGTAATGCATCAGGTTGTTCTTTACGGATGATGCGTGCAATAAAATCATGTGTTAAGGGTTCAATATAGACTTTATCCGCAATTTCTTTATCCGTCATAATCGTAGCAGGATTCGAGTTCACTAAAATGACACGATAGCCTTCTTCTTTAAGTGCTAAACAAGCTTGTGTGCCAGCGTAATCAAATTCTGCTGCTTGACCAATAATAATAGGTCCTGAACCTATCACAAGAATCGTTTCAATGTCATTTCTTTTAGGCATAAGTAACGCGCTCCTTTTGTTTATTTTGTTGCATCATTTCAACAAACTGATCGAATAAGTAATTAGAATCTGTTGGTCCAGGACAAGCTTCTGGGTGATATTGCACCGAAAATGCAGGTAACGTTTTATGTTTAAGTCCTTCAACTGTACCGTCATTTATAGCGATATGTGTAATCTCTAAATCTGTGTTTTCAATAGATGCTGCATCAATGGCATAACCATGGTTTTGACTCGTAAGTGCTATTTTCCCAGTTTTTAAATCTTTTACTGGGTGATTCGCGCCACGGTGTCCAAACTTCATTTTGAATGACTTTGCACCTTGAGATAAGGCAAATAATTGATGGCCTAAACAAATTCCGAAGAATGGAATTTTACCTAAAATACCATTAATCATTTCAAGAGCAACTTCGACATCCTCTGGGTCTCCAGGTCCATTGGATAACATAACACCGTCTGGACGCATTTTAAGAATTTCATCAGCTGAAGTATCATAAGGAACGACTGTCACTTCACACCCACGTGCATTTAATTCACGCACAATATTTTGTTTTTTACCGAAATCTACAAGTACCACGCGAAGATCAAATCCCGTTGAAACATAAGGCGTTTTTGTAGAAACTGTTGGCACCTCTGTTCTAGGGAAAGTCATTGTTTGTAGTTTTTGAATCATTTCATCAATTTCTGTTTCATGGTCTACAAAAGCAGCTTTTAAAACCCCATGCTGACGAATTTTTTTCGTAATACTTCTTGTATCTACACCACTTATACCGGGGATGTCGTATTCTTTCAAAACTTCATCTATCGACTTTTGCGCCCGAAAATTACTTGGTGTCGTACAAGCTTCTTTAACCACAACACCATTTAATGTAGGCGTCAATGATTCGAAATCATCACGATTGATCCCATAGTTGCCAATAAGTGGATAAGTAAATGTAATAATTTGCCCTGTATACGAAGGGTCTGAAATTGTTTCTTGATATCCTGTCATTGCAGTGTTAAAAACAATCTCACCTTGTGTTAAGCGGTCTGATCCTAATTTAAATCCAGTATAATGTGAGCCATCTTCTAACACGAGATAACGTTTTTCAAACATCTTTATTTTGCCCCCTCATAACAAATATGTCCTTCTACCATTGTTAAAATAGGATTACCGTATACTTTTTCTCCTAAGAATGGTGTATTCGATGCTTTAGACAAGAAATCTTCTGCTTTAATTTCGTATTCGTCTTCTAAATTAATCAACGTTAAATCTGCTAAGCCACCTTCTTCTAAACGACCGTATGGTAAGTCAAAAGTTTGTGCAGGTTTCGTTGTTAAGTAGTCTACAAGTTGTTGTAATGACCAGTCTCCATTTTTAACAAAGTGCGTGTACAATAATGGGAATGCCGTCTCACTACCCACAATACCGAATGGTGCACGTGTCATAGGTTGTGCTTTTTCTTCTGCTGCGTGTGGCGCATGATCTGTTGCAATGCAGTCAATTGTGCCATCTAATAAACCTTCCAATAACGCCGCTCTATCTTCGTGACTTCTTAATGGCGGATTCATTTTATAGATCGCATTGTCACCTGGAATATCATCCTCTGTTAGTAAAAGATGATGAGGTGTGACTTCTGCTGTTACTGGAATACCTGCTTTTTTAGCATCTCTAATCACGCGTACACTTTCTTTTGTAGAAACATGACAAACATGATAGTGACACCCTGTTGCTTCACTCAACAAAACATCACGAGCAATTTGGACAGATTCACAAATATTTGGAATCCCCGGAATACCGAGCGCTTTACTTCTTTTACCTTCATGCATAGCACCACCGTAAATCAAACTATTGTCTTCACAGTGGGCAACGACAGCTTTATTTTGAGCTTTAGCTTGTTGCATTGCTTCATACATCATTGAAGCTTGTTGGACACCCACACCATCATCTGTAAAAGCAAAAGCACCATTTTCTGTAAGTGCTTTAAAATCTACATGCGCTCTCCCAGCCTGTCTTACAGTGATTGACGCATAAGGTAGTACACGTACATGCGCACTTTTAGCAATTAATTCATTCAAATGCGTTAAATTTTCTATAGAATCAGGAACAGGCTTTGTATTAGGCATCGGACAAACAGTTGTAAAACCACCGCGAGCCACTGCACGCGTTCCTGTTTCAATCGTTTCTTTGTATTCACCACCAGGTTCTCTTAAATGTACATGGACATCGATAAACCCTGGAGATAAGAAATGACCTTTCGCATCGATGACAGTCATTTCATCTGTTGCTTCTATTGATTCAGCAATTTGCTTGATTGTTTTACCTTCAATCAAAACATCTACCTTTTTTAATTGACCTGCTTCTAACATTTTTGCATTTTGAATTAATTTCATATCCGATTCTCTCCCTTATTTTTTAATTGTTTCTGTCAGTACAGCCATTCTGAGATACACACCATTTTCCATTTGTTTAAAAATTCGTGATTGCGGTGCTTCAACTAAAGAATCGGCAATTTCAACATCCCGATTGACTGGTGCAGGATGCATAACAATCGCATGTTCTTGTAATTTTTTGTAGCGTTCTTCTGTGAGCCCATATTGAGCATGGTATGAAGCTTTTTCAAACCCATGTGAGCCAACAGTATGTCTTTCATGTTGTACTCTTAGTAACATCACAATATCCACTTGATCGATGACGTCATCTAAGTCGACATATTCTGCTTCCATCGTATCGTCTTGCCAAATTTCAGGACTTGAGAATGAAACATTCGCACCCAGTGCTGTCAAACTGTGATAGTTACTTCGCGCAACACGTGAGTTTTTAATATCTCCACATATCACAACATTCAATCCTTTAAATCGTCCAAACTCTTCGTAAATGGTCATTAAATCTAACAGACTCTGTGTTGGATGTTGGCCACTTCCATCACCCGCATTAATGATAGGAATGCCCATATTCAACAATTCATCATAATAGTTATTTTGTTCATGTCTGATGACTAAAGCGTCGCAACCTATACTTTGGAGTGTACGACAAGTATCATAAAGCGATTCTCCTTTTTGCACAGAAGAAGCTGTTGATTCAAAATTAATTTGTTTAATATTTAATCGGTGTTCAGCCATTTCAAAACTACATTTTGTACGTGTAGAGTTTTCAAAAAATAAGTTCGCTATATAATGACCTTCTAAACTGGGTACGTCTTTACCTTTCTTGTATTGAGAAGCTTTTTGAATAAGGTTTTCAATTTCTTTTACAGATAAGTGTTCCATTGAAACAAGATGTTCCATTGACAAGACCTCCTAATGTTTATCGTTTTGGTAAGAGTAAATTCAATAAAATACCTGCTGTTGCTGATAATGCCATACCTTCAATAGTTAATTTGACACCTAAATCAGATAAGTTAAGCATCATATTTCCAATTCCTATTACTAAAATGACTGAAGCAATGACAAGATTACGATTTTGAGCAAAATCCACTTGGCTTTCTACGAGCATTCTTAAACCACTCGCTGCGATTGTTCCAAATAATAAGATTGACACACCGCCCATTACTGGTGTCGGGATAGATGAAATCAATGCTGTAAATTTACCTACAAAACCTAGCATGATGGCAAATACCGCAGCACCACCGATGACATAAATACTGTAAATTTTTGTAATGGCCAACACACCAATGTTTTCACCGTAAGTTGTACTTGGTGGTCCACCGATAATACTTGAAAACATTGTTGAAACCCCGTCGCCGATGATTGAGCGATGTAAACCTGGATCTTCGAAGAAATTACGTCCTACGATTTTATTGATGACCATTTGGTGACCAATATGTTCACTAACTGTTACAAATACAATAGGCAACATGATGGTGATCAAACCGAGGTGAATGGAAGGATGATAATCAGCAAATGGTAAGTAAATGTCCGGGAACTGGAACCATGCTGCTTTTTCAACTGGCTTAAAGTCCACTATTCCAAACATAATCGCTGTAATATATCCTACGACTATACCTATGAGTACAGGTATCAGTGAAAAGAAGCCTTTCGCAAATCCTTGAACAATCAAAGTGACTAATAATGTAATACCTGCAACTGCAATATAACTGAGGTTGTAGCCTTTCATATCTCCTGCATTTTCAAACATCACCATATTAACAGCAGTTGGTGCAAGGCTAAGACCAATGACCATAATGACAGGACCGACAACAACGGGTGGTAAGAGATGCATTAACCAGTTAATCCCGCTTAACTTAATGGCAATCCCAATAATGACGTACATCACACCACTCATGAATAAGGCTACAAGCATATCGCCTAAGCTATTTGTGCTCAAACCTGTAATAATCGGTGTGATAAAAGCGAAACTAGAGCCTAAATATGCAGGAATCTTTCCTTTCGTTATTAATATGTAGAATAATGTACCAATTCCTGATGCAAGCAAGGCCGATGATACTGGAAGGCCAGTGAGAAACGGAACAAGTACCGTGGCACCAAACATCGCAAATAAGTGCTGCAAACTTAAAAATGCCCATTGCCCCGCTTTTGGTCTTTCATTCACATCGAGTACCGGTTGTACGGTACGTTTAAACATTTGATCGTTTTCCATAGTTTTCTTCCTTTCGCATAAAAAAAGTCTCTTCACCTTTTTAAGGTAAGAGACTGAGGTTTGACATCTATACATTTCATCCATTATCGCCTATACAAATACAACATTTGAATAGCATAAAATGAATCAAATAGGATGTGCTCGTCCTTTGTCAGTCTCTCGTACTGAATTAAAAGGCTTTATGTGATGACAACGGCATTGCGCTGGTCAATTTCATTTAAATAAACACTGACAGATTCTTCATGTGAAGTCGGTATGTTTTTACCAACGAAGTCAGCGCGTATTGGTAACTCTCGATGACCACGATCGACCAGTGTAGCAAGCCCTATCTTTTTAGGTCTTGTATACATTAAAATCGCATCAAGTGAGGCTCTAACTGTTCGACCTGTGTATAAAACATCGTCCACAATGATGACTACACGATTCGTTAAGTCTGCATTAATTTCAAAAGTCTTGTTTAACTGTTGAATTCTTGCGTCAATATCATCTCGAAAGTCAGTAATATCTATCGTGCCAGTTGGGACTTCGACTTCTTCAATTTGTTGAATCTTTTGTTGAATACGTTTTGCCAGATACTCTCCGCGCGTTTTAATACCAAGTAACGCTAAGTTGTCTGATCCTTTATTATATTCTAAGATTTCATGAGCAATACGTGTTAGCGTACGATTTATCGCCGATTCATCTAAAATCACACGTTCAACCAACATTATTCACTCCTAACAAAAAACTCGTGTCTTTAATAGACACGAGTTTAGAATAAGCAAAATTCGTCATATCCTGATCGAAATATTTTAACGTCTCTCGTACGTTTAAAACACATTCTTATTTAGGATAGAAAAGATTTTTACGTTCTCTATTCATGTCTTTTGAGCCTCACAGGACTCTACATTAAAGACGTTTGTTTTTATAATTTTTCTTAAAACAATGGTAACGCTTTTTACAGGACTTGTAAAGCCTATATAGTAAGTTTTCTAATTTTCTAATCGTTGCACATGATAGAAAAATTCACTATTAGAACTTTTGAGGTTAATTTCATCCATCATCGTGATTATACACTCTACAATTAAGCTTATTTCTCTTCTTTTCTTAATTGTCCTAATAACTGTTCAAACGTTTCGGGTAACGGTGCAACACGTTCAATATACGCTCCTGTACGTGGATGATTAAATCCAATTACACCTGCATGTAACGCTTGACCCCCGATATCTAACGTTTTCTTAGGACCATATTTCGGATCCCCTACAAGTGGATAACCGATATATTTCATATGCACACGAATTTGGTGTGTACGTCCTGTTTCCAATTGACATTCGACTAATGTGTAGTTTTTAAAATTTTCTATTACATTAAAATGCGTAACAGCTTCTTTTCCATCATCTTCAACTGCCATCGCCTGTCTATCATTTTTATTTCGTCCTATTGGCGCATCTATCGTGCCAAATTCATGCGGGATATGTCCATGAACAAGCGCCGTATATTTACGCGTAACCGTTTTAGCCATTAATTGTTCAACAAGACTTCGATGTGCCACATCATTTTTAGCAACCATTAATAAACCTGACGTATCTTTGTCAATACGGTGCACAATCCCAGGTCGAATCTCACCATTAATGCCTGATAAGTTTTTAATTTGATACATCAAACCATTTACGAGTGTTCCTGAGTAGTGTCCTGCTGACGGATGAACGACCATCCCTTTAGGTTTATAGACGATAGCGACATCTTCATCTTCATAATAAATATCTAAGTTTAAATTTTCTGGTTGTATATCTGCCTCTACCACTTCTTTTTCCGTTACTTCTACGTGATCTCCCGTTTTAAGTTTATAATTGGATTTAATGGTTTTCCCATTCACTTGAACTAAGCCTTCTTTAATCCAATCTTGTATTTGACTACGAGACCACTCTGAGTTAAATTCCGGTAAAATTTTATCTATACGCTGTAAATGGTGGGCTTCGTTATCAATTGTAAATTCATGCTTTTCCATTATTACACCTCACCTTTTTGATTCTGATCTTTAAGTAGTACAATCACGAGCAAAATAACACCTATCGTTAAACTTGCATCAGCAATATTAAAAATTGGGAAGTCATATCCAAAAATGACCGTATCTACAAAGTCTACAACTTCCCCTGTACGAACGCGATCAATAAAATTACCTAATGCACCCGCAAAAAGTAAGCTTATCGCAATTTGCATCATCATTTGATTTTTAGCTTCCTTAATAAAAAATACAACTAAAGCGATGAGAATGATGACTGTAATAATGTAAAAGAATGTGATTTTACCACTTAATATGCCCCAAGCTGCGCCATTATTTCGATGTGATGTGATAGATAAAAAGTGAGGAATCACATTAAATGATTCACCTACTGCCATTTGTGTTCGAATCACAAATTTAGTTACTTGATCGGCAATCAAAATCAAAACCACTATCAATATTGAAAGCCCGAGATAATATTGTCGTTTCATATTATTTTTCCTTTCTTTTAATCACCGTTATATTATAACACGATATAAAAAAGTACGGTAAACGATACTCTCTATTTACTTATAAAGTCCACGTCATTATTGCAAGTAGAATAACCGCTTTGTTTCAAAACGACTGGAATATTTATATCAACAGTGAGAAAAAATAGATGAAGCTTACTTTTTCATAAATTGACCTCCCAATAACATTCTCGTGCTATTAGGAGGTCAATCGTGTAAATCATATTTGATTTCCAAATTAGGCGACTTTAGTTAACAGAATACGTCAATTGCTTCCAAATGACTTCTGTCACTCAGCCAACGTTAACTTATAGAGTCTTCACAACCGCTTGGCATCGTGGACATAATCCAGATAAGCCAGCCACTGTACCTAAAGATTTACTATAATTCCAACAACGTTCACATTTTTGTCCTTCTGCATGAACAATTTCGATTGTTCCATGTTGATAAACTTCACCTTGAGGTGCATCCACAACTTCGACTTGAGAAACGATAAAGAGTTGATGTAAATCTTCAAAGCCTTCTAAAAATGCAACTGTATCAAATGAAGGGCTATTACCAATTTTCACTTTTGCTTCTAAAGATTTACCAATTGTTTTTTCATTTCTCGCTGCTTCTAATGCACGGTTAACGTCATCACGCAATGCCATAAATTGACCCCATTTATCAAGCAATGCTTGATCTACAGCTTCTTTTTCAGGCATATTCGTTAAATGTACACTTTCTTCTTCAACATGTTCAATATGTGACCAAACTTCATCCGCTGTATGTGGAATAATCGGAGCTAGTAATTTTGTCATATTAACTAAAATCTCGAAAAGTACAGTTTGCATACTACGACGTTTGTGTGCGTCACGTTTTTCAATATATAAAATGTCTTTACCATAATCTAAGTAGAAGTTACTAAGTTCAACATTAATAAAGTTTTGAACTTCTTGATAAATATCAAGATAATCAAATTGTTCATAATGATCTAATGTGCTCGCTGTAAATTCTCTTAAGCGATGTAAAACATAGCGATCCACTTCTAATAAATCGGCTTCTGCAATGCGATCTGTTGCAGGATCAAAATCATTCACATTACCTAATAAGAAACGTAATGTGTTTCTGATTTTGCGGTAAACATCCGCCACTTGTTTAAGAATCTCATCAGAAATACGAACATCCGCAAGATAGTCAACTGAACTTACCCAAAGACGTGCGATATCTGCACCTTTTTGTTTAACAACTGTATCTGGCGCAGTCACGTTACCTAAGGATTTACTCATCTTTTTACCTTCTCCATCCATCACGAAACCATGAGAAAGTAACATTTTGTAAGGTGCCAAACCACGTGTTGCGACAGCTGTTGTAATTGATGAGTTAAACCAACCACGATATTGGTCGCTACCTTCTAAATATAAGTCAGCTGGAAAACTAAGCTCAGGACGCGTTTCAAGTACGCCTCTGTGAGAAGAACCTGAGTCAAACCATACATCCATGATATCTTCTTCTTTAGTAAATACACCGTTTGGACTACCTGGATGCGTAAATCCTTCTGGTAATAAGTCTTTCGCATCTTTTTCAAACCAGATATTTGAACCGTGTTTTTCAAATAAATCCGCAACGTGGTATACCGTTTCTTTTGTCATAATGATGTCGCCATTTTCAGCATAAAAGACTGGTAAAGGTACACCCCAAACACGTTGACGAGAAATGACCCACTCACCACGGTCACGAATCATGTTATAAATACGTGTTTTACCCCATTCAACTTTGAATTGAGTATTGTCAATCGCGTCTAAAATATCTTGACGTACTTTCGAAATTGATGCAAACCATTGTGGTGTTGCACGGAAAATAACTGGTTTTTTCGTACGCCAATCGTGGGGATAACTATGTGTAATAAATTCAAGTTTCAATAAAGCACCTTTTTCAGTTAACAATTCTGTAATCGCTTTGTTTGCTTTATCATAAAACATACCTTCAAACTGACCCGCTTCTGCTGTGAATACACCTTTAGCATCGACAGGACTAATCACATCTAAACCATATTTTTGACCAACGATATAGTCATCTTCACCATGTCCAGGTGCAGTATGAACACATCCTGTACCCGCATCTGTAGTAACATGTTCACCATTGATGACTAAAGAAGTACGGTCAATGAAAGGATGTTGCGCTTCAACATATTCAAGCTCTGAACCTTTAAAATCTTGCTCACGTACAATCGTCTCTTTATCCCAACCTAATTGCTCTACAACACTATCAACAAGTGCTTCCGCAATAATATATTTCGTTCCATCTACATTCATTTGGACATAAGTTAATTCAGGGTGAACAGTAATCGCAACATTAGATGGTAATGTCCATGGCGTTGTTGTCCAAATAATAAATTTAGCGTCTTCATCCACAACACCTTTGCCGTCTTTAACGTCAAAAGCAACGTAGATGGATGCAGAACGTTTATCATGATATTCAATCTCTGCTTCTGCTAATGATGATTCACTAGAAGGTGACCAATAAACCGGTTTTTTCCCTTTATAAATTAGACCTTTATCTGCCATTTCACCGAATAAACGAATTTGAGCTGCTTCAAATTCAGGTTTCAATGTGATATAAGGATTTTGGAAATCGCCATTAATACCTAAACGCTCAAAGTCTTTTTTCTGAATTTCAATTTGTTCCATAGCGAAAGCTTGGCAACGATCACGAAATTCTGAAATTGACATTTCTTTACGTTTTACACCTTTTTTTGTTAATGCTTGTTCGATTGGTAAGCCATGTGTATCCCAACCTGGAACATATGGTGTATAGAAACCTTGCATCGATTTATAACGCGTAATGAAGTCTTTCAAAATTTTATTTAAAGCGTGTCCCATATGAACGCTTCCGTTTGCATACGGTGGACCATCATGCAAAATATATGACGGATTGCCTTCATTTTTCTTAAGAATTTTTTGATACAAATCTTGCTCTTTCCATTTTTGTTGAATTTGAGGTTCTTTATTAGGAAGACCCCCACGCATAGGAAAATCTGTTTTTGGCATTAATAAAGTATCTTTGTAGTCCATTTGACATTACACTCCTTTAACTGAAAAAGAACTCTAAGCTCAATAACAGGGACGGAATGACCGCGGTACCACCCTGATTAACTCAGCTTAGAGTTCTCTCAAAAAATTTATTAATATTCAACAAAACAGTGATATAAGAAAAGGACATCTATTAGGCTCTCACTCTCCCTAACTCGCTGTATCCATGCTTATCTTTTCTTACTTGTCTGTTTCATCTTTAGATTGTGTTGTTTCGTTTTCATCTGATTGTGGCTTCTCATTGTTATTTTGAGCAACCTGTTGCTCTTCTGCTGTAATATCTTGTTGGTTTAAATGTTGGAAATTTTCCTCAGTCACTTGTTGTGCATCTAAATCATAATTAAGGAGATAGTCCCAATCATCATTTTTTAATAAATCTAGCTGCGCTTCAACAAGCATTCTAAAGCGAGAACGGAAAATTTTCGATTGTCGCTTCATATCTTCAGTTTGGAAAGATAAACGACGTGCTTTTTCTAAACCATCATTCACAATTCGATTTGCCTCTGCTTGTGCTTTTTGAATAATGGCATCATGTTCTTTTTGCGCAGCAGCTTTAGTTTCGTCAGCCGCTCTTTGGGCACTCACAATTGCTTCTCCAACTGATTTTTCAACATCTTTAAAAGATTGGATATGTGAGTCGCGTTCATTTAAAACGTTTTCTAATTGCTTTTTATCTTCTCTTAAACGCTCAAGTTCTTGACTCAATTGTTCTAAATATTGTTCAACTTCTTCAGGTTCAAAGCCATTTTTAATACGCGTAAACGATTTGTTTTTAATCTCGCTTGGTGTAAAAGCCATAAATTGCCCTCCTCCATCATACACTATTTAAATAAAGTTTGATAGGTGATTCTTAGTTTATCTTTTTTAGTACGACTCCCTATTTCAACCACTTTAGCGCGTCCATATCCTTGTATCGATAATAAATCCCCAGCTTGAAGCTGAAAATCAGCTGCCTCAATCAATGTGTGGTTGACTTTGACACGCTTACGTTGAATATAAGTTTTCGCTATGGTACGTGACTTTCGGATCATTTCTTTTAAAACGACATCAAGGCGTGTTGCACTGACTGTTGCTTCATGTGTCTCCCAATACGCTTCTGATTGTACCATATCTTCAAACGGGATAACATTAAGTTTAATCGTAGCCCCTTTAATACGTGTTAATTCTAACATGATATACGATTCCAGTTGTTTTGTCAAAACGAATTGTATTCGATCCGCAACAATAATATCGCCCACTTGTTCACGTTCAATCCCTAATGACATTAATGTTCCTAAAACATGTTGATGTTGAAGTGTCACAAATTTTGAAGGATAGTCGATTTCAATTAAACTGATTTCAAAATCGTCCAAAGTGGGGTCAAAATAACTCGGCGCAATTACAGCACGGCACCTTTCAGCTTGATGTCCACCATTAAAAGTCACATGCAAATCACTAAAACTACCTACAATCACTTGCAACATATATTGACCACGTGGATCTAAAAAGTGTGTTAACACAGGCGCATACTGTGTTTCAGCCTGCCTTACTTTATCTAATAAATAATCGATTTGTTCATGTTCCTCAGGTCTAAAATGTTGATAAATATCCAAAGATGGAACTCCTTTTCATATTAATACATCCATTTCATCGTGCTTTAATTAAATAAGTCACGAATAATATATTTCCTATCAATTTTATCATTAATTTCGCACTTTAATAAAGAAGAAGCTTCTCATTCATTTCATTAGCTTCAAGTTCTTTAATTATTGATAGCAAAGAAAAATGTCATACACATTGTATTTTTATACTAATATTATCGTCCATCATCAATCATTCACACTCTTTTTCAATGTTGTACGACTTTAGTTAATCGTTGAGCTTTATGTATACGACCTCCTTGAGAGCATTATCAGTAAAGCAAAGCTGATATAACGGATTGTCTTAGGTTATAAAAACTTTGATCATTTAGGCAGTCCTTTCATTTTATGTACAGATTTTTGTAAGCCACCCAAAAAAGAGATTAAGCAACGCTATGCTACTTAATCTCTAAATTTTACTTATTAGTCATACATAATAAAGAGTCGGGTTTTTAAGATGCTCACTTAGGAAAATGTACCCCTTTTGTCTTATCCCCCTCTAAAAGACCAACAATTATTTCTGACAATTTATAATAAGAAGTCTATTTCTTGATTCAATGTTTTACTACTTA
This sequence comes from Staphylococcus schleiferi, assembly GCF_900458895.1. Lineage (NCBI taxonomy): Bacteria > Bacillati > Bacillota > Bacilli > Caryophanales > Staphylococcaceae > Staphylococcus > Staphylococcus schleiferi. Next base: position 1,727,281 of record NZ_LR962863.1, read on the forward strand.
GTATTTATAATTTCATTTAATGACACTTTTCGATCTTCATTTAAAGATATAGTACAAGCATCTGCGGTAGCAATAGATTCAAGTGCAGCAACACCATTTAAAAGCTTGATGAATTCATCGGAAACTGGCTCACCTTTTAAAACTTGATGAAGGTAGTTTACTTCTTTGTCTATACATGTTTGTAACCATAGGGGTGTTCTTATGCCTGGTTTACCATATGCAATTGCACCATCCATGCCACGGCCAGTATATATTTCGGTTCTCTCCTCATCTTCCTCTTGCGTTTCGTGTATTAGAAAATGCGATTCGCCTTCACCTTTGACACGTAATGTTCCACCTGTTTGATACAAGTCAAGTTTGATTGCACCCTCTGTTCCTTCAATCAAAACATAATGCTCTCCCCAACGAAAAGCATTTCCATACTCTAATAGCGCATATCGTTCATCGCTATATTCTAAATTGATAATAAGCATATCATCTTCATCACCAAACTGCTCGCCTTTATGATAAACATTACCTCCTACCATTGTGGCTTTTTCAGGAAGTCCACCCATTATAAATTGTATACAATCTAATTCATGAATATGATGATACAAATGTCCACCTGATTGCGAACGCAGTTTTTTCCAAGAAACAGTCGGTTGTGGTTCTTCCCATCCGGTTCTTGTAGCATGACAATATAATACTTTTCCAATTCTGCCTTCATTCACCAAAGACTTCGCATAATGGACACCATTAAAAAAGTTCATAATATGACCCGCCATAAAAATGACTCCATTTGCTTTACATGCATCTACCATTGCTTTACAATCTTGATAATTCAATGCGATAGGTTTTTCACAGAACACATGCTTCCCTTGTTCTGCTGCTTTAATCACCGGTTCACGATGAAGATGGCTAGGTGATGCTACAATCACACAATCAATATCCTGTCTTCTAACCAATGCGTCTAAACTATCGCATATCTCTGCATTTAGTTCAGCTGCAATAGCTTCAGCATGATGAGGATCAAAAACTGCAGTCACACTGGCATCCTCAATTTTATGAATTGCCCTAGCTAAATCAGCACCAAAATAACCCGTACCAACAATGCCATATTTAATCATTATTTTTCACTTTCTTTCTCAGTATTTTTTAGTTCTTCAATCTGATAAGAAACGAAAGGAACTACATTTTTAATATGTAATTCTTTCCTAGACCATGAATCATATTTTTCAAACATTAATCCAATATCATTGTTAGGTAATTCTGTTAATGAAGAATATGAGTAGCCATATTGACTATAATCAACATTATGATGGTAACGCCAATCAATATGATTATTTTCATCCACTAAACCAATCCAAATTTGACCATTTCTTCTGCCATATTTTGAATTTGGAGTACTTAAGATAACAGCATTTTTACCATCAATCTTTTGACTGTAATTGATTATAGAAAGTTCTGTTCCATAGTTTGGATTAGAAATGAAATCTAAATATTCTGGCTCACTCCATGTTTCACCAGCATCTTTACTTGTTATAAAAGCTATTTTTCCATTATTAGTTCTCATATAAGCTTGTAAAATTCCTGGTTTCAATTCAACTAATTGCGCCTCAGCAGACCAGTTTGATGGCAAAGATATAACTTTTGTCCCCCAGGATTTGCCATTATCGTCACTATAAATAAATACAGATTCCTTCCCAGTATATGATGGAATGAGTATTCTACCCTTACTATGTTCCACAATTCCTCTGCCTGGAGCTAAATATGGAGAATTATGATTTTCTCCAAGTAATCCAGGGATTAGTATTGGTTTTGACCAAGAACTTCCGAAATCATTACTTACACAATATGAAATATAATTAGTCTGTACAACCTTAAATAATGAATCTTTGTAAAATATATTCATATCTACTAGTTTTCCGTTTTTATACTCTTTTTTCTTACCGTTAATTATTTGTGCAGAATATTGCTCAACTTTTAACTTTTCACCATTTTTGCTAATTGAATAATTGTCATCCACAGTGTATTCGGTAGATTGATTATTTCGATCATCATAGATTATTCCATTATCTCTAATTGAATATTGATATTCACTATCTCCACTTTTTTTCAATTTTAAATAATACTTCTTACCAATTTTTTTAAAACCTGAATCGTTTCGAACGGAATCACGAAAACTAACACCAGCAGGCATTATATCTGCAAAAAGCATAGTTTGGTGATTGTTTTTCTCTAATATTACCGAATCTATAAATGTTGCTCCCCCACTTATTTGCATGTCACGTTTACTAGCATCTCTAGGCCACTCTAATGGCACCGATGCAAAATCATTAAACGACAAAGCAATATTAGGTTTTGACCAGGAACTACCATTATTATCTGTATAACTCGTTGCTATATTAATTTTATTTAAAAAATCATGTGTGCCACCATAGCGAGCATCAATACTTGATAATACTCTACCATTGCTCAAAGTATACAAAACAGGAATTCTAAAATAATTTGAACCTGTAGCATCATTAGCCTTATAGACCAAATGATTTGAAATATTATTTTGAGTTTTATTTTCCAAGTTTTTTTCATTCAATGGATAATTATAAATTTTAATATTTTCAATTGTTCCGTTAAACCCAAATTTATTTGTTCCTTCTCTGTTAACTCCACCAATAACAATGGAATCTAATCCTTTTATATCATTAAGTTTTAAGAATTTATCCAGCTTTTTTTCTTCTATTTTATATCCATTTGAATAAAGAGCGTATGTGTTAGAATTATTATTTGACACTAAAGCAACAGTATTAGATACTGGTTTATTTTTGTATTTTCCCCAAACAGAAGCCGGTCTACTTACTACATTATTTGTTTGAGATCCTGAATCACGGGCCTCCATTCCCAATTCACCTTTTTCATTAATATATAAATCTAAATAACTATTTGCATTTCCTTTTTTAGAATTTGATATTCCAAATAAGGCTTGAACACCATCGGGCTTGGATTGACTATATTTAATAATTACTGTAAAACCAGGACCATTAAGTTTATCTAGAATATCTTCAGTTACATTAATACCACCACCCTTTAACTCAATATTATTTTTTTCAAATAATAAAGAATTATCTTCATTCTTATCAGTTTGAGCATTTACTTGAACATTAGTGTTTAATTCATAACAACCCATCACTAAAAATATAATCACGGCACAAATTAGAATCTTTAATTTTTTCATTTTAGCCTCCTTATATTTTTACTTTAATTACTAACTTTTTAACAAGTTGATTATTCTTATTCAATTTAGGTTGGTGCAAGTCTTCTTCAAAAGTGACAAGAAGATTAGATGATGTTAATTCAATCGTCTGATAAGTATCGCTAACAAATAGTTCAAAGTCATTTTCTTCATCATATTTTGAAATCGATTTCGCATGTTTCGGTTCTGTTACTGCCATTTTTTCAAGGTTGTTAATAACAAGATGAATATCGATATATTTTCTATGATTTTCAAATTGTTTGCCCGGTATACCGTCCGCGATATACGTCATACAATTAGCAAATACACGATCACCATCAATTTCGATTCGTCCTTCTTCTAACTGTGTTAAATCTGTTTGATTTATAAATTCATCTACTTTTTGAAAATGTGTATTTAGACTTACATATCTTTTAAAATCATCTCTTTCAGCAATAATCATTTTATATCCTCCTTATCCTTTTAGTGACGCTTCGCCCATGACTCATCCGATAAGATTTCTGGGATATCGTGAATCGTTGTATATTGAGGCGCACTTACTTTATTTCCAGTTAAAATAGAAACCGTATAACCAGAAACAAAAGAAACGCTAATAGAAATAAGTGAATATGCCCAATAATTAACCACTTCTGGCGGGATAACATATTTAATACAAACCATTACAATAGTTGATACAATTAAAGCGGCATAAGCTCCGTATTTGTTAGCTTTTTTACTTATGAATCCAAGTACAAAGACACCACCTAACAATCCAAGTACAAGTCCCATAAAACCATTAAACCATTCATAATCAGATTTGATATCTGAATGTGCCATTATAATAGAAACAACAATAGAAAAAATACCTACTAATAATGAAACAATTTGTGCTATACGTGTTCGACGTTTATCGGACATTCCTTTTGAAATCACATCTTGAATATCAAGTGTCCAAGAGGTTGCAACTGAATTTAACCCGGTCGAAATTGTTGATTGAGCCGCCGCATAGATTGCAGCTAAAATAATACCTGTTACACCTACAGGAAGTTGATAAGCAATAAAGTACATAAAGATTTGATCTTGCGGTATTTGATTTGTTGCCTCACTCACATTTTGCACTTTATAAAAGACATACAATCCTGTACCAATTAGATAAAAAACTGTTGCAATACCGAGAGATAGTGCGCCATTCGTAAAAAGCATCTTATTTAACTTGCTTATACTTTGAGTTGTTGTAAAACGTTGAACTAAGTCTTGTGAAGATGCGTAAGAAGAAAAAATTGTTAATCCCGATCCAACGACAATTAAGAAAATCGAGCTTGATAAAATGTTAGGATCAAATATCTTTTCTGTTGGTGCTATGAATTTCCCATGTGCCAGTTGTTGTGTGATTGCACCAATCCCTCCATCTACATCGTAAATCAACACAAATAATGCAATCAAAGCACCGCCTGATAAAATAACGCCTTGAATAAAATCAGTCCAAAGAACGGATTTTAAGCCACCTGTATATGAGTAAATAATTGCTATAACACCCATAAGAATTATTAAAATATTGATATCTATTCCAGTCAGTGTTGCTAAACCAACAGATGGAAGGTACATGATAATAGAGATACGACCTAATTGGTAAATAATGAAAAGAATTGCAGAGATAACACGTAATGATTTTGCTTCATAGCGTCTTTCTAAATAATCGTAAGCTGTATCAATATCCATCCTCGCAAAAATAGGGAGCACGTATTTTATCGCTAAAGGTATTGCAATAAGCATACCAAGCTGTGCAAACCATAATATCCAACTTCCTGCATATGAGTTTCCAGCTAATCCTAAAAAGGAAATCGGACTTAACATTGTGGCAAATATAGATACTGATGTAACATACCAAGGTACAGAACCATCACCTTTAAAAAATTCTTTACCTTTCATTTCTTTTTTTGAAAAATAAAGTCCAGCGACAAGCACGGCAAGTAAATAAACAATTAAAACGAATAAGTCAATAATTGTAAAACCTGTAGTATTCACTGTAAACACTCCCTTAACAAGCCTTTCTTTATTTTTCTATTTTATATAAAGGCATTTCTTGTATGATTAATTTTTTGAACTGCATCAGCTGCTAAGCTTTTATCACTATCATTTAATGGTGTTAAAGGCTCACGAACTGAACCAAGATCAAGCTTTTCATTCAGTCTAAGTACTTCTTTAGCAATGGCATACATGTTGCCGTGACCTGAAACAAGTACTGCAATAATTTCATTTATTGCAAATTGTAATTTTTGGGCTTGCTCGAATTGATGTGCTTTAATTAAAGCATCCAATTTCAAAAATAATTCCGGCATTACACCATATGTACCTCCAATGCCCCCTTCTGCTCCCATCATTCGCCCACCTAAGAACTGTTCATCCGGGCCATTAAATACAATATAATTATCACCGCCAGATGCTACGAAATTTTGAATATCTTGAACAGGTATCGATGAATTTTTCACGCCAATGACTTTTGGATTTTGACGCATTTCATCATACAATTGAGTAGAAAGTGCTACACCAGCGAGTTGAGGAATGTTATAAATAATAAAATCTGTATTCGACGCTGCATCACTTATAGTATTCCAATAATTTTTAATTGAATATTCTGGTAATTTAAAATAAATAGGTGGAATGGCAGCAATTGCATCTACGCCTAACTTTTCAGAGTGCTTTGCTAAATCAACGCTATCTCTCGTGTTATTACATGCAACATGATTGATTACAGTAAGTTGGCCCTTAGCTACTTCCATAACTGCTTCGATAATTGACTTACGCTCTTCTACATTAAGGTAGATACATTCTCCTGAAGACCCATTGACATAGATTCCTTTAACACCTTTATCAATAAAGTATTGCACTTGCCTTTTTACCTTATCTAAACTTACTTCTCCATTTGAGTCATAACACGCATAAAAAGCTGGTATGATCCCTTTGTATTTATCTATGCTTTTCATTTTTAATTCCCCCTTCTTTTTAGAACCCCTTTTCACTTAAGCAAACAAGCGGCTAACAATTAGAAAATTATATTTTTCACAACATTAAAATGATGTATAAAGATTTAAGCGGCCAACCTTAACATGACATTATTAAACATCCTTTTTGAATTTAAATTCGGTATCTTTATTAATAATCGTTTGTTCGAAGTAGTATTTGCGATCTGGATTTTCCAAATAATATGAAAATAAGCAATCAGTCATCAATAAAATTGGAAGTTGTGGTGAAATACGATTTCCATATGCTAGATGGTCGGCTGCAGCTAAAAGTAAAATTTCGTCACAACAAAAATCACTTTTATTCATATTTCTTGTTGTCATTAAAACCGTATGGGCACCATAGACTTTTGCTGTTTGTAAAGCGTCAAGAACGGTCTTGGTTTTTCCTGAAATAGATGCACCGATTACTAGACACTTTTCATTAACAAGCAGGTTATTCCATATAAACATATCTTCATCTTCAATCATTTCACAAATGATTCCAAGACGCATAAACCTCATTTTCATCTCCTTTAAAGCTAGTGCCGAGCTCCCTTTACCGTATAAATAAACTCGCTCAGCAGATTCAATCATTGTGGTAATTCTTTCAAGCTTCCTTTCATCTATGACAGAATAATTCTTGCGTAGCATTTCCTCATAATCAAATAAGACCTTTTGTGTTAAATCTTTATATGCAAGCAATCCTCTTTTTTCACGTAGCATTTCTTTATAATGAAAAATGAATTCTCTAAATCCTTTAAATCCACATTTTTTAGAAAAAACGGGTTAATGTTGCTTTAGATACATGAAGTTTGTGACAAAAAGCATCCGTCGATAAATCTTCAACAGAGGTTTGATTTAAAAAATATTTGGCTACTGTTTTTTCACTGTGAGTCATATTATCTAAATTGGATTCGATCATTGGAACGAGCTCTTTGTATAATCTCATGTTAAGACCTCACTTAATGTAAACGTTTACAATTATTATTTTAGTAAAGCTTGTTCTGTTTTTCAATGCTACATTCAATTTAGAAACATGTTTCAGAAATAAGCGTAAAAGACGATAACATGTCATTCTATTTTTAATATTTGTTTTCTTTCACAAATAATTGAACCCATTAGCATTCTAACGCAATAACAAATTGAAGTGCGATAATGGTGCCAAATATCATTGATAGCAAAAGTGTCGTTCCCACCCTTCAATTCATGATCAAACGCACAAACTAAATAAGACGTTGAACTACGAAATCAGCTGGATTTCTGTTCAACGTCTTATATATCACTTGAGTTAAGCTTATCTGTCCGATAGCGTAATACTGATTAATGGTAAATGGCTAATGATAATCTAAAATGTCTTGATTATCTCATTACGAGAAAATTATGCTCTTCATTTTTTCTTAAAATGTCAAAAACGTTTCTCAATACGCCATTGAGAAACGCCTAAACAATATATTGAATTAATGATATGTGATTTATACAACGCACTTCTGACACATGTCGAAAGAAACGAGATCATCGACAATCTCAGTAAATTGAAACACTGTACATTTATTCTTCATGAGACATACGACCTTGTCGGTACACTCATATTAATAAAAATGATTAATGATTAAATTAAAAATGGATTGAAGTCCACGTTGAAATAAATTCAGTACGATAAATGCGACAATCGGTGATATATCGATAAAACCGAGTGGCGGTATAATTCTTCTAAATGGTTCTAAAAAAGGCTCATATATTTTAGCCATGAAGCGACCTACGACACTTTCACGTGCGCCTGGAAGCCAAGACATGAAAATATAAATAATCATACCAAACGTATAAGCTTCGACCAAAAATAAAAGAAAATTAAAGATTGTCGTGATTAACTGTATACTCATAGAATTCTCCCTTATTCATAATGATTTCCCATGGATTCGATATGATCTGTAATACTACCTGCAACTTCGACATTGTCAGGTGTACATAGAAAAATATCTGCACCCACACGTTGTATATCTCCTCCGATAGCATAAACTGTACCACTTAAGAAGTCTATAATACGTTTTGCCGATACTGGGTCAATGCGTTGAAGATTAACAAGTGTTGCACGACGGTTTTTCAACTCGTCTGCAATATCCTGTGTATCTGAAAATACGCGTGGTTCAAATAAACACATTTTTGAATTACCGCTTTGATAATTCTCTTGGGCTTGATTCATACTCACCACATTCCCTTGCTCTTGTTTTTGTGCAACTTGGTATTGCTTATCATTTTGAGAAGACTTCATACGCGTAGTTTGTCGTTTATTAGGCACAGATTGAATTGCACGAGGTCTCTCACTTTGCTGTTTTGCCGGTTGCTGTGCATTTTGTGATTGCTGCTCACGTTCTTGACGACGCTCTTCTTCTTCAATGAATTCATCATCATCTTCTTCTTCAATTGAGAAAAAACCGTTAAACAGATCTTTAATAGCCAATGGATTCACTCCTCTTTTCCTACTAGACGCGTTCCAATTCTCACAAATGTCGCACCTGCTTCCGTAGCAATATGAAAATCATTGCTCATACCCATTGATAACTCGGTACATGGCGCATGTGTTAGATTCATTGCTTGGACTTCATCGCGTTTAATTTTAAGTTTTTCAAAAATTGATTTTAAGTATGCTGTATCGTCAGTATAAGGTGCCATTGTCATTAGTCCGACAACATGAATATAACGATAGTCTTTTAACATTTCAATAAATGGAATGACTTCATCAAGCGAAATACCATGTTTCGACGTTTCGCCAGAGACATTCACTTGGACAAAGCATTTAATTTCATGATGTGCACGTTTGCTAATCTCTTTGGCTAAACTTTGGCGATCTAATGCATGTAAATAGTCTATTTCATCGATGACATCTTTCACTTTACGTGATTGTAACGAACCGATAAAATGCATTTTTACATCATCAGGTAATGCTGCTTTCTTTTCCAAAAAGCCTTCAATACGATTTTCACCAAAGTGCCGAAGACCAGCTTCATATGCTTCTATAGCTCGCTCTATTGTAACATATTTCGTCACTGCAATCACGTTTGGTAATGTTTCATCGTCTCTCTGATGTGCGTGCTCTCGTATCTCTTGTTGAATTTCCTCTAAATTCGATTTTACTGACATTTATTCATACCTTCTTTCATTCGATGATTGGCCAATAAATGCTAACATTCTTCCCGTATTCCCTTTTTCTACGCGATACGAAAAGAAACGCTCTAAGTCTTCGGATGTCGAATAATCGGTGCGATATATATTTTCTTTAGGAACGCCATAATACTCACATAACAATTGATTGGCATATTTCAAATCGATACCGTGTCTGTCTGTATCTCTCGTCTCAACATATGCCTCAATTGGGATAGGCAAATTTTGAAATTTTTTCAATATATCATCGTTAATCTCATAACTATTCGATGTCGCAGGGCCAATCACCACATAAATATCTTTATAATCAAAAGGAAACTGATCTAGTACACGGTGCACGATTGTTGCTACTGTCCCACGCCATCCAGCGTGTGCTAGCGCAATATAATGATGTTTTGGACTGTAAAAATAAATAGGCACACAGTCTGCAAAGCACATGGTTAAAACCGTATCTGTATCATACGTATATAACCCATCCACACCGAATAATACATCATTCGATAATGTTTCTATATTTTTACCTCGATCCTCTTTTGATACTTCAACTACTTTAGCTTCATGCGTTTGAATTGGAAAAACCCAATTTTCTGGGGAATACCCTATTTCTTGACCTAATATTTCTTGATGCTTTGTAATATTTTCATCTTTGTCTTCAACATATCTTGCCATGTTAAAGGCATCAGAAGGATAAGCACTTAAACCACCTTGTCGTGTTGTTATACCAATATGAACACCATGTCCTAAACTAGGCTGATAACTGAGATGATGCGGTTTTTCAACGAATAAATCCATAAAAATCACTCCTTTATGAATAAATGTAAAGCGCTTTAAATTAAGATGCCATTAAAAAAGCTAGGACAATGAAGAAATGACAATTGTCCTAGCAGTTCACTACACATTTAAGTGTATTTCATATATCAACGTATACACAATTAACGACGTGTTCTTCTTGAACGTCTTTCTTCTCTGTTACGAATGAAGCTTGGAATATCATCGTCCGCTGTTGTATGACTACGTCCGCTTTCAACTTCTTTTTCTTGAGAAGTTGCTGGTGCATTGTGGCCACCGAAACTTGATTCTTTTGGCGCAGTTTGTGATGCACTTGCACCAAAACCAGAATGACCTTGTTTACGTGCATGAGATGATGGTTTATCTTCAAAACCAGTCGCAATCACTGTTACTACAATTTCATCTTGAAGCTCAGGGTTAATCACTGTACCGAAGATCATGTTAACATCTTCATCTGCTGCATCTTGAACAATATCAGCAGCTTCTTGTGCTTCAAATAATGATAATGATTCGCCACCAGTGATATTCATTAACACACCTTGCGCACCTACGATTGAAGTCTCAAGTAATGGAGAAGAAATCGCTTTTTTAGCAGCTTCTACTGCTCTGTTTTCACCTGATGACACACCGATACCCATCAATGCTGAACCTTGGTTAGACATAATTGTTTTAACGTCTGCAAAGTCAAGGTTAACTTCACCAGATACAGCGATTAAGTCAGAAATACCTTGAACACCTTGACGTAATACGTTATCTGCTTCTTTGAATGCTTCCATCATTGGTGTAGACTTATCAACGATATCTAATAAACGATCGTTTGGAATAACGATTAATGTATCAACTGCTGCTTTCATTGCTTCAACACCAGCAGCTGCTTGTGTTTGACGCTTACGGCCTTCAAAGCCAAATGGACGCGTTACAACACCGACTGTTAATGCACCCATTTCTTTAGCGATTTTGGCTACAACTGGCGCAGCACCTGTTCCAGTACCACCACCCATACCGGCAGTAACAAACACCATATCTGCACCTTGAATGGCATCTTCAATTTGTTCTCTTGACTCTTCGGCAGCTTTTTTACCGATTTCAGGGTTTGCACCTGCACCTAAGCCACGTGTAAGTTTTTCACCAATTTGGATTTTAGATTCTGCTTTAGATAAGTTTAAAGCTTGTCCATCCGTGTTAATTGCAATAAATTCAACGTTGTTCATACCGTGGTCAATCATTCGATTCACAGCGTTGTTACCGCCACCGCCGACACCGATGACTTTAAGTGTCGCTAAATGATTAAATCCTTGTTCAAATTCTAACATTTAAATTTCCTCCTAATCTTTGTAGCCAATCAATCAAACAGTGATTTCATTATCTTTTTAAACTTGCTCTCTTCTTGTTTTGGTTGCGCTTGTTCATTTCGGTCTACATCGTCTTCAAATACCTCTACCGAAGTATCTTCTTCAACATGTTCTGATTTTGAAGTTTCTTGTGGTTGTTTTTTCGATTTTTTCTTGAAAAATGATTCAAATCCACCTACTTTAGGTTCTTGTCGTTTTGAATCGCTTTCAATAATCTCTTCTTCAATTTCTTCATTATCATGATTACTTATTGTAACATAATCTAATAACTCATCGAAAGCAATACTACTAGAAATTGTCGAAATTGCTGAAGAAAATTCTGGTTTTCTTACTCCCATTTGTGACGGTGTATGAATACGCACTTTTTCGCTGACCATATCTTGTAGTAATTCTTTTACACCTAGTAAATTGGCAGAGCCACCTGTTACGACAAAACCACCATTTACTTTGTTTAACCCTAATTCTGCTAAAATATCAAAAACATCAAAGAATATTTCTTCTACACGTGCTTCAATCGCATCACTCAATTCTTTTTGAGTGAATTGTGCAGGTTCATCAGAATCAAGCTGTTCAACACTGAATACATCTTGATCTGAAGCTGAGTCATAAAATGCATGTCCATATTGTTGCTTAATCTTCTCAGCTGTTTCATATGTAGTGTTTAAAAATTTTGCGATGTCTTCTGTAATGCGACGTCCCGCCTTAAAGACGACATCTGCATCGACTAATTCACCGCGTTCATAAAATGCAATTTGTGTAAGATCTTCACCGATATCGATGACGCATGCACCAAGTTCACGCTCAGTAGGTGTTAAAACCGAACGATAGTTGAGTGAATCTGAATAGACATCTAAAACATCTACGCCACAAGATTCAACACATTTAATCGTATTAATTAAAATGGATCTATTGATCGCGATGACACCAGCATCCACTTGAAGTGAATGACGTGCGACAAGTTCTTTTGGATCAGAAACTTCATTGTCATCATCAACAATAAATCGAATTGGGAACGTATTAATGACATCCGTTCCAGGCTCGGCATTTTTCTCACGAATACCGTCGAGTACTTCTTCAATATGTGTCCCATTAATTTCTGTATCTTTGTGAAACTCAATTTTGTTTGTTTCATCAAAAACTTCTGTACTTACAATGGGTAACTTTAAAAAAACTTCTTTAATATCAACGCTTGATGCTATTGATGCTTTCTTAATTGTGTCTTTAATCGCTTGTTTTGCAATATCAAAATCATCAATCAAACCATTTTTAATACCACTCGTATAGGTCTGCCCTGTACCTATCACATTAATTCCGTTATGAAATTTTTCACCAACAATCGCTTTCACGCTTGATGAGCCGATATCTACACTAACATAATAATGCTCTTCCATAGATAGGCACCTCCTGACATTTCTTTACATAATTACACTATTATAAGTGTACAATAACAAACTATCAATGTGAACTATAAACACATTGGATTTTCAACTTTTTCCTAAGACTTTAGTAGTAGGTTTCAAAAAAATAATTCAAATATTGCACTTCATTTTTTTAAGAAAATGAAGTCGCAAGCATACTTTGAATTAAATTCATCCAAATCCTCGTATCAAATCGTACAAATGACTACAAGTTGATTCTCATTTTTGAGTCAATGACGACATCAAATGATTGAATTGAAAAAGGCTGATTCAACAATTCCAATTCAAATCATCGCTCTATTTAATCTTGCTTAGGAATCCTTTTGGTTGTCTTTTGTTTCCTTATTATCATTGTTATCTTTGTTGTCTTTGTCGTCTTTATCATCTTTAATTTTATTCAACGCTTTTTGTAAATCGTCTTTTGCTTCGTCTTCAATTGCTGTGCCACTTTGAACTTCTTTCGCACTCGCCGAACTGCCTTTTTCATTTTTAACATTTTCATAAGGAATAAATGTAGCACCAACCGATAAATCTATAAATCCAGATTTTTTCAAATGACCCGATTCATCTTTTTCTAACGCTTGGGACATACTTGGATAATATTTGAGTTTATCGGCTATGGTTTTAATCTTACCAACCACTTCAATGCCATCTCTCATATAAAGTTTAATCAAATCTGGCTGATTTTTTTGCGGTGTACTTACAATTTCTGAAATTTGTCCCCGTGTTGTGCGATCCATTTTGTGAAGCGCTGTAATGATATCTGTTTTGTCATCGCCTTTGAATCCTTCCAAGTATGGGGCTTCGTTCGGTATTTCTCCTTTAAAATCTTTTAACACTTTGCCACTTTCAATAATAGGCACCGTTTTAGATTTCTCAGAAGTTACACCAATAATTTCATGTTCTTTAACATCAACTGTTAAATGATTAAACAAACCTTTATGAATAGAAACGCTATCGACTAAATCTTCTTTTTCAATTCTTTGTTCTGCGTCACTCGCAGCATAAGCATAAATTCTTGGGTGATTATCAATTTTTAGTGCTTTTATGATTTCTTGATCAGAAATATAATGATTTCCATGTATTTCAGCATCTTTAATTTTACTTATCGGTGTAAACATATATAAGAGAATCAGTATGACTACAATGAGTAAAACAATAACGATGTACCGTTGCCTACGTCGTCGTTTTACCAATTGTTTCTTACGCTTTTCTTTTAAATATTCATTATCGATTCTTGGTACCTTATTTTCCGTCATACAACGTCACATCCTTTAATGTGATGGCAAATGTTCACGAAACGCCTTAATAAAGTTCTCACCGCGCTGTTCGAAAGTATCATATTGATCCCAACTTGCACATGCTGGTGATAATAATACAACATCGTTTGGCTCAATAATATCTTGCACTTTAGCAACTGCATCTGTGACATCTACTGCTCGGATTACGTATTTACCTTGACTCTCTCCTAGTTTAACAAACTTTTCTTGCGTTTCACCAAAGGTTACCATAACTCTAACATTCGTCATATAAGGAATTAAATCATCAAAGTCATTGCCTCGGTCTAAACCACCACACAACCAAATAATAGGTTGCTTAAATGAATTTAACGCAAATTGAGTCGCTAACGTATTTGTTGCTTTAGAGTCATTGTAATATTTATTCGTTTTATTATTACCAATATACTGCAAGCGGTGTTCGATGCCTGAAAATGTAGTTAATGACTGAATAATCGCACTTACTGAAACACCTGCTAATATCGCAGCCATAACAGCCGCTAAAATATTTTCAAGGTTGTGTTCACCTGGCAATACGATGTTATCCAAATGAATAATACGAACGCCATAATAGACAATATATTGATCTTTTACATAAATGCCTTCGACTTCATGTTGTGTAGAAAAATATAAAATTTTTGCTTTAACTTGTGAGACATCGATTAAATGGCGTTGATGATAATTGAAAATCAAATAGTCACTTTCAGTTTGGTTCTGAAAAATACGCTTTTTAGCATTTTGATAATTTTCAAGATTTTCATGAAAATCGAGATGTGCTGAGTAAATATTTGTAATAATCGCAATATGCGGGCGGTAATGCTCAATACCTAACAATTGAAATGAGGACAGCTCTGTAACGAGATATTCATCTGCACGTACTTCTTGAGCGACTTTTGAGGCAACATAGCCAATATTTCCTGCTAGTCTGCCATTTTCTCTACTTTTACTAAACATGTCACCAATCAACGAAGTGACCGTTGTTTTTCCGTTTGTTCCCGTAATCCCAATAATCGGCGCTTCAGAAATTAAATAACTTAATTCAACTTCTGTTAAGACCTTCAATCCTTGTTTTTGTGCTTCTTGTATAATTGGGACTGTGTACGGTATTCCCGGGTTTTTAAAAATAATTGGGGCTTCATCTAATAAGGCCAGTGGATGCGAACCACTCACGACATTAATCCCCATATTTTCTAAATCTCTAGCATGCGCATCTTGCGAAACGTCATTTCCGTCATTAACCGTGACCTCTGCACCAAGACGATGTAATAACTTAGCAGCTTCGTAGCCACTTTTTGCTAACCCAATAACAAGTACTTTTTTTACCCTTTAGCCCTGTATAGTTAATCAATTAACTCACTCCAATCCACAAGCCAATTAAGCCTGTAATTAAACCTACTGACCAAAATACAGTAACGACTTTCCATTCGCTCCAACCAACTAGTTCAAAGTGATGATGAAGTGGACTCATTTTAAATATACGTTTACCTGTTAATTTAAAAGATGTCACTTGTATCATTACTGATAAAGTTTCAATGACAAAAACAAATCCGACTAATAAAAGTGATAATTCTTGATTCAACATAATTGAAATCGTCGCGAAAATACCACCTAATGCCAAGCTTCCTGTATCTCCCATAAACACTTTTGCAGGGTTAATATTATAAGGTAAAAAGCCTGCAAGCGCGGCTACCATAATCATACAAAATACACCAATTGAAGGTTGCTCTAATACGAAACTCATAATTGCGTAAATTGTAAATCCAATAATAGAAAGACCTGTCGCTAATCCATCTAAGCCGTCAGTTAGATTTACTGCATTAGAAAAACCAACTTGCCAAAAAATGATAAATATAACATAGGCATACGATAAAGGAATACTGATATCAGTGAAAGGTAAATTCAGATTAGTTGAGAAGTCAAATGCATTAAACACTTTTGCCACGACAAAAAATATAACTGCGATAGCAATTTGCGCTAAAAACTTCTGTTTACTTGTTAAACCTTGATTGTTTTTCTTCACTACAATGATATAGTCGTCAATAAAGCCAATTAAGCCAAAACCAATTGTGACAAAGAGCAGTAACAGCAACGGACTTGCTGGTTCTACAAATACACTTGCAATAATCGTTGTAACAATTGCACCAATTAAAAATGTTAATCCACCCATCGTTGGTGTACCTGTTTTCTTCATGTGACTTTGAGGACCTTCTTCACGAATACTTTGTCCAAATTTCATCCTCTTTAAAGTTGGTATGAGTATTGGAACTAAAACTGCAGTAATGATAAATGCGATGATTGCGCTGAAAATTCCCATATTATTCTCCTCTATCTTTCATTCATTTTTTACATTCATTTGTTTAAAAGATGTTGTTCTTCCTTCATTTAACTAATCGATACAAACTTATTTTATAAGGCGGACATGAAGGAGAGGATATCAAGCCTTTGTCCTCTCCTCACCCCAATGCACGCCTTGTTCAAGAATGATAGTCCTTCCATTCAGCTATTCTGTATTTTCAGACTCAAGCGTAACTTCAATTTTGCTTTTCTTATCAATTGCAGATTGCGGAGACTGAGATTGTGTTTTTACAAATCCGCTACCTTTAACTTTGACTTCAATACCTGTTAATGACTCAAATGCAACAATATCATCACGTGTCCAACCTGTCATATCTGGCATTGTCATATCGCCATCTGTCATCAGTAATACATGACTGTTAGGTAATAGTTTTGTGCTTGATGAAGGACTTTGGTTAACCACCTTCTCTCCATTACCGATAACGACTGGATTCAATTTTTTACCTTTAATTTCGTCTTCGGCACGTTGCACGGTACTATTTTTAACTTTTGGCACACTATTAATTGTTGATTTATCATTCACTTCGTTGTTATCAACATTTAAATATTGTAACATGTGTTTCATGATTGGATTAAAAGCCTTGCTGACACCCATTTCGTACGCTTCTTGGTCATTTTTTTGAGCGAGACTCATACCGGCATAAACAACGACGCGTGGATTGTTGCTTGGTGCGTGTCCCATAAAGCTTACAAAGTATGGGTTAGGCCCTTTGACATAACCGCCATTATCCGGATCGGCAACTTGGGCAGTCCCTGTTTTACCGCCGATACGATAACCATCGATACGATAGTTTTTAGCGTGACTATCTTCGCTGTTCACAACTTCATCCAATTGTTTATCCACTTTTTTCGCAGTTTCAGGCGTAATCGGTTTACCCGCTACCTCACGTTTACCTTCAAAAAATGTTTGATTAGAAACTGGGTTCATAATGGACTGAATAAAATAAGGGCGCAACATTTCACCTTTGTTAAAAAATGCGGATTGGGCTTGCAACATTTGCGCAGGTGTCACTGTTGTTGATTGACCGAACGCAGATGTTTTTTGCATCAATTTATTTTCCCAAGCAATATTCCCTTTTTGTTCACCATCAAATAAACTACCTGTGGATTTTCCAAAACCAAATTTTTCGTACCAAGACTGCATTTTATCAGCACCAACAAGATCTTGAAGTGTCATCATGAGTGTGTTAGATGAGTATGTAAAACCTAAACTCATATTAATTTTGCCCCACCCTTTTTTGTTCCAGTCATAAATACGAGAGCCTTCAATATCTCTGTATCCTGATTCATACTTATCATTTGGTTTAAACTTTCCTTCTTGAATTGCTGCTGCTAAACCAAAACTTTTAAATGTAGAACCCGGTTCATACGTATTTTGATATAAATCATTTGCCCATTTCTTTCCAAAATCTTCACCTGTATCTGGATTAAAGGTAGGTCTTTGACTATAAGCTAAAATTTCTCCTGTTTTAGCATCCATAACGACAGCAAACACATCTTTCGGGGCATAATGTTTGACCATATCATCAAGTGCTTCTTCGACAAACACTTGAATATTTGAATCAATTGTCAAATGCACATCATCACCACGTTTAGGTGCAACTTCATTTTTTGAGTTTGGAATAATATAACCCCAAATATCTTTTGTAAAAGAAGAGTGGCCTTTTTTACCTGATAAATAGCTATCAAAAATTTTCTCTACACCAAGTGCACCTTTTAACTCACCTGTATCTGGGTCCTTCTGGGCCATCCCTACTAAATGTGAGGCAAAGTTACCATTCGGATAAAATCGTTGAACTTCAGGATATAACGTAATGCCCGGCAAATTGGCTTTCTCAATGATTTCTTTATCATGATACGTTAAGTTTTGCCCTGCGCGTCCAAATTCAACTTGGAATGCTTTTTTAGTATTAAGTCGTTTTTCAATTTCTTTTTCAGGCATATCAATGACTTTAGCGAGAACTTTTGCTGTTTTCTTCTTATCAACTACATGTCTTGGCTTTTTAGAGTCTTTACTCGCTCTTTTATCCAAAACAGCCGCTAATCTAAATCTATCGACATCTTCTGCAAGCACTTTGTTATTTCGGTCATAAATCTTGCCTCGTTCGGCATCCTGATCTAAATGGGCTAAATATTTTTCATTGGCGCGTACAATTAAATCTTCACCAGACGAATGGCCGGTTAACATAATAAAACTATATCTTAAAATCAATAGAAAAAAGAGCAGCCCGAAAAAACTCATCAGGAGGACTGCTCCTAGCTTATTTTTTTTAATCTTAATTTTTCGTTTCGCCATCTTTACGCACTACCTTTATATTGTCGTTCTTTAAACTCATACCTTGTTTTTCGGCTTTTTCATAGATGCGTTGATACGAAGCATTTTTCATAGTTTCTGACTTTAATGCGCTATTTTGACTGGATTGTTTCTCAATTTTTTGATCTAAATCTGCAATTTTGCCTCTTGTATCGTAAGCATCCATTTTTAAAGATAGCATATAGATACTAATAGCGGCAATGATTGTAATAAGTGCTATGTATAACATTTTTTCAAAGCGTGTTAATTTAACGGTAACTTTCTTTGTAACTGTTTGTTTATGTGTCACTTGCTTTTTTTGCGGTCTTAATTTGGGTTGTTCTTCAACTTGTGGTTGATAAGCATCATAAATTCTTTCTACAGCCATATCTCTCTCGCCTCTCTATTTTAAAATTTCTGCCACTCGAAGTTTGGCACTTCTCGCTCGATTGTTATCCTCTAAATCTACGTCACTTGCTACTATAGGTTTTCTATTGACTCGTTTGAGCTTAGGCGTATAGGCGTCTGGGATTACCGGAAGCCCACGCGGTACTTCTGGCCCTTTTTCATATTCTTGAAATATTTGTTTACATAATCGATCTTCTAATGAATGGAATGTAATGACTGAAATGCGACCGTTCACTTTAACATGCTCAATTGCTTGTTCTAACGAGTCTTCAAATGCTGACAGTTCATCATTTACTACAATACGAATCGCTTGAAAAACACGTTTCGCTGGGTGCCCCCCTTTTCGCCTTGCTTTTGCAGGAATACCTTCTTTAATGCAATCAACAAGGTCAAAAGTTGTTTCAATCGGCCTTTGTTCACGTTTGCTTTCAATTTTTCTTGCGATTTGCTTTGAAAATTTTTCTTCCCCATAACGAAAAAAGATCTTCACTAACGCTTCGTAAGACCATGTGTTGACAACTTCGTAGGCGGAAAGAGATTGCGATTGATCCATTCTCATATCAAGTTTTGCATTATGTTGGTAGCTAAACCCACGTTCGGGTATATCGAGTTGAGGACTTGAAACGCCAAGATCATAAAGAATCCCATCTACTTTTTCAATATTCAAATCCGCTAAAATTTGTGCTAAATTTCTAAAATTATTATGTACAAAAGTTACTTTGTGAATGTCTTGCTGTAATTTTTCTTTTGCATGTTGAATTGCCGTGATATCTTGATCAATCGCAATTAAACGACCTTCATCTGATAACTGGCTCAAGAGATATTGCGAGTGCCCTGCGCCACCTAACGTGCAATCAACATAGATGCCATTTTCTTTAATATTTAGTTGATCTACTGTTTCTTTTAATAACACGCTGATGTGGTGAAACACTGCAAACCCTCCAATTTAAAAATCAAAATCGATTAAGTCTTCTGCAATTTCTTCAAAACTTTCTTCAGATTCATCATAGAAAGCATTCCAAGTATCTCGGTCCCATATTTCAATACGATTTGAAACACCGATGACCGTACACTCTTTATCAAGATTTGCATACTCTCTTAATTTTGCTGGGATATTAATTCTCCCTTGTTTATCAATTTCCACTTCAATCGCACCAGAGAAGAACATACGCATAAATTTACGTGCGTCTCGTTTAGTCATAGGTAAGGCTTTCATTTTTTCTTCAATGGTTTGCCATTCTTCAAGTGTGTAACCGAATAAACACTTATCAAGGCCTCTAGTGATAATAAAACGTTCATTTAAGTCATAACGAAATTTAGATGGAACAATCATACGGCCTTTAGTGTCCAATTTATTTTCATATTCGCCCATGAACATTTTATCTCACCTCACCTTAAATATAATTTACCACATCTCCCCACTATCCTCCACTAATTCTGTAAAAATCTCCAAAATTTATCAAATTCGACATAAAAAAACAGTGGTTCGACTCAATCGAACCACTGTCAAAAGCTTGATACTATCATGTTTTTATAACGATTTGCTCAAATGTGTAGTGAAGTGGAGGGAAGGTGGAGGATGTGAACATATCTATCCCAAATTGATTCAATAATTGGAGGGGATTCCAAACACGTTCTTGTAACCCCCCCATTGGATGGAGTGTTTGAGACAAAATTTGAAAATGACGCATGCTAATCTCATTTTCTCGCTCAATATTTTTTAAATAACGTGTTTTCAAATAGTCATATTGATGTGTATGAATTTGATGGTTTTTCTTTAACAACTTATGATTGTCTTCTGATTCCCCAACTATGGCGTCTAATTTCTCATAGAATTCGATTTGCTGTTCACGCATACGTGCAATTTCGTTTAAAACTTCATCTGAAGCTTGTGCGCGTATAAAGCGTGCTTTCGCTGATGCTGTACCTTCTGTAATGACCTCGCCTAAATCCAATCTATATGTTTCCAATAATTTTTCAACTTTTGGTGAAAGATAAGTCATGCGCATTCGAGGTAATACAATCGGCATTTCAATGTCCATTTCATGAAAAACTTTTTGCAGTTCAGCCCAATATTTAATTTCACTCGGGCCACCAATAAACGCAACCGTGTTGAAAAGCCATTCTTCCGTCAAAGGACGTGTCACAACATTATTTGAAAACAAGCTTGGATTTTTATCAATTTCAGCTAATAATGTCGCTTCATCAAATGTCACATCAGACTTACTCAAACGAAACGCCCCATTTTCATACTTTATCATTTGACGTTGATCCTCATAATGGATAAACATATGAACATTCGTATCTGTTTGAATCATCGGTGATAAACCATTGGCCACAGTTTCTTTTTGTTGTGATCTAAAAGCATCATCCAATTTTTGATGATTTTTAATAATTGACTGGAGAAGTGGTTTTTCTAACTCTCTTAACGGCTCAAATTGTGCATCGATTAAAAGCAAGCCTGTAGACTTAAAACACGCATGAATCATCTTTTTAAATAACGTCGTCCAGTTTGTCGCTTCATCAATCCACTGCAAGAGATTTTGATAAAGTGATTTGGAATGCTTTGTTTCAGGCAAAACTTCAAAATAAACACGTAATGCGTCTTTCAAAGCATCTTTGTCAGGTACATATCTAGATACATTCGATTCTGGTGGTGCCATTGTATGATATTTCACTTTCTGTAAGTGACCTGTACGTTCCTGCATGACATAAGTATGATTCACTTCATCAAAATCGTGATCTTCACCGGCAATCCAAAACACTGGAACAACAGCTTCTCCATACATATTTTCGAGTTCATTTGCTTTTACTACAATAGAAATGATTTTATGGAAAGTATATAATGGGCCAGTAAATAATCCCGCCTGTTGACCACCAATCACCACTTTCGCACCCGCTTCTAGTGCTTTTAATGTACGTGCTTGAGCATCGGATAAAACCAAATCAGACATACAGTTGCGAATTACTTTAGCAATTGCCTTTTCCCTTCCATTATTAGGGGCTTGCATTCGCCGCTCAAAACTCTCCCCTTCAGTTGGATCATAATCATAAAATTTCAGCACATCGTTATCTTGCTTCATGATGCGCTGTATAAATTGATCCCTCTCATTAACTGAAATACTTAAACAATCCATGCTCATTTCTCCTTAAACAGTATTCCATAACAGTATAAAGGTTCAATCAATATCTGACAATCTTACGGCTTGCTTCAAAAATTAAAATAAATAAGTTATAATTAAATTAATATAAACAAAGGGGGGTTATCACATGACTAAAGTTGAACACCTCGATATTAACTATAAAACTGAGGAACTTTTTGAGGACTTTCGTCAGAATTTTGGTAACAAAGATTTGTATATGGTGAATGAACTACATGGGGAAATGATTGATGCAAGTTCAAAATCACCATTTTACGGCATTTATGTTGGTGAGAAAATAGGCGCAAGGATGGCTTTATATCGTAAAGGTGAAGTTGAAGAAACGTATTTCCCTGATTATGAAGATTATCTTGTCGTTTGGAAGCTTGAAGTTTTAAAAAAATATCAAGATAAAGGTTATGGTTCTGCATTAATTGATTATGCAAAATCATTTCAATTACCTATTAAAGCAATTGCGAGATTTGAATCAAAAGACTTCTTTGTCAAAAATGGTTTTAAAGATTTAAATGCTAAAAATGATGATGGCCATGATATTTTAGTTTGGGAACCTCAAACTAAATCATAATTCATGTAGCGACAAAAATATAAATCAAATCATAAAAAACGACGTGCTATTATCTTCACACGTCGCATATTGGAGTAGGACGACGAAATGACATTGATTTCCGCCCTACTCTTTTTTTATTTAACATCAAATCTAAATGTACTGGTGATCTTCACCCGGAGTTTCGAATCGAATCCTCTTTACCTATGTATAGACTCAAAATCATAAAGGACAGTATCTGATAAGACAGTCCGTCCACTCTTTATGATTTATCCGCTATTTCAGAATTCGGGTTAAATCACAGATGTGTTCGATTGTATATGTCGGTTCAATTGCTGTATTGTTGTCTAACTGGCGATGATTGTACCAACATGTATCAATCCCTGCGTTGATACCGCCTTGAATATCTGAAGTTAAAGAATCACCGATAATTAAAAAATCACTTTTTTGATAATCCTTATAAACGTTGAAAACCGAGTCAAAAAATTCAACACGCGGCTTTTGTGCACCAATTTCATCCGATATAAAAATATTTGCTATAAAGGATTTTAAATCCGTTTTCGCAATACGACGTTTTTGAGTATCCGTCACACCGTTTGTGACAATTGCGATTTCGTATCTATGTTTTAATTGATCTAACAGGTGCTCTATACCATCTAACCATTTGATAGGTGCTAAAGCGAGGCCATCACGAAAAGTAACGTCCGCTTCGTGGCCATCCACCTCCATTTGGTATGTTGAAAAAGTTTCTACAAAACGATGACTTAACACTTCTTGTCTCGTTAACTCGCCGCGTTGAAAAGCTTCCCAATGGGCTTGGTTGATTTTTTTAAAGCCTTCATAATCTTGCATCGCTTTGGGTACTCTATAGGTTGACATTAAATGCGCATAAGCTTTGACTTCGGCATCATGAAAATCCACCAATGTATCATCAAAGTCGAATAAAATCACTTTATAGCTCATTTTTTCCACTCCATTTATTCTTAATATGCACACAAGTTTACCAAAAATAGCAATCTATTGAAACACAAATATAATGTACAATCGAAGCAGCCGTTGTCAATGATGCACTTATGAATAATTACAATACATTACCGAAATGCTTATTTGTATTATATTGATGGTTCTACTGAGAGGCTGAATTAAGTTGAAGAGTGAAACAAAAGTGATTGACCCCATCGAATGCTTCATTAACCACTTTTTGCGTATCTGTATGAAATAGCGCCCTAACTGTCAACATTTCGACACATTTAATGACGTTTA
Organism: Staphylococcus schleiferi; assembly: GCF_900458895.1. Taxonomy (NCBI): domain Bacteria; kingdom Bacillati; phylum Bacillota; class Bacilli; order Caryophanales; family Staphylococcaceae; genus Staphylococcus; species Staphylococcus schleiferi. The sequence continues at coordinate 1,751,510 of NZ_LR962863.1, forward strand.
AGTCTAAAAAACAATAAAGTAGGAAATAATGCACTTTTTCTAAGATTCAGACATTATAATAAACGTACAAATACATCAAAGGAGGTCATTCCTATGACTTGGGCAAATGTTATTTTAGGTATTATCAATTTAATCAAAGGTTTAGTTGACACGTTTGGAAAAAAATAATTTTTCTATTATATCAATATTAACTTTTTATGATAAAGTAGGAGGATAGACGCACTTTTCTCGAGTGCATTAGCTTCCTACTTTATTTTGTTGTTCAAAAAAGTAGAAATTTGTTTTTTCAAGATAACGTGTTATTATAACCAAAAAAGAACTGAGGCTTTATTGATGTATAGTAAAAAACAACCAATTCAAATATATCTCACATTATTTTTAACTACCACACTCATAGGAAGCATCCTTCTCTATTTACCGTGGACGGGTAAAAAGCCCATTTCTTTTATTGACGCATTGTACGTAGCAATGAGTGCTTTTACAGTTACGGGTTTATCAACAGTCGATATTACATCCCAGTTTAACGTTTTGGGAGAAACAATCATCATGCTCCTTATTCAAATTGGTGGTATGGGGATTGTCGCAGTTTCAATATTGGCATTAATTATATCTCAAAAACGCATTAGTTATCGAAATAATCAGCTTTTCAAATTGGAGTTAAATATTGATGAATCATTAAATGTCACAGATTTTTCTAAATTTATTTTCATATTCACAATCAGTTTCGAAACAATAGGTGCACTCGTACTTTCAACTGTATTTGTGCCTGAATATGGTTGGTCTTATGGCCTTTTTATTAGCGTTTTTACCTCTGTCTCTGCGCTGAATAATGCAGGATTTTCACTTTTTAGTGATAACTTAATTGCTTACGCTCATGATCCCGTCGTTAATTTGATGGTAGCGATGTTAATTATTTTAGGCGGTATCGGCTATATCGTTTTATTCGATATTGTTACAACGCATCAACTTAAAAGATTGCAGCTTCATACAAAAAGTCACTCTTTTTGTCACATTTATATTAATTGTTGTTGGTACATTAGGTTACTTTGTCTTAGAATACGCACACGCTTTTAAAGGGATGTCGTTTTCACAACAACTTCTAGCATCGTTCTTTCAATCTGTAAGTACGAGAACAGCAGGCTTTAATACCATTGATTTTTCACATCTCGCGCCAGGTACATTAATGTTGACGATGATTTTAATGTTTATTGGTGCTGGACCTATCAGTGCAGCCGGTGGGATAAAAGTCACGACATTCGCACTTGTGATTTTATATGTCATCACATCGTTGAACGGTCACCGCCACACACATTTATTCCGCCGTTCTATTGATCAAAAACAAATTCAAAAAGCGGTTGCGATTACGTTAACAGCTATGATGTTCGTGATTATGATTATCTTTTGCTTTTCAGTCGCACAACCTAACTTACAATTTGAAGCGATTGCCTTTGAAGTCATCTCTGCATTCGGTACAGTCGGTTTGTCTACAGGTATTTCGACGGAATATGGCACAGTCGCTAAGTTGCTTATTATAATGACAATGATTGTAGGTAAAGTAGGTGTGCTTACACTATTAGGACTCTTGCAACATAGAACAAGAGAAACATTCCATTACGCAAAAAGTCACTTATACTTGTGATACTTCTTTCTAATTTGGCAGTTACTGACAAAGATTACGCTAGATTTTAAAACTAACGTATATTTCCGTCAGCAACTGTCTTTTTATTTTAAAGTTGGTTTACAAATTAAAATTAATATGAAAACTCAAATTTTATTGTTTAAAATCGCCTCGTGTTGTTCTTGTTTAGGATTCTAATATATACCGACAAATTTATATTGTAATATTTTGTATATCGTGTTAATTGTATATAAAAGATTTGAAGACAATATTGATTTATCACAAATTGTTCGTTATAATTAATCTTGTGTTAAAAATGTCCTGGTAGCTCAGCTGGATAGAGCAATGGCCTTCTAAGCCATCGGTCGGGGGTTCGAATCCCTCCCAGGACGCTAATTAAACCCTCTAACTATTGTTGTTAGAGGGTTTTTGTTTTGCGCGTGTCAAAATTGTATTATTGCTTAATTACCCCGTCTGTCGCCGGTATAGTTTTTATTATTATCCGATCACAAAAAATCATCCGGTAATATTTATTGTTTAATTGTTAACCCCACCTTATCTATACCAACGTTCGCGCTAATTACTATTTTAGTCATCATAAAAAGACACCACGCAATGTGATGTCTCAATCTTATATATTTAATTCTTCTTTCAATGCTCTCTGTAATGTCTGACTAAAGTTAACACCTTTCTCTTTACCTAACACAACCAGATACTGTGGCAATGTAACCATCTTATTCACTGTCTTATTCTCTTCTTTAATCCTAACAAGTTTAGTATCGACAGTCACTAATTGTAATTGCTCATTATCCTCTAGATTATTGACAAGCTCCTTAAACTCAGATGGTTTAGGTATCTCGTCACCATCATCTTCCTTCACCAGTAAATGCCCCTCTAATGCATCCTGTGCCATAAATACAGCATCTTCAATGTCATTACCAAACGTTATCGCACCTGGTAAATCCGGAAAGTATACGTTATAGTCGTTATTTTCTTGTTGTAATACTGCATAGAAATGATACTTCATATTCATCCCTCCTATAAAAGAAGATATAAGAGGCTATAAAAGTCCTCCTTGCTTTAACATTGAGCGTTCTGTTCCACGTGGTAAATCTTTCTTCGGATGTGGAACAGTGACTTTACCTTTACGCGTTGGATGTTTAAAGTGATGGTGACTACCAACCACTCTTACAAGATACCACTCACCTTGCTCAATCTTCTCAATAACTTCTCTTGATGAGCTCATCAATTTTCAACTAATACATATATTATAACATATGTTAAGAGACTAATAATTAAAAAGACAGACCAATTAAGACGTCCTAATTTGATAAGGTAATAAAGTTACTTTTTATATTTGACTATCATTTTACTCTTATATTCAGTAGAAAAAAGTATAAAATGATAACCGCTTGCATTACTTCATTTTTATGTATTTTTTATAATAAAAAGCGTCATGTTTTCTAACAATTATTAGAAATCATGGCGCTTTTTATTGGATTAAATTAACTTTTAAACTTCCCTATCGCATAGACATATCAGTTATTGGTTGGTATAGGTTTATTGAATTCATTCTGACAAACTCCCAATATGTCAGATTAACCAATACGTTAGCTTTAAAGAGTGTAATGTCATGAATTAAAATCTAAAACCAGTATTTAAATACTTGATTATTTTACATATCCTTGTTTTAAAACATTTTCGATTCTTTGTTGTAGTGCATCCTTTTGAGCTTTATATTCAAAAGAAACAATGTTTACGGCTCTTTGTGCTTTTCTATGCGCTTGAACTGTATGTGTTTTTTCAAATTCTGTTACTAATTGTTTAGCATTCGCAAGTTGTTGCTCTCTTTTTATCGTTAAGTCACTTTTCTTTTCAGCTTTGTTGATTTGTGGACGGGCACCATAGCTAAATGTACCATCATTATATTCAACAATATTGTTTGCGTGGATAAATTTAATGTATTTTGGTGTTTTATTGAAATGTGGTCTTGATTGATATTTGTATGTTCCATCACTATATGTCACGATGTTATTTTTAATACTTACTGGTGTTTTTTCTCTTGGACCATATCCTTGACTTGCATCAGCAGTTCCAATAAATGTTGTTGCTGTAATTCCAATTGTAGCAATAGCTAATAATGATTTTGTTATCAATTTATTTTTCATAATTTTTTCCTCCAATTTTTATAACTAACAGATATATACAATACATGATTTTCTACCATTTAGTAATTAACTATTAATTAACTATTCATAACTATTTATCATCATTATTAAATGAATTTAATGATTTTGAGATGTATTCAGCATTTCTCTTAGCTTATGAATTCGCTTTAGCAGTAGGCAACAATAAAATAATAATGAACTCTCTTTACTTCCTATACATTAATTTCGAATTAAGAATTCAATATTTATATCACTTTCCATAATTAAACAATAAAGGTTCTTTGTCAACGTCGGTTGGCGAGACGATAACGCATTAAGCAACGTTATTTTGTTGTTTAATGCGTTTTTTATATTCACTTACAAATACCTTGGAAATGATTAAGATTCGATTCCTAAAATTCCAGAAATTTCTATAACCATAAGAAACCCGTTTAATCAGTTTTATTTTATTATTAATGCCCTCAATTGGCCCATTCGTTAAATGTGGATAACGCATCGTATTTGAGATATAGGGCAAATATTTGATGAATGTTTGAATGACGCGCTTGAGTCCTTGTGAAATATCTTTTGTTTTTGAATCCTGTAAGATGAAGCGTAATTGCTGGATATCGTTTACTTTCAGAGCACTTAAAAGACGATGCCCCGTTTCATATGTCTCTTTGAGCCTCTCATCAAGCTCCAATAAATACTGAACTAAACTGTATTGACTCTGCCAAGACTTAAAAAGTCCGTATGACTGATATATCATTCGATCTAAATCTAAGGGCGCTTTTAATAGTAACTTCCAATAACGCTTTAATTTATTATATTGAGGTCTATCTTTTGCCCTAAAACCATTCATAACTTGAACTCGGCATCGATTGATTTCACGATTGATAGCCTGCACGATATGAAAGCGATCCATAATTATCTCCGCATGAGGAAATAAGTCTTGAATGAGTGCGATATAAGGTGGAAACATATCTATAGAGATGGTTTTCACTCTTTCACGTTGCTTTCTAGAGAACTTTAAAAAATAGGCTTCTAATTTATGTTTGCGACGATCAGGTAAAATATCGATGATATCATGGGTTACACTATCACAGTAAATAAAGCTCATCGCACCTTCGACATCTTTCGTTGATTTGAATTCGTCAAAAGCTAAGTGCTCCGGTAAAACATGATGTGCCTGCGTCTTCACCGAATCACTTACCTCTTTTAAATGGCGATGGACAGTTGAAGGTGATACACATAGACTTTCAGCGACATCCTTTTCAGAGATGACTTTAGATAGTTTCCGGGTCATCATGCGTTTGACCTCATTTGAGATGGTACATCGGGGTTGAATATAGGGTGTTTGAGCTGTAAAGGTTTGTTGACAAGCTTTACAGTAAAAGCGCTGTTTCTTCAATTTTAAATAGGCAGGTCTTTCAAAAATTAATCCCATATAAACTTTCGTTTTACGAAAGCCATGTTTAATAATTAAATGGGCATCATTTTTAATTCCACAACACGCACAAGCACTGGGATGATATGTCAATTGGCCTTCGTATAATAATGCCTTTACGTTTTTATGTACATCTAATCCTAGATTTTGAGTGATTTTTAAATTTTTGACTTTAATTCCAAGCATTTCTGATATATCATTACACATAGGCACAATATCTCCTTAATCGTTGGTTTGGTCACTTACAATTATAGAGATATTTGTGCTTTTTTAATATCAAAAATTAAAATAACGGTCAGTGAATATTTCACCAACCGTTAAAAATATACAACCACAATAAAAAAGAGCCCGTTTAAATGGAGTGACCTCCAAATGTTAGATTTTAGGTCTAACTTTTGGGGTGCACATCAAAAACGAGCTCTTCTTGCTTAAAACCTTATTCAAAAGATTTATTTCATAGGAATACAATACTATTTTGTATGTTGATTATTTTTTCTGCGACGTAGAAGTAACAGACCAAATACGCCAAATATAGTAACTAAAACAGCAGGAGTTTGATTTGCTTTTCCTTGACCAGTATTCGGTAAGGCTTTTTCATCAGCATTACTATGTTGATCTTCTTTTGCATCTTCTGCTTGATTCATCTGTAATTTTTGATTTTCTGTTTGGACCATAGCTTCAGCCTGATTAGTTTTCTTCACTTGGCCACTAGTCATTGTAGTCTGTTTTGAAACAGCTGGCATTGTCTCTGAATCTTTAGGAGCCATTGGTGTTTTTGAATCATTAGAAGTAGTATTTTCCATTGGTGGTGAAGAAGGTTGCGGTTGATTTGGATTCATTTCTTTATCCTCTTGTGGTGTCGGTGATTCTGGTTGATTTGGTTGATTTGGCTGAGTTTCTTCATTCACTGGTGGTTTTGGCATTTCTTGATCTTTCGGTGCTGTTTCCTTATCTGTAGGTGGTACAGGCGGTACATTTTCTTGAGGTGTGAACTCATGATCAACAGGTGGCTGCGGTTGATCTGGTTTTACAGTATCCTCTTCAAGCGTTTGTTCACCTTGATGCTGACCACCGATTTGTGGTTGGGTGTCTTCAGTAATATCTACCGGACTGTGACCACCTTGTTGAATAACATCTTTATCTTCTTCTGTGTCTTCTTCAAACGTTTGGTTTCCTGAATTCATTCCACTTTCATTTGGTAACGTTGAATCTTCGACTATTTCTTGACTTGAGCCGATTTCGTATACAGGTTTGTCCTCATCTGTATCTTCTTCAAACGTTTGATTACCTGAATTCATTCCACTTTCATTTGGTAACGTTGAATCTTCGACTATTTCTTGACTTGAGCCGATTTCGTATACAGGTTTGTCCTCATCTGTATCTTCTTCAAACGTTTGATTACCTGAATTCATTCCACTTTCATTTGGTAACGTTGAATCTTCGACTATTTCTTGACTTGAGCCGATTTCGTATACAGGTTTGTCCTCATCTGTATCTTCTTCAAACGTTTGATTACCTGAGTTCATTCCACTTTCACTTGGTAATGTTGTATCTTCGACTATTTCTTGACTTGAGCCGATTTCGTATACAGGCTTATCTTCTTCTGTATCCTCTTCAAATGTTTGATCATCTGAATTTGTTCCATTTTCAGTTCCTAATTGACTATTTGTATCAATAAAATGATTTTCGTCAATTTCTTCAGTTTCTGTGTAACCACTATCTCCACTTTCTAAGCCCAAACCACTCATTTCATTGTAGTTGTCATTTTCAGTAATTTCTTCAATAGGCCCTTCAGCTTGACCACTCACATTAGGATTTAACGTATCTTCTAATTCAACTAAATTGTTTTCAGTTGTATATTCTTTTGTATCTTCAACTGTAGTATGGTCAGTCACAGCTCCTGTCACAATACCTTTAGCCGTATCTTCATCATATTCAACAACATTTGACTCATGTTGACTTTCACTACCACCCGGATTTGTTTCTTCTTCAAATTCTACAACATCTGAATGATGCTCTGAGTTCTCATGTGTTGATTCTGAAATCTCTATTGGATTAGAGTCTTCTACAGTTTCGGTATAGTCATAACCACCATCTCCGAAATCTTGACCAGATTGACTTTCAAAAACAATTGGTTTACTGTCTTCACTTTCTTCTAAAACACCCGTTGCTTCATATCTTTCAGGTTCAGGTGCTGTGTTCATATCAAGATCTATTGGTGTACTTGATTGAATAATTGGTTCTAATGGTCGGTTTTTTCCTGCGCCATTTGCTTTATTAGAATAAAAAGCCACACCGTTATCCCATGTTAATCTAGTATGCGGGTAATAGTAATAACGTGTATTTCCGTTATATCCATCCAATACAGTTCTTAAATTTAAGTCACTATTTGAAACTTCAAATTTTGATTCGTAATCAACTAAATAAGCACCATTTGTTAAATCTGGAAATTCAAGCGTATATGATCCTCCACCGCTTGTTTTTAAATTGACGTTAGACGTAACATCTTCAAATTTAGTCACATCTTTTAAGTCTGCATAAACACTTTCAGCGAGCTTCCCTTGCCCTTTAAATTTATATACTTTCACATTAGGTGTATATTGATTCGATGGTTTTCCTTGAGTTAGATTACCATAAATTGTCACTGATTTAACCGACGCTTTATCTGGATTTATATAAGCAAGATGTTTAAAAGTTTTATTTTCTTTATCGAGCTCATAAATTCTTCCATTTACATTTACCCCATAATAATCAGTGACACCTGGTAGATAAACTACATTAAATGATTGACTTGTTTCTTTATCACCTAATTTAGAAATAATCGTTTGACTACCCGCATTTGTCACTTTATCAGGTCTAATAAATAAGTTAAGTGACAATTGCGCATTTAATTCTTGCTTATTTTCAACATAATTAGAAAACGTATATCTAATTGTAGTTTCATTTAAAATTTGTCCAGTCGCAATAATTGCTTCACTATCTTTTATCATTGGAACTTTACCAATTTTTGAAACGCCTTTAGTGTCTACATTGTCACTAATAGTAAAGTCAAAATAGTCATTTGGTTTTATACCATTTTTAAATTTCCATTCATAGTTTAATGTTACACGCTCAGCATTATGTGGATTTACAGTTTTATTTTGATCTTTCCCTGTAATAGAACTGTTTACTACTTCTACTTTATTCGTAACGTCTTGACCTTGTTGGGGGTTGTTATAAGTTGTAGCCCTTACATGTGGTGTGGATGTTTGTGTTTCTGCGCTCTTTGGTGTAGTAGGTGCTGTTAATGATTGAGGTGCAGTTTGATTCTGAGTTGCAGGTTTCCCATCACCTGTTCCTTCAGATTTTGGTTCAGATGCTTCAACTGTTGTATTCGAAGGCACTTGCTCTTGTGCTTCTGCTTTAACAGGTTGTGCTGAAACAGCATTCGCTTCTGTTTGATTTTCACTTTGGCTTTGTTGATTTTCTGCCTGTAGTTTTAAATCTTGATTTTGTTCTTGGCTTGGTTCTTGCTCTACATTTATTTGTTCTGTAGTATTTTCATCTATTTCACTGTTATCTTCATTTCTATTCCCTACTGTACTTTGCTTTTTAACATCTTCTGCGGCTTCAGCTTCATGATGCTGACCGATTCCTATAAATACCATAATCCCTAATAAAACTGAGGCAGCACCAAATTTATGCTTTCTAATACTAAATTTTTGAGTTTTTTTCACTAATTATTTTCTCCCTTTTCATTAAATATATATCTGGCTTCAAGTACATTAAGCCGTATTATATAGAGATTAATTCAATCAAGCAACCCTTTTGCTTGATAAAGTAAAAAATTAAAAGATGAATAAATAAATAGTTTCACACTATAAAAGTAATATGAATTTAACTCTGCCCCTCAGTCTTAGTGACAATAGTAGTGTGAAATAATAAAAATTGAGAAAAACATTTTTTAATGCCTCATGAGTTATTAGAGAAAATCGTTTGATTTTTATTGTTATAAAACATTATTATAATACTATCTATTTTGAGTTTATTATTTAATAAAATAAGACACTTACGCAATCGTGACTGTCTGTGATTAATTTATTAACTACATTTAAGAAACTAAAGTAACCAAGTACGTAAAAATACGCTAAACAAGGAGATTAGCCGTTATACTACAGTTAAGAAATACAAAGGAGGTGAAGACAATGTTTATCATCAACTTAATCAAAAAAGCCATCGAATTCATCAAAGGTTTATTTGGTGGCGACAACAAATAATCTTGCTTTTAACACGAACCGCTCGTATGTATGATGTATGTACCTAAAAAGCCGCTCATCCATAAAATATTATGGAAAAGCGGCTTTTTTATATGATAATTCACTTTGATTCAGTCAAAACATGATTTTCTTTAAATAAATAATAATACAGATGACACTGAAATTAATACTATCCTTTCGATACATCCTTGCTTTTTGTCATAAGTGATTTAAAAATACTTCTTTATAGTTCGAAAGGGATCGTATCGATTATCTTGTGATTACGATTTCTAAATCGAACTTCACTGTCTTTTCCATCGATTATCACTTCTGCATATGTTTCTTCAATGTCACTTCTAGATTGTGATATGCTTCCTGGGTTAATCACGTGTACATCATTGATTTTTTCGTAACGTGCGACATGGGTATGTCCGTATAATGCAATCGCTGCTTGATGTTGTGCTGCAACATGTGCCAATTCGACACGTGAACGATTGACCCCAAATAAATGGCCATGTGTGTAAAAAACATTTGCTTCTTCAAAATTGTCTACTTGTGATTCTGGAAATTCTGGATAAAAGTCCATGTTGCCTTTTACGCGATGATATAAACTTAACTCTGTATCTTGATAGGCAAATTCGGAATCGCCCAAATGATAAAATGCGTCTGCATCTTGATGTTCTTCATAAATTTGATACAAGATCCCTGATTCTGAGTGATTATCGCTAGCGACGATCAGTTTTTTCATTTTGCCTCACCTTCAATATAGGCTTGTAGTTGATCTATTGCTTTTCGTCGATGACTAATATCTGATTTCTCTTCAGCTGTTAATTGCGCCATAGTTTTTTGTTGATCGGGTACTAAGAAAATAGGATCATAGCCAAATCCATTTTCACCAATTTTGTTCAAGGTAATTTCCCCTTCAACCGTACCTCTAAATGTTTTCGTCACGCCTTCTGCAGTGGTCATACTGATGACACAAACAAAACGAGCTGTGCGATCGTTTTTATCTTCTAAACCTTCAAGTACTTTTTGAATGTTAGCTTCATCATTTTTCTCTGGTCCTGCATATCGTGCTGAATAAACGCCAGGTTCGCCATTTAAAGCGGTTACTTCTAAACCACTATCATCAGCAATCACAGTCTTATTTAAAGCTTTAGCTGCCGCTTCAGATTTCAAACGTGCATTTTCTTCAAATGTAGTGCCTGTTTCTTCTACATCAAAGTCTTCAATGATTTCATTGATTCCAATCACATTATAATCTGAAAAAATAACTTTAAAATCGTTTATTTTACCTTTATTTGACGATGCAATAACAATATCCGTCATTTTTATTCCTCCTCACCTAAATGTATTCGTTCTACTTGTGTGTCTATATTGAGCCATTCTTTAATAATATAAGTCATGTATCTCACTTCCCCATTTGCGAAAAAACGATGTTTCGGATGTGGATCATAGTTGGCATGTTCTTGACTAAATGTTAAAAGTGCACTCACTTCTCTCGCTGTTTCTAAACCAGATGAAATGACTGTTTTCGTTTTACCAAAGTAGTCAAATATCGGTTGATAAAGCAGTGGATAATGGGTACAACCTAAAATCACTGTATCCGCATCCGTTTGTCTCCAACTCTTAAGCGTCTGGTGAATAATAATATTCGTAATCGTTGGATCTTTATACTTCATTTCTTCTACCAATGGGACAAAGCCTGGACATGCCACACCGTACACGTCTACCTTAGGATTAATACGCTTAATATGCTCTCTGTAAGCTTCAGATTTAATTGTTCCTTCTGTCCCTAAGACAAGTACGTTTTGATTTTTAGTTGTCATAATCGCTGTACGTGCCCCAGGTTCAATCACTCCGATAACCGGAATTCTTAATTGCTTTTGTAAAGGTTCTAAAGCAACGGCTGTCGCCGTATTACAAGCAATTACAAGCATTTTTATATCAAACTGTGTTAAATACATCGCCATTTCAATCGTAAACTGTTTAACTTCTTCTTGGTTTCTCGGACCATATGGACAACGTCCAACATCCCCTAAGTAATAAATTGTTTCATTAGGAAGCTGTCTCATAATCTCTTTCGCAACAGTTAAGCCACCAACGCCCGAATCCATAACACCAATCGGTTTATCCATCACATTCATCCTGTTCATTTTCATTATGTATTTTATTTTATCATATCTGTTATATTATTGGACACTGAAAGCGTACCTGTCATCTAATCATCAATACGCGTTTTTCTTTTATATGGAAATAGAAAAAGCGGTGAATAGACTCACATTTAAGTCCATTCACCGCTTATATTTCAATTATTCAATTTCATGGTCTGAACCAAAGAACGATTTGAACATGTGGAATGATGTTTCACGATTAAGTGCAGCAATTGATGTTGTTAATGGAATACCTTTAGGACAAGCTTGCACACAGTTTTGTGAGTTACCACATGCTTGTAAGCCACCTTGATCCATGAGCGCATTTAAACGTTCATCTTTAGTCATAGCGCCTGTTGGATGCAAGTTGAATAAACGTACTTGGGAAATAGCTTGTGCGCCTACAAAATTGTTTGTACTTGTCACGTTTGGACATACTTCTAAGCATACCCCACAAGTCATACATTTTGATAATTCATATGCTGTTTGACGTTTTTTCTCTGGCATACGAGGTCCTGGGCCTAAGTCATATGTTCCATCAATAGGTACCCATGCTTTCATACGTTTAAGATTATCAAACATCCGTGTACGGTCTACTTGTAAATCACGGATAACAGGGAAAGTATTCATAGGCTCAAGTCGAATCGGTTGTTCTAGTTGATCAACAATAGCAGAACATGATTGACGTGCACGCCCGTTAATCACCATTGAACACGCACCACAAACCTCTTCTAAACAACTCATATCCCATGTGACAGGTGTTGTTTTTTCCCCTTTGTCATTAATCGGATTACGACGAATTTCCATTAACGCAGCAATCACATTCATGTTATCTCGATAAGGAATAACAAATGTTTCTTCATAAGGTTTTGAGTTTTGATCTTTTTGACGTTTAATAATTAACGTAACTGTTTTCTTAGAAGTTTTTGTTTCAGTTGGTTGTTTTTCTACCGTTTCTGCCATTATTTTTTACCCCCTTTTGACTTACTTGTGTAGTCACGTTTACGAGGTGGAATTAAGCTCACATCAACTGGTTTATATGTGAATGCTGGTTTTTCTTCTGGTCCTTTATACTCAGCTAATGTATGTTTCAACCACTCATCGTCATTTCTGTTCGGGAATTCAGGTTTATAATGTGCACCACGTGATTCATTACGATTGTAAGCACCAATTGTAATCACACGTGCGAGTACAAGCATATTCCACAATTGACGTGTAAAGAAGACCGCTTGGTTACTCCATTGTGATGTATCTTCCATGTCAATATCGTGATAACGTTTCATTAATTCAACAATCTTTTTATCCGTCTCTAAAAGATTATCGTTATGACGTACTACCGTAACATTCGCTGTCATAATTTCACCAAGTTCACGGTGCAATTTATATGCGTTTTCTGTTCCTTTCATATTCAACAACTTATCAAAACGTGCTTGCTCTTCTTCTACACGACGTTGATACATACTTTCATCCATGTCGACATATGATTTTTCAACATTTTCAACATATTTAACTGCGTTCGGTCCAGCTACTGTTCCGCCATATATTGCGGATAAGAGTGAGTTAGCACCTAGGCGGTTACCCCCATGTTGTGAAAAGTCACACTCTCCTGCTGCAAATAACCCATCTATATTTGTCATTTGATCATAATCTACATAAAGGCCACCCATCGAATAGTGAACCGCTGGGAAAATTTTCATTGGTACTTTACGTGGATCATCACCAGTAAATTTTTCATAAATTTCAATGATACCACCGAGCTTAACATCTAATTCGTGTGGATCTTTATGCGATAAATCGAGGTATACCATGTTTTCACCATTGATACCGAGCTTTTGGTTGACACAGACATCAAAAATTTCACGTGTCGCAATATCACGCGGTACGAGGTTACCATAGTCAGGATATTTTTCTTCCAAGAAATACCACGGCTTACCATCTTTGTATGTCCAAATACGTCCACCTTCACCACGAGCGGATTCACTCATAAGACGAAGTTTATCATCGCCTGGAATTGCAGTTGGATGGATTTGGATAAACTCACCATTAGCATATTTAACCCCTTGTTGATAAACAATCGAAGCTGCAGAACCTGTATTGATCATAGAGTTCGTTGTTTTACCGAAGATAATACCCGGGCCACCTGTTGCCATAATTACAGCATCTGAACCGAAAGATTGGATTTCTGAAGTTGTGATATTTTGAGCAACAATACCACGTGCAGCATTGTCCTCATCTTTAACAATACCTAAAAATTCCCAACCTTCATATTTAGTCACATAGCCATCAACTTCGAAGCTACGCACTTGTTCATCTAATGCATATAGCAACTGTTGACCTGTTGTTGCTCCCGCGAAAGCAGTTCTGTGATGTAATGTTCCACCAAAACGTCGGAAGTCTAATAAACCTTCATTTGTTCTGTTAAACATGACACCCATACGGTCTAATAAGTGGATTATCTTCGGCGCTGCTTCAGTCATGGCTTTAACTGGAGGCTGATCCGCTAAAAAGTCGCCCCCATAAACTGTATCGTCGAAGTGTATCCATGGAGAATCACCTTCACCTTTAGTGTTGACTGCTCCATTAATACCACCCTGCGCACAAACAGAGTGAGAGCGTTTTACTGGAACAATTGAGAATAAATCTACATGCGCTCCCTGTTCCGCTGCTTTAATTGTTGACATGAGACCGGCTAGTCCGCCTCCGACAACAATAATTTTCTTCTCTGCCATAGAATTGTCACTCCCCTGAAATGATTAAACGTTATACGAAAGCTAAAATTGCGCTAACACCGATATAAGAAACAATCACGAACACGATTAGTGAAATCCAAGTAAATACGCGTTGTGATTTTGGTGATTGTAAGAAACCCCATGTTACTAAGAATGACCAAAGACCATTCGAAAAATGGAATACTACCGCAATAATACATACGATATAGAAAATGAGCCAAGCTGGATTAGAAACAATTTGATGAACCATATCAAAATTGACTTCTTGCCCGAAGAATTTTTGAATACGTGTTTGCCATAAGTGAATCATAATAAACACAAATGTTAATAATCCAGATGCACGTTGAAGTAAGAATAACCAGTTTCGCATATACGAGTAATGCCCGATATTTTGACTCGCTGTAAACGCTATATGTACCCCATAGACCGCATGATATAAAATTGGAATATAAATCATGATAATCTCTAAGGCATATAGAAATGGTAACGACTCCATAAAATGTGCCGCTTTGTTAAATGCTTCTACCCCTTGTGTTGCTTGATGGTTTACCATTAAATGAACAAGTAAAAACGCCCCTAATGGAATCACACCAAGTAAAGAATGTAAACGTCGAAGGTAGAATTGATTCTTCGATTGTGCCAAAGGAAGTCCCCCCTGCAATACTTTTTAATTTTTGATTTCTTTTTAAGTGTCGGATTATAGAAAACGTTTGCATATGAATGTAAAAAAAGAAATCAACTCTCTTTTATTGTAACACTAAATGTGACAAATTTGGGTATGAGAATGATTCTCATACCAAATTCATTCATTTTGTTCATTTAGTGTTTCATAGAGTAAAGTTGCAGTATTTTTAGGCAGTCCTGCTTCTTGAAGTTGATCCACACTTGCTTCACGCATTTTTTTAATCGAACCAAATGTTCTTAATAATTTTGTTTTGCGTTTTGGACCAATACCTTCCACTTGATCTAACACTGATTGCATTCCTGTTTTTTGTCTCGTTTGACGATGGAAAGTAATCGCAAAACGATGCACTTCATCTTGAATACGTTGTAATAAATAGAAAGCTTGGCTATTTTTCTTCAACGGAATAACCTGCGCAGTCTCTCCATACAATAATTCTGAAGTTTGGTGCTTGTCATTTTTAGCGAGCCCCGCAATTGGAATGTCTAAGCCCAACTCATTTTCTAATACACTTGCGACACTTGACATGTGACCTTTCCCACCATCAACAATAATCAAGTCTGGAAGAGGCAAACCTTCATTTAACACACGTGTATAGCGACGACGCACTGCTTCTTGCATAGATTTGTAGTCGTCAGGACCTTCGACAGATTTTATTTTGTATTTACGATATCCTTTTTTATCTGGCTTTCCATCGATAAAACTGACCATTGCAGAAACAGGATCCACCCCTTGTATGTTCGAATTATCAAAAGCCTCAATACGAATAGGTGTTTGAATTCCCATCGCATCACCCAATTGTTCGATTGCTTTGACTGTTCGAGATTCATCTCTAGCAATGAGTTCAAATTTATTGTCTAATGCAATATGTGCATTTTTATTTGCCATATCAACAAGTTGCTTTTTTTGACCACGCTGAGGTGAAAGGATTTTCGTATCTACCACTGAGCCAATCATAGTCGTATCAAGATTTGAAGGAACATGAACTTCTCTAGGTAAGAAATGTTGATTTAATTGATAGAACTGACCAATAAACGTATAGAATTCTTCTTCAGGGGTTTGTTGCAAAGGAAACATCGTTGCTTCTCTTTCAATCAGATTACCTTGTCTAATGAAAAAGACTTGGATACACATCCATCCTTTATTCACACTATAACCGAAGACGTCTCTAACTGTTTGATCAGCTGACATAATTTTTTGCTTTTTCGTTAAATTATGAATGTGTTGAATTAAATCACGATATTCTTTCGCTTGTTCAAACTCTAGATTTTCACTCGCTTTTTGCATTTTTTCTTCTAGATTTCTTAAAATCGTTTTATCTTCCCCGTTTAAAAATTCGGTAATTTCCCTTGTCATTCTTTCATATTCTGATTGGTCTACTGGATACACACAAGGTCCTAAACATTGCCCAATGTGATAATAGAGGCATAAACGATCTGGCATTTTATCACATTTACGAAATGGATAGATACGATCTAATAATTTTTTCGTTTCATGTGCAGAATAAGCATTAGGATAAGGTCCAAAATATTTTCCGCTTCCTTTACGAACTGTTCGCGTTACGATCAGTTTAGGGTGCCGCTCTTTTGTTATTTTAATAAACGGATAACTTTTATCATCTTTTAATAATACGTTATAACGAGGTTGATACTTTTTAATTAAATTTAGTTCCAACAACAACGACTCTGTCTCGCTCGATGTGACAATATATTCGAAATCAACTATTTCTCTCACAAGTCGCGTTGTTTTCGTATCGTGTGCACCTGTAAAGTAAGAACGGACACGATTTCTTAATTTCTTCGCTTTCCCTACATAAATCACTTGGTCTTGCCGATCTTTCATCAAGTAACAACCCGGCTCCATAGGCAACACAGATAATTTTTGCCTAATATGCTGCTTTGTATCCTCCATCATTCATTCACCTTCTTTATTTCCCCAGCTCTAACAATGAAAAGGGAGTGAAACAGAATTATAATCAATTACAATTATAATCTATCTCACCCCCGCAATGGCGATTTTATAGATATTAGCTTCTTTTAAGCGCATCAATCATGTCATCACCTATTGCGCTTTTAATTTTTCATAATAATGCGATAACGTCTTTCGTTTAAATTAAAAAAGAGGCACTCACATTAAATGTGTTTATCTAGAACTTGAGCTAAATTTTCTTTTGGTTGGAAACCAACAACTTTATCAACTGGCTCACCATCTTTAAATACGATAAGTGTTGGAATACTCATTACTTCGTATTTTGCAGCTGTTGCTTGGTTTTGGTCAACATCTAATTTTAAGATATCAGCTTTACCATCATAATCTTGCGCTAAGTCTTCTAAAACAGGCGCAATCATTTTACATGGACCACACCAAGTTGCCCAAAAGTCTACTAATTTAACACCTTCATTAATTTGTTCTTCAAAATTTGAATCTTTTACTTCTATTAATGCCATAGGAAGTTGCCTCCTTAATTATCATGTGATGGTCAAATTATAACAAATTGTATTTTGCATTTCACTACAATTGCTCATTATTTAATTGTAGCAACCGTCACACCAAACCCACCTTCACTTGGCATCCCCGTTCTAAAAGTGGAGACGCTTTTGTGTTTTTTCAAATGTTGTTGTACACCTTTTTGAAGTGCACCCGTTCCTTTTCCGTGAATAATATATACGTCTTCGTAATTACTCAATACCGCTTGATCAAGATATTGGTCTAACGCGCTCATGGCTTCATCATAGCGATACCCTCTTAAATCTAACTCCATTTTGACAGGTGAACGGTTTGTTCTTGTGACCATTTTTGTCGTTTTTTCTTTAGTCTTTTCTTTTTTCTCTAAATCTTTTAACGGGATTTTCATTTTAATGATCCCCATTTGTACAACTGCTTCTTCATTGTCCAACAGCTCTAAAACTTCACCTTTTTGACCATACGATAACACTTTAACTTCATCGCCAGCCACAATATCATCCCATTTTTGCTTTTTAACATTTTGTTTGATTGAGGATGCTTCATACTGGTCTTCAAGTCGTTTCTTTTGTTCGATAAGTTCATGTTCTTTAACTTCTGCACCTTTTTGATCGCGCATCTCTCGCAACGATTTCAAAATATCATCTGCTTCTTCCATTGCGGATTTCACACGCTGATTCGCTTTCTCTTTAGCATCTTCCATTAATCGTGCTTCATAGTTTTGATATTTCTCATATGCTTCTGATAATGCTTTATGTGTTTGAGAAGCTTCACGAACAAGACGATCTAATTCAATGCGTTGATTATCTACACGTTTCGCATTATTTTCTAATGCTGCAATCATTTCATTAATTTCTTGTTCATCTTGACCAATCATTGACTTTGCGTGATGAATAATTTTAGATTTTAATCCTAGACGCTTAGAAATATCAAACGCATTTGAACGTCCCGGTACACCCATTAATAATTTGTAAGTCGGGCTTAACGTATTGACGTCAAATTCAACACTTGCATTCATCACACCTGCACGATTATAACTATAAGCTTTTAATTCAGGATAATGCGTTGTTGCCATCACAAGCGCGCCTAACTCATGAACATCATCAAGAATGCTCATAGCTAATGCCGCACCTTCACTTGGATCAGTTCCAGCACCCAATTCGTCAAAAAGTATCAAACTTTGTGCATTCGCTTCGTCTAAAATAGAAACGATGGTTTTCATATGTGAAGAAAACGTTGACAGCGACTGCTCAATGGATTGTTCGTCACCAATATCACAAAACACATGATCAAATACACTCAATTGACTGCCATCTAAAGTTGGAATCAGTAAGCCAGATTGTGCCATGATAATGATTAACCCCAATGTTTTAAGCGTCACGGTCTTACCACCCGTATTCGGACCGGTAATAATCACTGTTTGAATAGAAGAAGCAAATTCTATTGTATTCGCCACAACCGTTTCACGATCCAAGAGTGGATGAAATGCTTTCGGCAAATAGACTTGTCGCTCTTTAAAAAATTCTGGTTTAGTTCCTTTGATTTTAGAGGCATATCTCGCTTTACCAACCAAAAAAGTCTAAATGTCCCATGACCTTTTCAGAAAGCAAGCAAGCGTCAGCTTCTTCTGCAACTTCCTGTGTCAATTGAGCTAAAATGCGTTGGCGCTCTGTTGCTTCCTCACTGCGCAAACGGCTCACTTGGTTGTTTAATTCTACAACTGATGCAGGTTCAATATAAAGTGTTTGACCCGACGCCGATTGGTCATGAACAATACCATTAAAGTCTTGTCGATATTCAGCTTTAACAGGAATTACATTACGTTCATTTCTCACTGTCACAATGGCATCAGAAAGCTTTTTTTGATTTCCAGTAGATTTTACAATGCGATCAAGCTGTGTTTTAATATTTTGATTTGTTTTAGAGATACGACTTCGAATCGACTGTAACTGCACACTTGCAGAATCATACAAATCATCACTATCACATTTTTGATGAATTGATTGATATAAGTCAGTTAAAACCGGTAATTGCTGCATCTGTGTATCCAAACTTTCATAGTTAATCGTCTCTTCATCTTCAACGATTTGATTATAAAATGTCTTAAACTGATTTTGAACTTGAATCAGCATCTTTATCGCATTTAATTCCTGTACATTTAAAGTACCGCCAATTGTTGCACGTTTAATGAAGGGTTCTACACGTGATAATCCGCTCATACTCGGGATGCGATATTGATTATAAATTTTAGCAATTTCATCCATTTCATTCATTTGATGAACGACCGTATCATAGTCAGAAGAGGGAGTCAGCTGCTTAACCTTTTCAACTGCTAAATCACTCATCACTTCTTGTTCTATCAATGATTTAATTTTATCAAACTCTAATATTTCTAAAGTTTTTTGTTTCATCCAATCCCTCAATTTCTATTTAGGTTGCTTTGGGTTTCTAATAAATGATTTAAATGCTTCACGAGACATAGCATTCACTACATTTTCTTTTTTTACAAAACCTTTTTGCGCTGTTGCGATACCAAATTTCATAAAATCTAAATGTCTTGTATGATGCGCATCTGTATTAATTGTTACCATTAAGTCTGGATTTTGACGTAACACATCGGCACTTAAATCTAACCGTTTTGGGTTAGCATTGATTTCTAAAACTGTGCCAGTTTCTCGACATAATTTTACCAACTGATTAATATCTGGTTTATAGCCGTCTCTTCGTCCAATAAGGCGTCCAGTCGGGTGAGCAATGTGGCGAACGTAAGGATTTCGACACGCACTTTCTAAACGCTTCATAATTTCTTTTTCAGATTGATTAAAACTTTGATGAATTGATGCAATGACGTAGTCCAATTGTGATAATATGTCATCATCATAATCTAATCGTCCATCTGAAAGAATATCCATTTCTGTCCCTGAATAAATATCTATCTCTGAATATTCTTCATTTAATGCTTTAATCTCTTCGTTTTGTTTTAATAAACGTTCGACTGACAAGCCATTAGCTACTCGTAAACTTTGAGAATGGTCAGTGATACACATAAAACCATAGCCTTTTTCAATATTCGCTTCAATCATCTCACGCAATTGATGTGCACCATCACTTGCAGTTGTATGCATATGAATGTCACCATTTATATCTTCTAATCTGATAATTTTTGACAAGTCTCTATCAAATTCTGAACCATCTTCTCGCATACTTGGTTCTATCCATTGCACACCGAAATGTTCATAAATCGCCGCTTCACTATCCAATTGTAGTAAATGACCATCTGGTTGCTCAATCCCATACTCACTCACTTTTTCTTGTGTTTCTTTAGCAATTTGTCGAATTCTAATATTATGCGCTTTAGAACCTGTGAAGTGTTGTAGTGTATGATAGAAGGCATTAGGCTCGATTAAACGGAAATCCACACCAATCGTCTCGTCATCATAACTCAACTCCAATGAGACTTTCGTTTCACCTACCGCGACATCTTCTACTTTATTGGGCATCTCTAACAGTTGCTTTTGCACTTTTAAAGGCGCATTCGTACTAATGATATAGTCTAAATCTTTACTCATTTCTTTCATACGACGAAAACTACCTGCAACTTCAAAACGCTCAATCTCGTCAATTGTTTGTAAATAGTCATCAATTGTACGACTTAAACCCATCATCGTATCAATAGGATAACGCTCTTTTTTGGCACCTAATGCTTTTACTTCTTCTAAATATTTCTCTTCAGTTTTTTTACCAAAACCACTGAGTGCGCTGATCTCATGATTTTCACATGCCTTTTGAAAAGATGCCTGATCTGTAATATTTAATTCGTGATAAAGTTTAGCAATTCTTTTACTGCCTAATCCTTTTATTTTAAGCAAAGGGATGAGGCCGCTCGGAACTTCAGCTTTCAGTGATTCTAACGTAGGAGATTTTCCGGTTTGTACAAACATGTTGATTACTTCTCCTACACCTTTCCCAATATTTTTTAACTCTGTCACATCTTTAATTTGGTCCATTGTACGTTCATCAGCTTCTAGACTCTGCACTGCTTTGCGGTATGCAGATACTTTAAACGCATTTTCACCTTTTAATTCCATATATGTCGCAATATCTTCTAATAAACGAATTACATCTTTTTTGTCATCATATCACCTCATTAAAAAAGAGGGTGAAACAGTATGAGATCCATTTACGTTTCAGCCTCGTTGATTTGGTCTATTTTAAATTCAATGTAAACTCTGATAAAAGTGGAACCTCTGTTACGAACCACTGACCTGTCATAGAATGCGCCAATGCATTTTGAAGGGTTGCATCTGGAAATAACGCAAATAAAAAGCAGATATAATGCAGACAAATGAATGCAGAACAGCATGCTAAAAATGCACCCGTTAAACGATTAAACATTGCCATCCGTTGCGTCTCAAACAGCTGGTCAAAACTGTTAATCACAAGATACATAATTGTTTTGATGACAATCACAATGAGGAGAAATACCACAATGTGATTGAATCGTGCCTCGTGATGATCTAATGCTACTACAAAATCCGTTTCATATGCACGCGTTCTCGGATAAGGTATAAATAATTTAGAGTAATGACTAAGTGGCTGATAAAAGCGACTTGCCACCCATAACGAAAAAAACGTACTTCCTAAATGTAGTGCACTCGCAACCCCGCCTCTATGAAATCCTGTCATCGCAAACAAAAATATGACAATTAAAATTAATAATAATAACACATTAGTTGCCTCTTTGTTTTAAACGCTGTATCTCTTCTCGCAAACGTGCATTTTCTTCTTCTAAGAGTACGAGTTCATGCATAACATTAACTGCAGTTAATACAGATTTTCTAACAGAATCCAAACCTGCATTTTTGCGTCCTAACTCTTTTATTTTACCATCTACTAAGTCAGCGACATAACGAATATGTTCAGGATCGTCTTCTCCTAAAATCGTATAATTCTGATCATTAATCGTTACATTGATTCGATTTTTGAACTCACCCATCTTCACTCACCTAGCCCTATTTTCATTTTTATTCATCATGGTTCATTATACACGAGATAGGTGCTTTTGTGTATCATTCAGAGTACAATGCTTCGTTAGAAATACAAACGAAGAGAACCCTCTTTTTTCATTTATACCTATATATCAAGTTGACGTCACATTGCTTATTATCTACAATGAATATTCTTCAAATAATATAACATTCCGTATAGAGAGTTGAGTTCAAATGGCGAACTGCAAGTTATAGACGAAACCGTTGAATTCTACTTTATCGTTTATATCCTCTCTTTGCTATGTTACGATTTGAGAGGAAAAATAAGAAGCGAGGTTAAAACATGTCAAATATTGTTGTAAAACTGAGTTCAGCTGACATCGAGCAACTTTTAGCTCAACTGAAACCAGAAATGCAAAACCTTCCTACAGGGATGCAAGCACGCGCGAAGTATAAAGGTGTTACGATTAGTATTTATCATTCAAAAAAAGTAATGTTTCAAGGGCAAAACGCTGAAGCAATCGCTAAGCAACTTCTTGGGTCGAAAGCAAATCCTTCCTCAACTCCATCACAAAAGCAATCAAAGTCAACGACCTCGATTTCATATAACAATATGAGCTGTATAGGGAGCGACGAAGCTGGGAGTGGCGACTATTTTGGTCCACTTACGGTATGTGCGTGTTTCGTTTCAAAACAAAATATCCCCATTCTTAAAGAATTAGGGGTGGACGATTCAAAAAAATTAACGGATGCTAAAATTACGGAATTAGCAGAGCAACTTGTCACTTTTTTACCTCACTCACTCCTTGTACTCGATAACCCTAAGTACAATGAACGCCAAAGTTTGGGCTGGTCACAAGTTAAAATGAAAGCCGTCTTACATAACGAATGCATTAAAAATGTATTAGAGAAAATCGATAACACAACGCTCGATTATATTGTGATTGACCAATTCGCTCAACCTGCTGTTTATCAAAGATATGCATCAGGCAACGTCCCTGAATTGGACAAAACACAATTTGAAACGAAAGGTGAATCAAAATCACTAGCCATTGCGGCAGCAAGTATCATTTCACGCTACGCTTTTGTTAAACATATGGACTTATTATCAGATAAGTATCGTATGCCTATATTAAAAGGTGCGAGCCATAAAGTAGATCTCACCGCAGCAAAAATAATAGAGAAGCACGGTATTCAAACGTTAGATCAAATAAGTAAAAAACATTTTAGCAACCGTAATAAAGCACTTAAACTCGTGGATGCAAAATACAACGCTTGATTATGTCATTAAACCCAATAAATTAAAATGTAGGAAAACAGCAATTTAAAATGGCTAGTTTCCCTACATTTTTTAGTATATTGTGATATAGCTTTTTATGATTCTATAATTTTAATTCTATACTGAGACCCTGCTAGATGTTTCTTTACCATATACTTTTGCTATTAAGCTCTTAAAGTCGCGCCTTTAGCTTCTAAAGCAGAAAGAATCAGTTCGTGAACTTTTGAGACTTGTTCTTCAGTTAGCGTATTTGTTTCATCTAAATATTCAAGTCGTATCGCAACGGATTTTTGACCTTCTTCCATGTGTTCTCCTTCATAGACATCAAACACAGAAGCATCTTTCAAGATTTCTCCGCCATTTTCACGAATCGTTTGTATTAAGTTTGCAGCTCTTACTTCTGACTTCACAACTAATGCAATATCTCTTGTTACACCTGGGAATTTAGGAATAGGTTGGTAATTGATATATCCCACAGATTGTTGCATGATTTTTTCATAATTCAATTCAAAAACGTAAGTACGTGACAGGTCATAAGATTTTGCTACTGTTGGATGAAGCTCACCAATAAAACCAATCGCTTCTCCATTTAAAATTACAGCTGCCGTACGGCCAGGATGTAGCCCGTCGATTTGTGCTGTTTCATACTCAAAGTGCAATGCTAATTTATCAGCTACACGATCAACAACACCTTTTAACAGATAGAAATCCACTATTTCTTTTTTACCTTGCCAAGGATTAGAGACATATTCTCCAGTCATGATACCACTTAAATATTCCACTTGGTCTGGTAATGCGCCTTCCCCGTTACCAAAAAAAGACATTACCCAATTCATATAAAGCAATATTATGATTTTTACGAGCTACATTATATTGCGTTGCATCTATTAAATGTGGAATAAGGCTTTGGCGTAATGTTGAATGTGCTTCACTCATTGGCATTAATAATGAAATCGTTTCTCGGTCTACTGTTGTAAATGCAGTTGCACGTTCTTGATCAACTAAAGAATAAGTAATCGCTTGAGATAAACCCGCACCTTCTAATGCATTTTTAACCACACGTGTTTTACGTTGACGATCAGTGAGTGCGCCACTTGTTACATGTTCAAATATTGGCAGACTCGATGGAATGTTGTCATAACCATATATTCTTGCAATTTCTTCAATTAAATCAGCTTGTATTGTAATATCACGACGGCGTGATGGCACTTTAACAGTGATTTCTGAACCATCGACTTCAGTTTCAAAACCAAGTTGATTAAAGACACGGATAATGTCTGCCTCTGTAAGATTAAAACCGACAGTTCGATTTACTTTATCAGTAGTAATCTTAATTTCTGTAGTCAACGCGCCCAAATCTCCATCTGAAACGCGACCACTTAAAACTTGTCCACTCGCAAGTGTTTCTAGTAAATAACACGCACGATCGACCGCTTCATCTAAGAATTCTGTTGCCAGTCCTTTTTCAAAACGGCTAGAAGATTCGCTTCTTAAATTTAAACGGCGTGAAGTATGACGAATCGATACTGAATCGAAAATGGCACCTTCGACGACTACGTTTTGTGTTTGGGGTGTAACTTCAGAAAAATCTCCACCCATTACACCACCAAGTGCAATCGGCTGCTTGCCATTTGTGATAACAATGTCTGTATCCAGTAATTTTCTTTCTTGATCATCTAAAGTCGTCATCAACTCATTTTCATGTGCTCGTCTAACTACAATTTCGTTTGAACCGATTTGATCTTTATCAAACATATGTAGTGGTTGACCGTACTCCAACATGACATAGTTAGAAATATCTACAACATTGTTAATTGGGCGAATACCTGCTTTCATTAAACGTGCTTGCATCCATTCTGGTGAAGGTTCAATTTTCACGTTTTTTACAACGCGTGCACTATAATAAGGTACTTTTGAGGCATTTTCTACTTTGACTGATATTGCATTAGTTGCGCTTTCTTCTAATTCAGTCGCTGTTGTTTCAGGTTTTGTTACTTTTTTACCATAAAGCGCCGCTGTTTCATATGCTGTTCCAATCATACTTAATGCATCTGCTCGGTTTGGTGTTAAATCGAATTCCATAGACTGATCATTGAGATAGAGTGCCTCAAGTGCCTCTGTTCCTGGTGTAATTTTTGATGAAAATTGATAAATCCCGTTTTCAAATGCTTTTGGCACAACACTACTTGATAAGCCTATTTCTTGTAATGAACAGATCATACCATGAGAGACTTCTCCACGTAATTTTGCCTTTTTAATTTTGATGCCACCCGGTAATCTAGCTCCAACTTTTGCGACAATGACAGTTTGCCCTTCTCCAATATTCGGAGCACCACAGACGATTTGTACAGGTGCTTCTTCGCCAATATCAACTTGGCAAATATTTAATTTAGCCGCATCTGGATGTGCTGCCACTGATTCAACATAACCTACAACTAAATTTTTAATATCTTTTGTAAAATCATGAATATCATCTACTTCAATACCTGTACGTGTAATTCGTTCTGCTAAATCTTTGACAGAAACATCAATTTCAACGTATTCTTCTAGCCATTCTTTAGATATTAACATCTTGGTCACCTCTATCTTCTACTGCTTTAAATTGATTTAAGAAACGCACATCATTTGTATAGAAATGACGAATGTCTTCTATACCGTATTTGAGCATTGCGATTCGGTCTGGCCCCATACCAAAAGCAAATCCAGAGTATTTAGTTGAATCAAAGCCTGCCATCTCTAGCACGTTGGGATGCACCATGCCTGCACCTAAAATTTCTATCCAGCCTGTGTGTTTACATACATTACAGCCTTTTCCTTTACACTTAAAACAAGACACGTCAACTTCTACTGATGGTTCAGTGAACGGGAAATAACTTGGGCGTAAGCGAATTTCACGATCAGCACCGAACAATGATTTCGCTAATAACTCCAACGTTCCTTTTAAGTCACTCATTTTAATGTTTTCGTCTACAACGAGACCTTCAATTTGTGTGAATTGATGACTATGCGTTGCATCGTCTGAATCACGTCGATAAACTTTACCTGGACAAATAATTTTAACAGGACCTTGTCCTTGTCTTTTTTCCATAGTTCGCGCTTGTACAGGTGATGTGTGTGTACGAAGCAATATTTCTTCTGTGATATAAAAGCTATCTTGCATATCTCTAGCTGGGTGTGACTTCGGTAAGTTTAATGCTTCAAAATTATAGTAATCTTGTTCTACTTCATAACCTGTAACAATTTCATAACCTAAGCCTAAAAATAAATCTTCAATTTCTTCTATAGTCCGTGTTAACGGATGTTGTGCACCGTTTGCAACTTTTCTACCTGGAAGTGTCACATCAATTGACTCTTCTGCAAGCTGTTGATTTAATTTAGCTTCAGCTAAAACAGTTTGTCGTGCTTCAATGTCACTTTCAATCGCTTGTCTAACGACATTCACTTGTTGACCGTAAGCCGGTTTTTCTTCTTTAGGCAAGTCTTTCATATGTTTCATAAGTCCAGTGACTAGCCCCTTTTTACCTAGATATTTAACCTTAACATCTTGCAATGATTTTTCATCTTCTGCTTGTTGAATGTCTTCAATCGCTTGATGTTTGATTTTCGTCATTTCATCATTTTGCACCATTATTGTTCCTCCTTTTATTTAAACCAACACTTGCCTCGTCATCAAAAAAGTAAAACTTAATTTTTACTTTTTCCCCACTTTATCATTTTAGATTTTTCGTTGACTAAGCGGCAATTTTGTCGTAGCCTATACTTCTTTTCCATTCATTTAATGAAAATAAAAAAGATTCCACCCCAATAGAAATGGGACGAAATCTTTCCGTGGTACCACCCAGTTTTATGTAAAATAAATACATACACTCTGATTTGATGTTGATAACGGATATCACTCCGACTTAAATCTCTTTAAGTAGCTAAAAAGGTGAAAAAAACTATGTAAGTTGAGTATCACTTTCAGTTAATGTCATACTTCCCTAAGCAACTTCTTTAATAGTTTACGTCTTTTTGTTCGCAATTGTTGAATTGTTAATACGTTTATTATATACATGCAGTTAGAAAGGGTCAACCCAGATTCGTTCTCTTTTATCCTTTCAAATAAAACATTAAAATCCCTGCAGCGACTGCGACATTTAGACTTTCAGCTTGTCCATAGATTGGGATGGTTAAATTTTGAGTCGCATGTTGCAATAATTCAGGTGCAACCCCTTGTCCTTCGTTTCCAACGATTAATCCAAAATGAGATTGGCGTGTAGCCACTTGATGATAAACTGTTGCCTCTTCAAGTGCTGTTCCATAAATCGGGCCATCGAAGTGAGCGATAAAATCTATAACGTTATCGACAACTTGGATAGGAATATGAAAAACACTTCCTTGACTCGCACGCAAAACCTTATCTTGATAGACATCTGCAGTCCCTTTAGTAAGTATCACTAAATCTAAGCCTGCAGCATCCGCTGTTCGAATAAGCGTACCTAAATTCCCTGGATCTTGGATACGATCTAAAATAAGTACTTGTTGGGCTTGCTTCATATTCACTTCAGACTTTTCTATTACCGCGAAAACGCCCTGTGGGGTCATCGTCCCTGACAAACTCTCAGCAACTTTTTGATTGATTTCATACACTTCTTCAGCATGTTGAATCAACCCTTGGTCGACACGTTGTGGTTCAATCATAAATAATTGCTTGATGATAATACCACTTTGAAAAGCGGCCTCAATCAAATGTGGTCCTTCTATAATCGCTAAACCTTGTTTATCTCGTTCCCTTTTCTTTTTTAACTTATTAAAATTTTTGATTTTTGCATTTTGTATAGATGTGATTTGTTCCATAATAACCTCTTTTCACTTCCACCTATCCTGTAAGTGTGGCAACTGTCTCAATTTTGGTTAATGTATTTTATAATATCCAGAAAAATAAGGCTGGAACAGCAATAGTTCCAGCCTTATTTTAACTTAATATTATTAAACTGTAAAAAGTCTATTATTTAGAAACGACTTCTTCACCTTTGTATGAACCACAGCTTGGGCATACACGGTGAGCTAATTTAAATTCACCACAGTTTCCGCACTCTTGAAAACCAGGTACTGCTAATTTAATGTGAGTACGACGTTTGTTTTTTCTTGTTTTAGAAGTTCTTCTTTTTGGTACTGCCATGATTAATCCTCCCTTTTATTCGATTAGACGCATGTATTTCAAAAAGCTTAGCGTGCATGGTTACGATCATCGTATAATTGTTGTAATTTCTGAAGCCTTGGATCGACATTTACTTTTGATTCATCATGAGATGGGTCATTATGCAAATCATCTTCGTCAATAACTTCCCAACCTTGACCACCTGTCAGCATGTCTTCGCTATCATCGGCAACAACGCGCATTGGCTTTTCAAGCATTACGATTTCCTCGGCGATATCTCGGAGGTTAATCATGCCATCCGTTGCAAGATGATAATGCTCATCGTCCTCATCTTCATACAAACCATCTAAGTCAAACACTTCTGTTGTTGATGCATCTAATGGAACATCCACGGGGACTAATGTTCGCGCGCATGCCATAGTATAATTCCCAGTTAAATGCATTTGAGCAACTACTTCGTTGGATTTAACGGTAAGCTCCCCTTCTATTTGAATAGGAGATAAGTCCAAAATATCTAATTTTTGAACAAGATCGTTAAATGTAACGGTTTGACTAAATTTAAAAGGTTGTCCTTGGTATTTTCTTAATTGTGTTATTGACCATTTCATATGGCTTCACCTCTAACAAGCACAAAATTTATTTTAACTTTTGAATCTTAAGTTGTCAAGATTTTTTCTTAACATCTTATGTTCTGATACAATATTTATAATGAAACACGAAAGGATAGAATGCAAATGAAAAGTGTTGCCATGATTACAGAATATAATCCATTCCACAACGGGCATCTCTACCATGCAACTCAAAGCCAACGAGAAGCTAAGGCTGATGTCACTATCGCTGTTATGAGCGGTCAATTTATGATGCGTGGCATGCCTGCTATATTTAATAAATTTAAACGTGCACAAATGGCTACAGTGGCTTGTGATATTGTTGTAGAATTACCTTTACTCGGATCACTTTCATCTAGCGATATCTTTGCTGAAATGGGGATCAAAGTGGCTACGTATATGCAAGCAGATGTGCTCAGCTTTGGTAGTGAAAGTGGCGATATGGTTCAGTTGAAACAAACTGCAGAACAATTGCTTGAACTAGAAGAGACAGACGCTTTTAAACGTGAAATTAAATCTGGTAAAAGCTTTGCACGCATTGCAGGTGAAACTTTAAATACCGACCTTTTAGCAGAACCTAATAATGTACTTGCAATTGCCTACATTAAAAACATCTTGCGCCATAATCCAAAACTTCAGCCGATGACTATAAGTCGCGCGCACACGCACCATCACGATGACCAATTTCAACATGACTACCTAGCAAGTGGTACCGCTATTCGCAAAAGTTTATGCGGTAAAGATGATGTTTGGAAAACGATGGTTCCTAAACAAAATGTTCAACTCATGACGCAACCTTATTGCGACTCAGAACGGTTATTTCAATTGATTAAATTGTCGATATTACAACAATCTCCTGAAAGTTTAAAAAGCATCTATACGATGAGCGAAGGCTTTGAAAATAGATTACATAAAGTCATTACTCAAGTTTCAAACTATGATGAATTGATGACAGCACTAAAAACAAAGCGCTATACTTATACACACATTCAACGTATTTTGATGAATATTTTACTTAACTTTCAATATAGCGATGTCAATCAACAACTCCCCGGCGTAAGAATACTAGCAATGTCTCAAAAGGGGCAACAATATTTAAAGTATTTAAAATCGATTGCCCCTGAAAAACAATTCATTACCAATGTCAATCGTGAAAATGCTTCCCTTTTCAAACATGAAATTAAAGCAACAGAGATATACAATTTATTAACAGACGAAACAATGAATGATTTCAACACACCTGTTTCTATTGCACGATAAAGTTATACGGATGCAAAGCGCAATAGAATCGCTCTTTTACAATTAACTATCATAAACAAAAAGAAAACGTTTTGAATAGCACTATAGGTTCACTTCAACTCAAAACGTTTTCCAGTTTGTTATTAAATTCGTTTTTCAAGGTTGTACTAAGAAAATCATCTTTTCATCATAAACATTGTAAGAACGGATGCTTACGTTGAACAATACACCATTGAACGCAATTGACGTCATATCGTTTTACCGCTTCATTTCCAATTGATTGTATGTTTTTTAATAAATGCTTATGGTTCGACGTGGGTTTTGTTTATTTTCCAAACTTTTTTAATAAAGCTTCTTCAACGTGTTTTGGCACAAACTCCGAAATATCCGCATCGTATTGCGCCACTTCTTTCACGACACTCGAACTTATAAAAGAGTAATCCATAGAACTCATCATATACAGTGTTTCGACTTTATCATTAAGTTTCTTATTCATTGAGGTGATTCTGAGTTCATATTCAAAATCACTGACCGCACGTAATCCTCTAATAATTGTCGTCGCACCAATTTCATCACAAAAATCAACAAGCAAGCCACTAAATGAATGCACGTATACATTTGAAAGATGTTCTACAGACTTTTCAATAAGAGAAACACGTTCCTCATTTGTAAATGTCCCTTTTTTACTACTATTTCGCAACACACAGACGTGTAATTCATCAAAACGGCCAGCACTTCTTTCTATGATGTCTAAATGGCCTTTCGTAATGGGGTCAAAACTTCCAGGAATGACTGCTTTTGTATTAACCATGGTTATTTTCTCCTCTTTTCAAAACACAAGTATCTGTCAAACCATAATGATAACGTTTAACTTCTTCAAATAGTGACGTATCAATTGATTCACGGTGACTATATTCACAAACAATCATACCATTTTGCTTTAATAAATTAAATTCATGAATTTTTTGAAGTGCTTGATCAATAAGTCCCTTTTCATAAGGAGGATCTAAAAAAATCACATCAAATTGAATTTCTCTTTTAGACAAAGCTTTCAAAGCACGATCTGCACTATTTTTGTAAACTTCTGCCTGTTGTGTTAAACCTAATTTGTTCAAATTTTGATGTATAATTTTTACCGCTCGGATGTTTTGATCAACAAAAATAACTTGATCCATACCACGAGAAAGTGCTTCTATCCCTAAACTCCCACTCCCCGCAAACAAATCTAAACCTAAGCCGGAGACTGAGTGAAGACTATTAAATATTCCTTCTTTCACTTTATCCATCGTAGGTCGTGTATGACGCCCTTCCAATGTTTCTAAAGGCTTACTTTTATGTTTTCCTGCGATGACCCGCATTGATTCACACTTCCAATCTGATTTCATTTTTAATATACTTTGATTTATAAGGAGGATATCATCATGCAACAATCTTTTATCGTATTAGGACATGGTCTTACCGACCTTTATGAGTTTAAAACATTAATTCAATACAACTATGAACGTATCGATCGTATTGTTTTCTTTCATACGCCTAAGTCAGAAAAACAATTAACATCTGTCGCTATGATTATGCAGCCTACTGAAGGGCGTAAATTTCAAGCGATATATATGATGTTGGATGCAGTACGTTATCCATATCCAGAGAGCAATAAAAAATATGAGCTGATACAATCATTTGCCAAACCCTACAATATTGAAATGGTAGGTATTGACGTGCATGCACCTGATGATTATCCTGAATTAGCATTATATTTTAATTATTTAAAAAGTGTATTACGATTACAAAATTGGATCCCTCATTTAGAATGACATTATTCGTTCACTTCTTTTGAGTATTCTCTTTTTAAATACTTATAAGGTGAGCCAACAACTCGAGTCACATATTTTAGTTTCATTAATTTTGTCACAACTTCATCTACACGATCTTGGCTGACATACATAGAAACGTATTGTTCTTGCGGATTACTATAAACGATATGGCCATATTTTCTAATATGACGTTCATGTTTCATATTTTTTAAATAAATAATAATCTTTTCACGTTGTATGATATTCATA
The DNA here is from genome assembly GCF_900458895.1 of Staphylococcus schleiferi. Lineage (NCBI taxonomy): Bacteria > Bacillati > Bacillota > Bacilli > Caryophanales > Staphylococcaceae > Staphylococcus > Staphylococcus schleiferi. Next base: position 1,784,298 of record NZ_LR962863.1, read on the forward strand.
TTTTCACCTCAATCTTTACAATAGTATCGTACCATGAGACGGGTCATCCGAAAAGTAGCTTTAAAGAATCTATCATCCGATGGGAGGAAAGTGGAATGACGCAATCACGACGTTTGATTACTCGAACTCTATTAAGCATCACCTCACTCATAGGCGGTGCCGCTTTTATTAAACATTATAAAAAAGGATCGGTGCATCGACAAATCCCTGAATTTTTCCAGCATCCTGCACCCTATATATTTAGCCATCGTGGCGGTATGGCTGAGCGCCCTGAATCGACTATCCTTGCTTTCGATCATTCGGTTGAAATGAATCTTACAGGATTTGAAACAGATATTCGCATATCTAAAGATGAAAAAGTGATTGTATTTCATGATGCTGATGTCAACCGCACAACAAACGGTTCAGGTTACGTTCGTGACCATACTTTAGCTGAATTAAAAGCGCTTGATGCAGGTTATCGTTTTAAAGATTTGAATGGTAAAAAACCTTACCAAAACCATCCAGAAGCCAAAATTATGACGATGGATGAACTCTTATCTCGCTATCCTAATCAATTGGTCAATATTGATATTAAAGATCATCCTCAGAGTTACGAAGGACAAATTGCTGCCCAACGCTTATATGAGACAATCAAGCGAAACCACGCAGAAAAACGTGTCTTAGTAACCAGCTTTTATAAAGTGCAAATCGAACGTTTTTACGATATCAGCCGTGGCGAGATTGCAATTGGTGCAAGTCAAGCTGAGGTAACTGACGCAATTTTAAAATTATATTTAGGACTACATGCTTGGTACCGCGGACGCGCACAAACGTTTCAAATGCCTACTGATTTTCATCGCATTCCACTCGTTCAGCCAAAATTGATTAACTGGCTCAACCAATCTCATATTATCCCTGGCTATTATGGAGTCAATAGTGTGGATGCAATGCACGACCTTGTAGAACAAGGTGTGCATACGATTGTTACTGATCGCCCTACGATTGGACGCCAGTTTCTCACTGCTTATCGCTCCAACATCTAGAATTCATCGCACACATCAACCTAACGCAAAAAGCCAATTTAAGCATTAAGAAAAACGAATTTCTTAACATGTTTAAATTGGCTTTTGCTATTGCGCATTATTTGATGCACTTTTTATTTAATACCTACTTAAAGTTGCGGATGACATTGACAGCTTGCACCTGTCGCACAACCGCCTGTAGTCAAAGCTTCAAATAGCGGTGTACCTGCATCAATCTTTACATTTTCTGAAACACTGGTTCCAATAATCGTTACAACTTCATCTAAGAGTTGCTGTAACTCTGTTTCAAATCTTTTAAAATTAACAACACTTTTATGCATTTCGTACGCTTTTTTAAGGCGTCTTGTTTGTCTCATCACTTCTTGATAATCAGGATGATAGCGACCAAAACGTTGAACTTCATCATACTTCACTTTACTTTTTAAAAAATCATCATATAAGCTTTGCGCAACTTGATCGGATTCCAGAGATGATTTTGCCTTTTGATAAGCATCGAAAGCTTCTGAAGCTTTAATTTTATCAGCCAATTCATCAGCTTGATCTAAAACTGCCATGAGCGCTTCATCGTACACTTTCTTCATCACCTTTCTCTAAAAATATTAATAGATAATATTGTTGTTCGACTTCACCACCCATTTCTTGATATTTTTTACTTAACATCCGGGAGCGGTGAACATCTGAATTAATCCAACTGTGGACGAGTGAAGGGACATCGTTGAAATTATAACCTACATTTTGCGATACAGATTGATAATGTATATCTGTTTTATTAACAAGGTCGTTTAAGTTACTTTCTGTAAATTCTGCATTAGCAGCATCTCCAGAATTAAACAAATCAACAGTTGCAACATCTTCTAAAGTCTGATTCACTTTTAAAGGTTGTCGTCCATTGAGTTTACGAATTTCGTTGGTTAACTCATACAATGTCAATCGTTGGTTCACATTTTGATCTGAAGGCTTATCTTTTGCGTTCTCCTTGTCTGTTTCTTTAGAGCTACTATTGTTTTGGGCATAAGGGTTGATATCTGCTAATGCTTCTTTGTCGAGATAGCGAATACCGATAACTTTATTTCTTTGTTGATCAATAAAGACTTGCGCATAAATATTACCAAATTGAATAAGAGACTGTGTTTTAATGTCTTTATCAGATAACTCATAATGATAATTTTGATTTTTTACGGTAAATTGAGGCTCAGTATTGATTGAATATGAATTAAAAAGGTTCGACGCGGTATCATTGATTTTGATAGGCCCCGTTTCATTTTGAGATTTTGCCCCCGTCACATAAACCGATTTCACTTTATTGTGTTTTGTTAAAAACAACATATAGCGGTCGTCATCTTTAAAAACAAAACATTTATAATCTTTCTGATACGAATAGATACGATCCGCGATACCGTAGCGATCCATTACATGCTGAATTGGCTTACCCATTAGAGTTCCGACGCCAGTCGTTAATTTTGGATTTTCACCTTCATTTTTTTTAATATGCGGCGTCTTTTCTTTCTTTGTCGTAGTAGATTGATTCGGATTTTCTAGAACATCAAATTCTAGCTTTGGCGAATAAAAAAGATACACTAAAAACCCTACTAACAATAAAACTGCAACTACTTTTAAAACTTTACTTTTCATTGTATCCTCCCTTCACCTATGCTTGTCGTCTGAGCAACGAACGTTGTCATTTTGTATAATCCATAATGTTTGAGAAACGCATTCTTAATACTCCAATGATTAATTTGAACTAATTGGGTTCAAAACAAATATGTTAATGAGTTAAGAAACGCCAATATTCATTAGACGTCTGTCACTCTCTAACATATCACTAGAGTCATAAACTTGTATTGATTAACGTATGACTTTACTTCCATTAAATGTATATTAATTTATCATCGCACTTTTTATTCCATCATTTCAATACCTGAGTCGTTTAAAAGTCAATCGTATTTATTTTAACAAAACAATACCCTTTGTGAGAAAAAAATTAACCCCGGGTCAATTGCATTACTTGATGCTTGTGTATCAAATTTGAAAATACGTCTCATTCGCCATAGTCTAAATATATGATAAAAAGAGCGGAACAGAAATCTAAAGTCACCAAGTAGATTTCGACGCTCCGCTCTTCTAAAATAACGCGATTGGTCTTAAAGAGGCTCAATCCAAATATTTAAAACCCAAATGTTGCTTTAATCAGAGAAGTTGTTTCTCCACCAGGATAAAGAACATATAAAAGAATATAAACAGCTACACCTGTAATTGCGGTAAAAAACCAAACTACCGATGCAATAGGCCCCACTTTTCTATGTACATTGTATTTGTCTCTTAATCCCGTAATAATTTGTACTAGCCCTAACACACCACCAACTGTGGCAAGTGTAATATGAAAAACTAGAAAAATTGTGTAATAAACTTTGACGGAAGCAGGCCCACCAAAAGCAGTGTTACCGATAAATATCGTACGACTCGCATAAATTAGAAAGAACGTCACTGCAAACACTGCTGCCCATAGCATTGTTTTTTTATGCTGCTCGATGCGACGTTTCCATATCAAGCGCCAACCTATCGCAACTAGTATGGCACTGATAACAATACACGTCGTACTTATTGTAGGTAAAATAGGTACATTCATGATATTCATTCCTCACTCGTAATCTTTTTAAATCATTTTAATTAAAGAGATAACGACAACAAGAGCAAAAAACAGAACGAGGTAATTTAAAGAATAGATAAACATCTTTGTTGCCCATTTTGTTTGATTCGTTGACGTTTTAAAACTTGTCAATCCTAATAATATCCACCCGATATTCAATAATGATGCTAAGACAATAAATACACTACCTAATTCGTGCATTAAGAATGGAAGTGGCAAGAGTAAAACCAACCACAAAAACATACCTAAACGTGTACGCTTAAATCCTTTAACAGATGGCAACATAGGAACTTGAGCCATCACATATTCATCTTTACGCTTAATTGCGAGTGCATAAAAATGAATAGGTTGCCAACAAAATACAACTAAAAATAATGCCCACGCCATCATACTAAGTTCGCCGTTGATTGCAACCCAACCAATTAAAGGTGGTACCGCTCCGGGAAAACTACCAATGACAGTATTCCATGTTGTATGACGTTTTGACCATATAGAATAAAATGACACATAGCCGACAATACCTGTTAAACCAATCACGCCAGCCGGCATATTAATCATAAACAATAAGATTTCACCAACAATCATCATTCCAAAACTTAATAGAAGTAACTGACGGTCTGAAATGCGATCGTTAACGGTCGGTCTATTTTGTTTACTTGGCATCACTTGGTCGATATCTTGGTCATAATAATTGTTAAGTGCACATGCGCCTCCCATTACGAGTGTTGATCCCAACATCATAATAATAATTTGTGGAATAGAAGCTAAAAACGCATGATGAGACATCACAATCGCTAACCAAGCACCCGCAAATGAAGGAATTAAGTTGCCTTGGACAAGACCTAACTTAATGATTTGTTTCAGTTCCTTGTAAGTGATGCGGCCGGAAGTGTGTGATATAACTTCTGACTTTGCCATCAATTCCCCCCCTTTTTCAAATAACATATACACCAATGATATATGAAAGGCGTAAGAATGACCAGTTTAAATAAGAAAAATTTGTGACACTTTATCGACATTCTGAAAAACTTCACTCTAAAAACACATTTTTATGAAAGCTTTTTGATATAATGACAGTAATGTAAATTAATAAAAATGATTTACTATTTTATGTAATAGTGGGGTGTTTGAGATTGTTTAATAAGCGAAACCTAAAGTGGCTAGCTGTCGTATCAACATTGATAATGACTTGGGTTCAACTTGGTGGTGCACTCGTTACAAAAACGGGCTCAGAAGACGGATGTGGATCTGACTGGCCACTATGCCATGGTGCTTTCTTGCCCCAAAATCTACCTATAGATACCATTATTGAATTGAGTCACAGAGCAGTATCTGGTTTATCAGTGATATTTGTGACATGGCTCGTCATTACTGCTTGGAAAAATATCGGTCATATTAAAGAGGTAAAACCTTTAAGTCTTATTAGTATCGGTTTCTTACTTATTCAAGCTTTGGTAGGGGCTGCTGCTGTCGTTTGGCAACAAAATGATTATGTTTTAGCACTACATTTTGGTATTTCGTTAATTAGTTTTTCATCAGTTTTTGTTTTAACATTAATTATTTTTGATTTAGACCAAAAATATGAAGCGAATAAGGTACATATTAAAAAGCCACTTCAAGTATACACTTGGGTGATGACTATCATTATTTATTTAACGATTTATACAGGTGCACTTGTACGACACACAGATTCTAGTCTCGCATACGGTTCATGGCCTGTACCATTTAATGATATTGTCCCACATGATGTACATGATTGGGTACAACTCGCGCATAGATTTATGGCACTGATTGCCTTTATCGCAGTGCTTGTCGCTTACATTCATGCGGTCAAATATTATCCGAATATCCGGACAATCCAATACGGGTACACTGCAAGTTTTATACTGATTATTTTACAAGTAACAACTGGGGCGTTATCTATCGTTACAAATGTTAATTTAATCATTGCATTATTCCACGCCTTATTTATCACGTTGCTCTTTGGACTAATCAGTTATTTCCTACTACTTATACTGCGGTCAAATCGCGGAGAACAATAGCACAAATATGCATCTAATCATTTTATTTAACATAAAAGCTAATTCCCTTTTTAAAAGTTGGGAATTAGCTTTTTTATTGTAGAAATCGCTACAACTCGAATTATTTTATGATTCTGCTTCTATCTCAATAAGTAAGTCTTGAGATTCAATACTGTCATTCGCTGAAACATGAATTTTTTTGATTGTTCCTTTAAAAGGTGCTTGAATCGTTGTTTCCATTTTCATAGCTTCACTAATAATCAATGACTGTCCTGCCTCAACTTGCTCACCTTCAGCTACTTTAACTTCTATAATTGTACCCGGCATCTGTGCACCAATATGTGTTGGATCTGCTTTATCCGCTTTCGGTTTCGCTAGATGAGAAGCTTGAATGTTTTCATCTTTCACTTGAATACGGCGTGCTTGACCATTCATATCAAAGAAGACAGTTCGTACACCATTTTCATCAGGATTTGTAATTGTTTTAAGTTGGATAATTAAAATTTTACCTTTATCAATCTCGATTTCTATTTTTTCATTATCTCTCATACCAAAGAAGAATGTTGGTGTATCTAAAATGGCAACATTACCAAACTGCTCATATGTTTTAACATATTGCTCGTACACTTTTGGATATAACGCATAGCTAATGAGGTCTTGCTCTGTCACCTTTTCTTGTTGCTTTTCCTGCAATTCTTCACGAAGTGCATCAAAATCGATTGGCTCTAAATATTCACCAGGACGCTCAGTGAGTGGCGCTTGTCCTTTCAATATAACACGTTGTAAATCCTTATTGAAGCCGTTAACAGGTTGCCCAATCTCACCTTTAAAAAATGACACAACAGATTCTGGAAAATCTAATTTATGTCCTTGAGCAACAACATCTTTTTCGTCCAATTCATTTTGAACCATATAAAGCGCCATGTCACCGACTACTTTTGAAGATGGCGTTACTTTAACAATATCGCCAAATAAGAAATTCACGCGACGGTACATGTCTTTCACTTCACTAAAACGTTCACCTAAACCTAAGCTTTTAGCTTGTTGACGAAGATTTGAATATTGACCACCTGGCATTTCATGTTGATAGATTTCCGTATGTGGCGATTTCATATCACTTTCAAAATCACTATAGTATGGACGTACTGCATCCCAATAATGAGAAAGTGTTTCATGACCTTCGATGTCCATGCGAATCTTACGCTCAAAACCACTCATTGCGTAGTAGATCGAGTTACTACTTGGTTGACTCGTCAAACCTGACATCGCAGCAACCGCAGTATCGATAATATCTACGCCAGCATCAATAGCTTGCTTGTATGTTAAAATACCGTTACCACTTGTATCATGTGTATGCAAATGAATAGGAAGATTAACTGCTGCTTTCAGTTCACCAATTAACTCGTAGGCAGCTCTCGGTTTTAGTAAGCCGGCCATATCTTTAATGGCTAACATATGGAAACCTTCTCTTTCTAATGTCTGTGCCATCTTCACATAATAATCTAACGTATAAACATCTGAACGTTCTGGGTTTAAAATATCGCCTGTATAACAGATTGTCCCTTCTGAAATTTTACCTGCTTTTTGAACCGCTTCATTCGCAACTTTCATTTGCTCTACCCAGTTAAGTGAGTCAAATATTCTAAACACATCTATACCCGCTGCAGCACTTTCCTCAACAAACTTTTGAATGACATTGTCTGGATAATTTTTATAACCTACAGCATTTGACGCACGTAATAACATTTGAAATAGGACATTCGGTATCGCTTTTCTTAATTTACTTAAACGTTCCCACGGATTTTCTTTCAAAAAGTTATAGGCTACATCAAATGTAGCGCCGCCCCACATTTCAAGTGAAAAATTATCTTTCATCACATTGGCTGTTTCAGGCGCAATTTTCAAAAGATCATGTGTCCGCACCCGTGTCGCTAATAAAGATTGGTGCGCATCTCTAAACGTCGTATCTGTTAAAAGGACTTCATCCTGCGCTTTAACCCAATCCGCAACAGCTTGAGGACCTTTCTCATCTAACAACTGTTTCGTCCCTCTTAACTGAGCAATCGCTTTCGTATCCGTAGTAGGAATATCCGGGTGTTCAAAATTTGGTTTTGGTCGTTTCTCTACATTCGGAAAACCATTTATTGTGACATTTCCGATATATTCTAATGTTTTTGTCCCTCTGTCACGCGAAGGTTGAATCACAAATAACTCTGGTGAAGCCTCAAGAAACTTAGTTGTGTAATCGCCAGAAGCAAATTGAGCATGATTAATGACATTACGCAAAAATGGGATATTCGTTTTTACACCCCTAATACGCATTTCTTGTAATGAGCGCTCCATCTTTTCTCGTGCTTCCTTATAACTGATGGCGTGTGTTGATACTTTAACAAGCAATGAATCATAAAAAGGCGAAATTTCTGCACCTTGGAAGGCATCACCTGCATCTAAACGAACACCAAAACCTCCACTTGAGCGATAAGCTACGATGCGACCCGTATCAGGCATAAAATCTTGAGTAGGATCTTCAGTTGTGATTCGACATTGTATTGCATAACCTAAAGTATGAATCTCGTCTTGGCGTGGCATTGCAATCGCTTCATCATGTAGAGACTCACCGTCAGCAATCAAAATTTGTGTTTTAACGATATCCACACCTGTAATCATTTCAGTAATTGTATGTTCAACTTGTACGCGTGGGTTTACTTCTATAAAGTAAAAATCATCACCAGAAACTAGAAATTCAACGGTTCCTGCATTGACATATTTAATCTTTTTCATTAAATCGACTGCCGCATCACAAATACGCATTCTTAATGCCGTCGGTAAACTTACAGAAGGTGCCACCTCTACCACTTTTTGATGACGACGTTGGACTGAACAGTCTCTTTCATATAAATGAATGATATTGCCCGCTTCATCACCAATAATTTGAACTTCAATGTGTTTTGGATTATCAATAAACTTTTCAATGTAAACTTCACTATTACCAAATGATTTTTCAGCTTCGGATTTGGCACGTGTAAAGGCTTCTTCAAGTTCAGATGCTTCCTTTACAATTCTCATACCTTTACCGCCGCCACCGCTTGTCGCTTTAATCATTAACGGGAACCCTGCTTCTTCTGCAAAAGCTTTAGCTCGTTCAAAATTGTCAACCGGGCCATCCGTTCCCGGTATCACCGGTAGCTCTGCTTTAATGGCTGTTTCACGCGCTTTAACTTTGTCGCCAAACATATCTAAATGTTCGAGGTGCGGTCCAATGAAGATAATATCTTCTTCTGCACATCGTTTTGCAAAATGCATATTTTCACTTAGGAAGCCGTAACCTGGATGAATTGCATCAACATCTGCATCTTTTGCCACTTGAATGATGCGTTCAATATTTAAATAACTTTCTGATGGACCAAGATCTTCGCCAACTAAATACGATTCGTCTGCTTTATATCTATGTAATGAACCCATGTCTTCTTTTGAATATATTGCAACCGTCTGAATGCCTAACTCTGTTGCCGCTCGGAAAATGCGAATAGCGATTTCACCACGATTAGCTACTAATAGCTTATTGATGCGTTTCATTTTATAAGCCTCCTAAATAGTTCGAAAATTCTAAAAATACAATATTAATTATAACAAAAATAGCTCGGTATTTTAAAGAAACAAGTTTAAAAATCATTTGTATTTTAAAATCAACTATCAGAATGATGATAAATAAAACTTATCATTTACAATAATTTATACAAATGGATAAAGTCATTTTATCTGTTATCGAGATCGATGTCAAAAAGAAAAGTGATCTCTCATGACGTTTGTCATTGTACAAAGCTGTTCAAGATATAAAAAAAGTGCATAAAAACGAAATTTAAAATAAAAATTCGCTTTTATGCACACAAGCTTTTAAATTTGTGAAATTCTTTGAGATGACTAGATTTTATTTTGTTTTTCATAATAACGTTGCTTGGCATCGTCGTATTTAATTTGTTTTGCAACAATTAAAAGTAATCCCATCGCAGCACTTAAGCTGAGCATAGATGAACCACCAAAACTAATAAATGGAAGTGGCACACCTGTTAAAGGAATTAATCCAGAGATACCACCTAGATTAACAAATGATTGTAAAGCAATATAACTTGCAATACCTACACAAACCAACTTATAGAAATATGATTTTGTTTGTGATGCAAGTTCAAAAGCGCGATAAACGATAAAGAAAATCAAACCGATTACTAAAAAGGCACCCACAAAACCAAGCTCTTCACATATAATTGCGAATATAAAATCAGTATGGGGTTCAGGTAAATAACCTAGTTTCATAATACTATTTCCAAGGCCTCGACCAAACAAGCCACCGTTACCAATTGCTAATAGTGAGTTAGAAAGATGGTAACCTATACCTGATTCATAGTTGAATGGATTTTCTAACGCGCTAAATCGTGCCGTCAAGTACGAAGGTAAAACATTAATTCTAAAAATAACAATAATGATAATGACTACAATTAATGCTCCTAAAGCGTAAGAACCAATCTTAATTAAGTTTTTGACACCGATACCTGAATAAACGATAATACTAAAAAATATAGCACCTGTAAGTAACGTTTGACCTACGTCTTTTTGTAAAAGGACGAGACCTAAACAAAAACCTACAAACAGGATTGGCCATAAAATAACTGAAGGATTGCGCTGAATTTCGAAACGCTTTCTTTCTATAATATACGGAACATATAAAATAATAGCGATTTTTAATAACTCAGAAGCTTGTAAATTCATAAATCCTAAATTCAACCAACTTTTAGAACCGTTAATTTCAGATCCAAATGCAAGTGTCGCAAAAAGTAAGAAGATAATCATCGCCATCATACCGAGCTGTACATTACGTTTTTTCAAGATTTTAACATCCATAATGTAAGCCATGAAGAATACAATACTAAAACCCATCAATACGTAAATAATCTGTCTCGTATAAAAATATGTTCCTGCCACCGGTCTACCGCCTGTTAATGTTCCTCGCGTCGCAGCCACCATACTTGCACTGTACACCATTGTTAATCCAATAAAGCAGAGTACAAGATATGTAATTAATAATGGAAAATCGATATATTTAGAGGATCTCAAAATATATCGAAATAATCTTTTCATATTATTCATATGTTAATTCATCCAATTCCTCGCACTTACAATGCGAAAAACGTGCTACACTTTTGTACCGATAGCAAACGTTAGACACGTGTAAATGCTTCGTGTAATTTTGATAACTCTTTTTCTAAACGTAACATTAGCTTTTTGCCATCTTCTTCACTCACAAGGCCAAGATTGACTGCAAAATCAACTTCTTTTTGTAAGCCGTACATTTGTGTATCTAAAACTTCCTCATATAAAGGACATTGAGGTAATGTTAAATTATCTATTTGAACTTTAATTAGTTGCAAAATACGTTCTGCGTCTTTATTCAACTGTTCATATGCAACATTGCTCATATGTTGTTGCTTACTCATGACAGCGTCCCCCCCATAAATTTTCTTTGATAGTAAAAATTTTATCTTATCGGATATTAAAAAGCAAGTAAATTTAGTATGCCTCATTCCTAAGTATGATAAAATGAAATTAGCTAAATTGAGGGAGTGTTTAACAATGATTCAGATTAAAGGTGCTGTTAAATTTCCAATCACGCTTGATAGTACGACTTGGATTTTTGACGATCGAAAAGTAACATTAGAAGATTTAGAAAAAGGCGTCTTTGAAGGTCAAAAACCGATTCAATTTGATGATAATAGAGAGTGGAATCGAGCTATATTAGAAGGCCAAACGAATCCCCCTACATTAAATTCTGAGATTGACTATAAAAAGCGCGCTGTGTTACAAGGTTCATTTGCTATTAATATGACACCTTTTTTCAAAAATGCAGAGCCGCTTAAAGAGGCTACTATTATTCGTCTGTCTAATGCGGAATCTCATATCGATATCCCTTTTGAATTTCTACCATATCTCTTTTTCCAATTTGCCAAAGAAGGCAAACGTTTATATGAAGATAATGGCGTCGATAGCTTTGTTTATACAGTAGAAGATGGCTATCAATATGAATTCAAGCATGTGACTCATATCGAGGTGCGTTAATTTGTGGAAAGTGAAATGTGTGATATGTGATACTGAAGTTTTATTGGATGAGCATACACGTTTAGCAACACGATTGAAGAACAATCCAATTAAAACATTTATGTGCGATGAATGTAAAAGTCGCTTAGATACACCTAAACAACGACCAATTTCATCACCTCACACGCAATCTTATCATTCAAAATGAAAACAAGAGCTTGAGACAAAATTGTCTCAGGAATCGATGAAATCCGAGGTTTTCGTAAAAAACGAAAAATCTCGGATTTTTTCCTTTTATCATCAGTTTAGCCGCACTAGATGCGACTAATTTCCTTAAATTTAATGCCATGAGGACAAAGCCAAACTCTCGTTTGACCTTATTTATCCCCCGCACGGACATTCGATTGAACACCAAAATAGCTTTCATAAATCTAAAAACGGGTTCTACATCAATTTTTCTTTGATTGTAGATTTTTTGTGTTTCTGGTTTAGAAAGCTTTTGATTAATTTGAGCTTTAAAGTACTCCCAATTATAATTTCTCATGATTTTTTTATTTGCTTTTGAATTAGATTTCATACACTGATTTCGAAGTGGACAAGCTGAACGGTTGATGGTTTTATAGGAAGGTGTTTGACGTTGAGAAAGCCACATCATGCGAAGACTATCATGAAGTAATCTTTCGATCTTACGTCCAGAGAAAACAGATTGTGTGTAGGCATATAGAATGATTTTTAACATCATTTTAGGATGGTAAGCAGTCGAACCACGATGGTGTTTGAATCCCTCGAATTCAATATCTGGTATTGATTCAACGATATCATTGACATGTTGGGATAAATCATTATCAGGAATTAAAATAGATGTTTCTATTGGTAGAGTTAATTGAGACATATTATAATCTTTTTGCATAAGGCACCTCGTTAATTTAGTTTTTGTTGTGATGAATTAAATTATACGAAAGTGCCTTATTTTTTTAAGTATAATGGTGAATGATTACATATATAAGCGAAGTATTTATAGCGAGACTCCTGAGGGAACAGGACGAGCCGAAGACTACAGGCTGAGGCTGTCCCCTCGGAAAGCGAGCCTATATAATACGAAGCATGATAATAAAAAGGAAGCTCGAAGACGATTTTTTTCAAAATCATCTTCGAGCTATTTATTTTGGTATTTATGTTCCAGACTCTTAATTTATATCGTTTAAGCTTCTTCTTTTTTAGGATATGGGTAAAAACCTGAAGCAAATGCTTCCCATAATCTCTCAGGTAATTGGTGTTTATCTTCACGTTCTGGATCGAAATATGAAATGATTTCGTCCGTTTGACCAGATTTAATTTTAGAAATATATGCTGGATCGAATAATAATTCACGTCCAAGGCATACTAACGGAACGCCTGTATTCAACGCATTTACCGCATCATCAGCAGTAAAGATGGCGCCGACACCAATTAATGGCATACGATTGTTAATCCAATCAAGTAATAAGTCGATACGTTTTTGACCTTTATACTTACCTTCGCGTGTTACTGAGTGAATATCCATCAGTGAAACGTGGAGATAATCAAGTGGTTTTTCAATTAACTCACTCACTAAGCGTTGTGTAAGTTCCATTGAAATTCCTGGGTCTTCCGCTTCCTCTGGTGAAAAACGATAACCTACAATAAAGTCATCTGGTGCTTCTTCATTAACGACACGTAATACTTCATTAACTACAGCCATAGGAAAACGAAGAGGCTCGCCCCACTCATCTTCTCGACGATTATAAAATGGAGATACAAACTGATGAATGAGATAGTGATTCGCACCATGAATTTCAACGCCATCAAATCCAGCTTCAATAGCTAGCGAAGCTGCTTTACCATAATCAACAATTGCTTGTTGAATTTCTTCAACAGTCATCGCACGGACTTCGTGTGGCTCTTTGTGACCAAAACCACCTGTTGAAAGTGCACTAGGTGCTTTCACATCGCCATTAGGAACTAATTCTGGCAAAGCTTTAGCGCCCCCGTGGTGAATTTGGATGACTGCTTTAGCGCCTCCTTTTTTCATTGTACACGCAAGTTCTTTCAATCCAGGTAAGTCTTCTTTTTTCGACACTGATGGTTCACCTGGAAATGCTTTACCTTCAATGTTGATATAGCTTGCAGCTGAAATAGCTAAGCCTACATCTTTAGCTCGAGGTTCAATATAACCTAACTCTGTAGAAGACGTTGTCCCATCATCATTTGACAATGTATGTGTTAACGGTGCTAAGACAAAACGATTTCTTAATGTGCTTCCGTTAGGTAATTTTAGTGACTCGAATAATGGCTCAAACTTTTGCTCCATTTTAACTCCTCCTCAAATGTTTTTCGAACACATTTTAATACAAGGAGGATTATAAATAAAATAAACAGCTTATATTAAAACAAATTTACTCTTATTTAAAAAATTCGCTCTTTTCAATTAATCAAGTACATTTAGTTAACAATGCAAACACAATAACGACTGTAAAGAATTTCTGTGGGTGCTTTTAACCTATAATAAAAAGAGCGAGACGTTAAAATCAAATTGATTTTTTGTCTCACTCTTTTAAATGAAAGTCGACTTATATTAATTTTCTTCTGATTCCATCATTTGTTTAATACGTTTAGCTTCTTTTTCACGTTGACCTTTATTTAAAATTTTCTTTCTCAATCTCACGTTTTCAGGTGTTACCTCTACCAATTCATCATCGTTAATAAATTCTAACGCTTCTTCTAACGATAACTTACGAGGTTTTTTCATTGTTTCTGTTTGGTCTTTTGTCGCAGAACGTACGTTAGTTTGATGTTTAACTTTAGTAATATTGACAGTCAAATCATTTTCTCTGTTATTTTGACCTACAATCATTCCTTCGTATACATCTGTTCCAGGTTCCATAAAGTTAATACCACGGTCTTCTAAACCTAAAATCGCATATTCACTTGCAGATCCTTGGTCCATAGAAACTAACACACCGTTACGACGTCCACCAATACGACCTTTAATACGAGGTCTAAACTCATCAAATGTATGGTTAATGATACCGTAACCACGTGTCATAGACATGAATTCAGTTGTATAACCAATTAATCCACGCGCAGGCACGTTAAAGATTAGACGTGTCAATCCATTATCTGTCGTTACCATATCCACCATTTCACCTTTACGTTGTCCTAAAGACTCAATCACTGCACCTGAATATTCTTCTGGCACTTCAGCTTGAACGCGTTCAAATGGTTCATGTAACACACCATCAATATCTTTTAAAATAACTTGTGGTTTTGAAACTTGTAATTCAAAACCTTCACGTCTCATATTTTCGATTAAAATTGATAAGTGAAGCTCCCCACGTCCTGCAACTGTCCATGCATCTGGTGAGTCTGTTGGTGTAACTTTCAATGATACGTCTGTTTCAAGTTGGTTGTCTAAGCGCTCTTGAATTTGTCGTGCTGTTACAAATTGACCTTCTCTACCCGCAAACGGTGAATTATTCACTTTAAAAGTCATTTCAAGTGTTGGTTCATCAATACGTAATACAGGTAATGCATCTTGATGATCTTGTGGTGTGATTGTTTCACCTACGTTAATGTCTTCCATACCTGAGACAGCAATCAAATCACCTGCATAGGCTTCTTGAATTTCTTCTCGTTTTAAACCAAAATAACCAAATATTTTAGTCACACGGAAATTTTTAACTGATCCATCTAATTTTAATAATGATACGCTTTCACCAACACGCATTGTCCCTCTAAATACGCGCCCTATTCCAATACGCCCTACATAGTCATTATAATCAAGCAATGCAGGTTGGAATTGTAAAGGCTCGTCACGATTATCAACTGGTGCTGGAATATATTCTAAAATCGTTTCATATAAGCTTTGCATGTTTTCATCTTGTTTTTCAGGATCAAGGCTTGCAGTACCATTAATCGCTGAAGCATAGACAACAGGAAACTCAAGTTGGTCATCATTTGCATCAAGTTCAATGAATAAATCTAAAACTTCATCCACTACTCCCTCAGGACGTGCTGAAGGTTTATCAATTTTATTCACAACAACAACAGGTTTCAAGTTTTGTTCTAATGCCTTTTTCAAAACAAATCGTGTTTGTGGCATTGTTCCCTCATAGGCATCTACAACTAAAACAACACCGTCTACCATTTTCATAATACGCTCAACTTCTCCTCCGAAGTCAGCATGCCCAGGTGTATCTAAAATATTAATACGTGTGTCTTTATAGTTAACTGCTGTATTTTTCGCTAATATTGTGATCCCACGTTCTCTTTCTAAGTCATTAGAATCCATCGCACGTTCTTCAACATGCTCATTCTCACGAAAAATACCAGATTGTTTTAATAGTTCATCAACCAATGTCGTTTTACCATGGTCTACGTGAGCGATAATCGCAATGTTACGAACATCTTCTCTAAATTTTGTCATACTTTAATTCCTTTCTCGGGTAAATTACCACTTTCTTTTACAACTCGTTTATTATATCATAGAAATGAAATGAAGAAACAGAGTTAGGTGGGATTAAGATGAAAAAATCTCAATCAATTTTTTTATTGCTATCAATTCTTGCAATTTTCTTTTTAACCATGTTTAGCTTTGCAATCGCTGCAACCAATGTATTTTGGATGATCGTCACATTTATTTTAATGGTAGCAACGTTTGGTGTAGGCTTTTCATTAAAAAAGAAATACCGTGAAAACGATTGGCTATAACAACCACGAATGACTACATCTTTTAATAAATTTAAGGGCTGAGACACATTGATGTCCCAGCCTTTGTTTATACCCATTTTACTTATGTTTCAACTTTTCATGCAAAGCGATGAGTGTCTCATCATGCTGACGCAAATAGTCCTGTCGAATTGCTGTGTGTACTTTTTTATTTCCTACGAGAACAGAATTCGGATGCGTCATTGCTAAAGGTTCTCCTAAGAAATTTGTCGCAATCCCATCCACTTCTTCTAGTATAATGATGCCTCCAGCATAGTCCCATGGTTGTAAACGTGGTGTCATATATGCAGCAAGCTGTCCTGTAGCAACGTAAACAATTTCGAGTGCTGCTGATCCATATGCGCGTGCACTTCTTGAGTCACTTACGATAGGTTCTAACATTGTGCCTAATTTAGGTTTTGTGAGCCAATTTGGATTCATACCAATAATACTCTCACTTACGACAGTATCCTCTAAAAGAGGTAAAGGTTCTTCATTCATCAGTGCACCTTTCCCAGCTTTGGCATGGTAAAGTACATCTCTCATCACATCATAGACAAACCCTGCATAAGGCTTCCCTTCTTTAAAGATACCTATTGATATTGCAAAGTTTTCACTTTGATGAATAAAGTTTAACGTACCATCAATCGGGTCAATCACCCAGACAATGCCTTCAGTCGTTTCAATGTCATGGCCGTGGCCTTCTTCACCAATAATGCGATGATTTGGGTAGCTCTCTTGGATTTGACTCACAATAAACTGTTCTGTCTCTTTATCTACATTCGTTACTAAATCATTGGGGTTCGACTTAGCTTCAATTGCAAGTGTGTCACCCATCTTTTTTCTAATATTATTTCCTGCTTCTAAAACTAAACTTTTCGCAAAATCATATAAATGCATTCGACTCACTCCTATTAAATTCATTATACACTAAAATGGGGCAAGATGAATGTTTCGCAGTTCGGTATATGCTACAATGAAATCAGTTTAACACGGATACATAAGGAGGCGTATGATGACAAAATATACGTTTAAACCCAAAGATTTTAAAGTCTTTGAAGTAGAAGGTCTAGATGCAAGAATGGAAGCATTAGAACAACAAATTCGACCTCAATTACACGCACTTGGCGACTATTTTACAGATTATCTTGAAACTTTAACTGGTGATACTTTTTATGCACATGTAGCTAAA
Source organism: Staphylococcus schleiferi (assembly GCF_900458895.1). Classification (NCBI taxonomy): domain Bacteria; kingdom Bacillati; phylum Bacillota; class Bacilli; order Caryophanales; family Staphylococcaceae; genus Staphylococcus; species Staphylococcus schleiferi. Next base: position 1,801,995 of record NZ_LR962863.1, read on the forward strand.
CATGCTAGACGTACGGTCAATCCGCCCAAAGATACTTGGGTCGCTTTCGCAACGAATAAACGTGGTTATAAAATGATGCCCCATTTTCAAATTGGCTTATTCGAAGATCACTTGTTTGTGATGTATGGACTCATGCATGAAGATAAAAACAAAGCTAAAGATGTTGAAGTATTTGAAAACAAATTAGAAACGCTTCTTGATCTGCCTAACGACTTCCAAATATCTTTAGATCATACACAGCCCGATAAATCTCGTATACAAGATTTATCAAAAGAAGAACTTCAAAAAGGTATCGCACGCGCTAAAAATGTTAAAAAGGGCGAGTTTTTTGTAGCACGAGCGATTCCTCCTCAATCTGAGCATTTGAAAACGGATAAAGTATTTATTGCCTTTTTAGAAGACACATTTAAGCATCTTTTAAAATTTTACAGTTAATGTAAAGCATAGATGCCATAATAAAAAGACTTGGTCATTGCCAAGTCTTTTTATAATTATTTATCATCTCGATCTAAATCATCTAATCTTTTTAGTGATTCATCTCTATTATTTTGATACTGATCTCCGCTATTTTCTGCATGTTGCGTTTGGTTTTGATTAACTTCTCTATCTTGTGGTTCATGTACAACATTTTGTCTCTCCTGATGACGTTGGGCTTCCACATCTTGAGGATTTTCTTGATATTGTTGTGAGCGGTGTTCAGGATTTTGATAAATGTAGTTTCCATTTTTTGGCTTGCGGACAAGTAACATAATACCTGCAATTAACCACAAAATTCCTGAAATCAAACTTGCGCTTAAAAATACACCTGTTGCAGCAGCTATAATTAGTAATATCCCTGCTAAAATAGGCTTTTTAAACAAGAATACGGCCACTAGCGCAACAACTAAAGGAATAAGAAAAGTAATCAATGAAGTTGGGTTAATATTATTCAATTGAGACGCATCTTGACCCGTCATCTCAATTTGTTGTTGAAATTCTGGATTTTTAAAAATAGCAATCGCACCAATAATTAAAACGAACCAAATTGCGTGTAGAACAATTCCTACCCACGTTAAAACTTTCTCTGCTGTACGCTTGAATGGTACTTTTGCATCATTTCTGTTGACGATGCGTTCATCATTTTTATGCTGATTATAAACGTATTGATCTGACATATTAAAACCTCCTTATTGACTGTATTGCCTTTTTTCAAACTTTTAAACGCATAATACTTCATTTTATGTGTATTGCTAAATTTTGAGCATGTCCGCACAAAATGACATCATTTTTACAATAAACCTATAAGTTACATTTTATATTAGTAAAAATAAAATCAATATACTCAACGTGATACACGTGTTAGTATCCAACGTCAAACGGACACCTAAAATCAATGATATATTAAAATAGATAAGATTTAAAGATAATTATATTAAAATTTGAATAAATAGGCTAAACCAATAATTTATCGAGATTTTTATTATCATATTCACTGGCAAGCTTGTGCTATTTTCTACATTATTAAAAGGCACTTATTCCGATGTTCATGTCTAATCTCAAAGCGATACTAAAATCTAACTTTTAATGATTAAAGACATGCACTGAAATAAGTGCCTTTTTTATTTTGCGATTCAAATAACGTTATTGCTTTTCGTCTTCTTGCTCGCTGTCTTCAGCAGACTGTTTTGGTCTATCTTGTTGCAATTTCAAACGATTATCATAATTTTGGCGACGTTGTGTCGATGCACTCACTCTATGCTTTCTTTGTTCTTTTTCATGCGCCTTACGTGCTTTTTTCTCTTCTTTACGTTGTGCTTTGAGTTCTGCTTTCTCTTGCTTACGTTGTGCTTTAAGCGCTTCAGGTGATGTAACCGTATCATCCTCGTCATATTCTTCTGAAGTCGTTACATCATTTTTCACATCTTGTTCAGGCTCAGCTTGGTGAGACATTGTACGACTATCATAAATGAGTGTGTCATCTTCTGCATCATTGATATCATGTGTTGATTGTTCAACCTCATTTTTCTTAATCGGCTTATGATTATACTTTGCAGACCGTGATAATACAACTGGTTCATCATCAGATGGCCCCTCGTTTTCAACATGCGTGTCCTCTTTTTCCGCATTGAAGTGTGTCGATTGCGTATGAGGCAGATCTCCCTCATCTTCATCATACGTATTCTCTCTATATGATGGATAGCCGCCCATGTCTTGGTACATAGGTACAAGTTCATATTTTTCTTTTCTTCCAAACATCATTAGCGCAACAATAAAAAAGAATAATGGAACTAAAATAAAAAATAATGGTAATGTAATAATCGCTACTAACAAAAATAGCAGTCCTGATACAATACGATGATTCATTGAAATCAATGCTAGGAATGAAATCAATAGACATACGATCAAATATACGATAAATGCCCATACACCGTTCTGTAACATAATCACAAGTTGGGTTGCATTTAAATTATTACTTGCTAAAAAATCTTGCAAAGTGGCATTATTGGCAACCCCATTTTCTAGTTTTTGAATTGAATTCTCGTTACTAAAGAGAACCAAGCCAAAAAACATCGCCACAACTGTAGCACCTAATAATAATATCCAACTCAACCAGCCAAGAATCTTCTCAGCAAGACGATTTACAGGACGACTGATTTGTGTATATGCTTCTCCAGTCATGCTTCCACTCCTCTTATTTATCTTACTCACTTAATTATAACTAAACTCAAATGAAATCACTAGAATCATAACGCCATTTTGAAATTTAGGAAACGCTCATTGTATTCATTTAACACATCTGGCCCTAAATCTTTGTACACTTCAAGACGTTTTTGCTCTTCTCGTGTTGGGTAAACACGATGATCGTGACTCATTTCTTTTGGCAATAATTTTCTAGCCGTTTGATTAGGTGTACCATAACCCACCCATTCAGTATTTTGCTTACTCACTTTAGGATCCAACAAAAAGTTAATAAATTGATGTGCACCTTCAACATTTTGTGCCGTTTTAGGAATGACCATATTATCAAACCATAAATTCGAACCTTCTTTTGGCACGACATAGTCAAAATGATCGTTTTCTTGAAACAATGGTGCTGCCGAACCGCTCCAAATGACAGCAACATTCGCCTCATGTTGCTCAAGCATCATTTTAATTTCATCGCCTACAACACCTCGAATATTAGGAGAAAACGTTTTTAAGTTTTGTTCTGCCGATTCTAAATGTGTCTCATTCGTATCATTTAAACTATACCCTAAACTATTGAGAGATAGACCCATAATTTCTCGAGCGCCATCCACCAATAATACATCATTTTTTAACCGTGGATTTTTTAAATCATTCCAACTATTAAAATCGATATCAGGATATTTTTCTTTATTATACAAAATGCCGACTGTCCCAAAGAAATATGGAATCGAATAAGTATTTTTAGGATCAAAAGGCTGATTCATATAATGTGGGTCTAGATGCTTCATGTTTGGAATTTTTTGATGATCAATTGGACGCAATAAATGCGCTTTTCTCATTTTTTCTATCGTGTAATCACTCGGAAAGGCCACATCGTAATGCGTACCGCCATTGCGAATTTTTGCCTCCATCGCTTCGTTAGAATCAAATGTTTCATAAACCACTTGTATCCCTGTTTTCTGTTCAAATTGCTGAATTATTTCAGGATCAATATATTCTCCCCAATTATAGACGTACAGCTTTTCTTGTTGCTTGCCACCAATTTCATCATGGTTAATCCAATACCCGACACCCAAACTGATTAAACCCAGTAAGAGTGCGCCCCCAATGAGTTGTATCAATTGTTTCATATCGTCACACCTCTTTTACTGGATTGCTTCTTCTGTTTATGGCGCTGTATCAGTTGATAGCTGATTAAGCCAACCATAATCAATACAAATAAAATCGTAGAAATAGCATTAATTTCCATACTTACACCACGTCGTGCCATCGCATAGATTTCAACAGATAAAACACTAAAGCCGTTACCTGTCACAAAGAAGCTCACTGTAAAATCATCTAGAGAGTAAGTTAGTGCCATAAAAAAGCCACCAATAATTCCCGGCATGATATGCGGAATGAGCACCTTACTCAATAATTGAAACTCGGTAGCACCTAAATCACGTGCTGCATTCATAATTGAATCGTTCATTTCGTATAATTTTGGTAAAACTATAATGACAACAATAGGAATACAAAAGGCAATATGTGAGATGAGGACAGAGGTAAAACCTAATCCATATCCCGTAAAATGACCTATCGCTGTAAACATAATTAAAAATGAAGCCCCTATTACAACATCGGAAGAAACCATTAAAACGTTATTTAAAGTGAGCAACGACATTTTTAATGTTTGATTCCGAAGTTGGTACAACAACAATGCTCCAAAAACACCAATGATAGTTGCAATACTCGCTGCTAATAATGCAATCGCAATTGTATTAAAAACAACTTGCAAGAGATGTTTATTTTGAAATAAAGCTTGATAATGTTCCCATGTAAAACCTTCAAAATGCGTCATATTCCCCGCACTATTAAACGAATACAACATTAAAAAGAATATCGGCAAATACAAAACGACTAATAAGGTGTACAAATAAGTTTTACCGTACCATTTCATTTTGATGTGCCCCCTTTTTGCTTACTTCGTGTTAATACCATGACAAATGCCATGAATAACACTAAAAATATTGCAATTGTTGAGCCCATACCATAGTTTTGTATCACCAAAAATTGTTCTTCAATCGCTGTACCAATATTAATCACTTTATTACCGGCAATCAATCTCGTAATCATAAATAGAGATAATGCAGGAATAAAAGTCACTTGAATACCTGTTTTCACACCTTCAGCCGTTAACGGTAATAAAACTTTTCTAATCACCGTCGCTCGATTTGCACCTAAGTCTTGTGCTGCAAAAAAGAGCTGCTCAGGAATATCTTTCATACTGTTATAAATTGGAAGTAACATAAACGGAATATAAATATATGCCGAAACAAAGATAAAGGCTGGCGCTGTGAACAGTATAGGCTGTGCTGGAAGATGAAAGGACATCAAAATTTTGTTGATAAATCCATCATGACTGAAAATACCAATAAATGCATATGTCTTAAGTAGTAAATTCATCCATGTAGGTATAATCATGATCAACAACCAAGTGGCTGCATTTTTAGACTGTTGAATAAAATACGCAGCCGGATAACTGACTAAAAGACAAATCAAGGTAATGATAAAGGCATAAATAATAGATTCACCGAGCATCATCATATAATGCGCTGTTAAAAATTGACGATAATTCATCAAAGTAAAGTGTCCATCTTCATTGACGAATGAAAAATAAAGGAGTAACACGACAGGTATGATAATGAAGAAAACCATCCATAGCAAATAAGGAATTGCGAGCCAACGATTAATGTGTTTCATAGCTTAATTCTCCATAACCTTCTATACGTTTATCAAACTCTTCTTCAGTTTCACCTGGCACCATGATATGAATCGCTTCTGGCTCAAAATCGAGTCCTACACGTGCTCCTATATTTGCATTTTTAGTCGATTGAATTGTCCATTCATACCCTTTTCGATCTTCACATATCATTTCGTAATGTACGCCTCTAAATAGCGAACTTGTCACAGTCGCTTTAAAAAGCCCTTTTTCTTCAGGAACAACTGTAATATCTTCTGGTCGAATAACGACATCGACTTGCGTTTGTGGCGGGATATCTTTATCTACACAATCAAAATTTTGACCATAGATATTGACGATATAGTCCTCCACCATAACACCCTCAACAATATTGGATTCACCAATAAAATCTGCCACAAAACGATTGACGGGCTCATCATAAATATCAAGTGGTGTTCCAAATTGTTCAATTTTTCCTTCACGCATTACAAAAATAAAGTCGCTCATCGCTAAAGCTTCTTCTTGATCATGTGTTACAAATACGAAAGTAATCCCAAGACGTTTCTGTAACGCTCTTAATTCGTACTGCATTTCAGTACGCAATTTCAAATCTAATGCGGATAACGATTCATCGAGTAATAAAATCTCTGGTTCATTGACAATTGCACGTGCAATCGCAATACGTTGTTTTTGTCCACCACTTAATGCATGTATAGAACTTTCAATATATTTTTCAAGCTTTACTAATTTAAGTGCTTCTTTTACTTTTTCATCAATTTGTTGCTTATTTAGCTTTTTTAATTTCAAACCAAATGCCACGTTATCATAAACATTTAAATGTGGAAATAAAGCATAATCTTGGAAAACGGTATTGACTTGTCGCTGATTTGCTGGCCATTGATTAATGTTTTTACCTAAATACACAATTTCTCCCGCGTCCGGCGATTCAAATCCCGCAATCAGTCTTAGCATCGTCGTCTTACCACATCCTGATGGCCCAAGTATCGTATAAAAATAACCAGATTCTATCTCTAAATCAACTGCATCTAAAATTGTCGTTTCATCATACTTTTTAGTAATCTTCTTAAAAGATAATAACTCACTCAATTCTAAAACCCTCCTATAAATATGATGATGTAGCAACAATCATCAACTTTGCACAAACATGACCCGCATTAGATAAACGATGTGTGGCATGTGCTTTAAAATAAAGTGCATCCCCCTGTTCAGCAGTATATTGATGATCGCCTAAAGTCAGTGTAACCTTCCCTTCTAAACAATATACAAATGTGTCAGAGACAGAAGGCTGAAAATCTTTATATGACGCATAAGGTTGCAATGTCAGTAATAAAGGTTCCATATCAAACTCATTCGAACGTTTTACTGGCCATTGTAAAAAATACCCTTTTTCATCTTCATCATAAGTCAGTTGCTCATTTTTCGGATAATGTACTTTTGTGACGTATTTCGTATCAAAAAATTCTTTTGGAGAAGTACCTAACACTTCGAGAATATTTAAGAATGTTTCCATGCTTGGAGAAGTTTTATTACTCTCAATTTGAGAAATATAGCCCTTAGATAAATCTGTCCTTTCACCAAGCTCTTCTTGCGTTAAATTTTTTAAGCGTCTCAAGTTTTTAATCTTTTGACCAATCTCCATAAAGTTCCTCCACTCAAAAAAGCGACTTGTTTACTTTTACTAAACATTTTGTTTAATGCTTAATAAAAATAACAAATCGCTCACGAAATTACAATAGTTTTTTACTTGTTTGATAAAATTTCTTGATCTGGATTTTCTTTAGCTTGTTTCATCACAAAATAACTGTCATAGCCACTGTGCTTTCTGAAATCTTCAAAAATACGTTTTTCATCAGCTTTACCCGGAACAACTGCTTTGAAACGACGATAACGTGTCATTAAAACTTCTCTTGCAATGTGTTGTTCATAGTAGGATTCAATCGCATTAAAAAATGTAATGACATCCATGATTTCATCTTTCGACCAGTCCATATCAATTGGATAATGATAATCCATTCGAGCCCCTCCTTAAAGTTGGAATCCATTCCACACATCTCGTTGTTCATTCTAACATTGTTCTGAAATTGAAAAAAGGGACTGAAACAATGATGTTTCGGTCCCTCATTTATATAACTATTATTACATTGTATGGATTGGTAATCCTAAAGCTTTTTCAGCTGCTTCCATGCTCATTTCACCTAAAGTTGGGTGGGCATGTACAGTTAAAGCGATATCTTCAGCATTCATACCTGATTCAATTGCTAAACCAAGTTCAGCGATCACGTCTGATGCACTTGTACCTACCACTTGCGCACCAATTAATGTGTCATCTTCTTTAAGTGTAATCAATTTAACGAATCCGTTTGTATCATCTAATGATAATGCACGGCCGTTTGCTTGATAAGGGAATTTAGAAGCTTTATATTCGATGCCTTCTTCTTTAGCTTGTGCTTCAGTATAACCCACTTGTGCCAATTCAGGCTCAGTGAAACATACTGCTGGCATACCAATGTAATCTACTTCTGCATTTTGTCCAGCAATCGCTTCAGCAGCAACTTTTGCTTCATAGCTTGCTTTATGTGCTAATGGTAATCCTGGAACAATATCACCAATTGCATAGATACTATCAACAGAAGTACGGCTTTGTTTATCGACTTCAATTAAACCACGATCAGTAAGTTTAACGCCTGCTTCTTCTAAACCAAGCTCGTCTGTATTTGGACGACGACCTACAGTTACTAATACGTAGTCAGCTTCGATTGTTTTTTCTTCGCCTTTAACTTCATAAGTCACTTTAACGCCATTTTCAGTTTCTTCAGCAGATTTAGCTAAAGCTTCAGTTTCGATCTTCATACCTTTAGCTTTCATTTCTTTCTTAACTGGTGCAACCATTTGTTTTTCGAAACCGCCTAAGATTTCTTTCGCACCTTCAAGAATTGTTACTTCAGTACCGAAGTTCGCATAAGCAGTACCTAGTTCTGAACCGATATAACCGCCACCAACAACGACTAATTTTTCTGGTACTTCTTGTAAGTTTAATGCACCTGTTGAATCAAGAACGCGACCACCAAATTCAAAATTAGGAATTTGAATTGGGCGTGAACCTGTTGCAACGATAGCATTTTTAAAGTTGTAAGTTTGTGCACTTTTTTCATCCATAACACGTAAACTGTGTGCATCAACGAAATAAGCTTCACCTTTAACGATTTCAACTTTGTTACCTTTTAATAAAGATTCAACGCCGCTTGTTAATTTGTTAACAACTGAACCTTTAAAATTTTGAACTTTACCGAAGTCTAAAGAAACATTTTCTGCTGTAATACCAAGGTCTGAACCGTGTTGAGCTTGTTCAAAGCGGTGAGAAACATTTAATAACGCTTTAGAAGGAATACAACCTACGTTTAAACACACACCACCTAAGTTACCTTTCTCAACGATTGTTACTTTTTGACCTAATTGTGCAGCACGGATCGCTGCAACATAACCACCAGGGCCTGCCCCAATGACAATAGTATCTGTTTCAATTGGAAAATCTCCGACTACCATATTTTACCCCTCCATTAATAATAGTTCTGGATTGTTTAATAAACGTTTGATGTGGTTCATAGCATTTTGACCTGTTGCACCATCGATTTGTCTATGGTCAAAGCTAAGTGATAATGCTAGTACAGGCGCTGCTACAATTTCACCATCTTTTACGATAGGTTTTTGTGCAATACGGCCAATACCTAAAATCGCAACTTCTGGGTGGTTGATAACTGGTGTAAACCATTGACCACCTGCAGAACCAATGTTACTGATTGTACATGTTGCACCTTTCATTTCGTCAGAAGTTAATTTACCATCACGCGCTTTTACAGCAAGTTCATTAATTTCATCTGAAATTTCGAACATTGATTTACGGTCTGCATTTTTAACAACAGGTACTAATAAACCTCTTTCTGTATCTGCTGCAATACCGATGTTCCAGTAATGTTTATGAACAACTTCACCTGCTTCTTCATTAAATGAAGTGTTAAGTGCTGGGTATTTTTTCAATGCAGAAACTAATGCTTTCACAACATATGGTAAGAATGTTAATTTTGTACCTTGTTCAGCAGCAATTTCTTTGAATTTCTTACGGTGATCCCATAATTCTTGAACATCAATTTCATCCATTAATGTTACGTGAGGTGCAGTATGTTTAGAGTTAACCATTGCTTTAGCAATTGCTTTACGCATTGCAGGGATTTTTTCAGTTGTTTCAGGGAATTCACCTTCAGTTGAAACTGTTGATGCTGCTGGTGCTGCAGATTCTTGAGGTGCTTCAGATGCTGATGCACTTTGTGATTCAGGTGCTGCTTGGCCACCACCATTAATGTATGCATTTACATCTTCTTTAGTAATTCTACCATTTTTACCTGTACCATTGACAGCTTTAATGTTGACATTATTATCGCGTGCATATTTACGTACAGATGGCATTGCTTTAACGTGTCTATTTTCATCGACTTCACCAGCTTCTTGAGGTGCTGCAGCTGGTTCAGCTTTTGCTTCTTCTTGAGGTGCTTCTTCTGCTTTATCAGAACCACCGTCGTGACTATGACCGCCTTTGAATTCCATTTCTTCAGCATCAGGTGCGTCAATCATTACAATTGTGTCGCCGACTACTGCAACTGTTCCTTCTTCAACAAGTACTTTTTCTACAGTACCGCTTACAGGTGATGGAATTTCAACAACTGATTTATCATTTTGTACTTCACATAATACGTCATCTTCTTCAATAGTATCTCCAGCTTTAACAAACCACTTTACGATTTCACCTTCGTGGATACCTTCACCAATATCGGGTAATCTAAATTCAAATGCCACGTTGTTTCCTCCTAAAAATCAATTTTTAATAATAAGTTGTCCACACAGATTTAGGAGAAGAAACGGCTGACCGTTTCATTCTCCATTTGTGCCTCTGTGACTTTCTCGTTTAACACATCTTCTCAATTTCTCTATTAAAATTCTAGTGTTGCTTTTGCTTGCTCAATAATATCATTTTTATTTGGTAACCAAACATTTTCTGCTTGTGTAAATGGATAAATCGTATCTGGTGCAGCTACGCGACCAATTGGCGCTTCTAATGATAAGATGGCACGTTGTGATAATTCTGATACCACGTTTGCTCCAACACCTGCTTGTTTTTGAGCTTCTTGAACAACAACCACACGACCTGTTTTTTCAGTTGATGCAACTAAAGTATCAATGTCTAATGGTTGAACTGTACGTAAGTCAATTACTTCAACTGAGTGACCTTCTTTTTCAAGTTCTTCAGCTGCTTTTAATGATTCTTGTACCATTGCACCGTATGCGATAATTGTTAAATCAGTACCTTCGCGTTTAACGTTAGCTTTACCGATTTCAATTGTATATTCTTCTTCTGGTACTTCTTCACGGAATGAACGATATAATTTCATATGTTCAAGATAAACAACAGGATCATTGCTACGGATACTTTCAATTAACAATCCTCTTGCATCATATGGACCTGATGGGATAACAACTTTCAAACCAGGAGATTGTGCTAAAACACCTTCTAAGTTATCAGCGTGCAATTCTGGTGTGTGTACGCCCCCACCAAATGGTGTACGAATTGTAACTGGTGCAGCTTTAGAGTTACCTGTACGGAAACGATGACGTGCAATTTGTCCTGCAACTGAGTCGAATACTTCAAATACGAAACCTAAGAATTGGATTTCCATAATAGGACGGTATCCTTGTGTTGTAAGACCTAACGCTAAACCACCGATTCCTGATTCAGCTAAAGGTGTATCGAATACACGGTCTTCACCGAATTCTTTTTGTAAACCCTCTGTTACACGGAATACACCGCCGTTTACACCAACGTCTTCACCAAATAACAAAGTGTTTTCGTCATTTTTAAGTTCAGTTGCTAGCGCATTATTAATCGCTTGAACCATTGTCATTTGTGCCATGGCTTACTTCGACTCCTTCTCTTTGTAGATTTCGTATTGTTCTTTAAGATTGTAAGGCATATCTTCATACATGATTTCCATTAATGAAGTTACAGTTTGTTTTTCTGTTTTATCTGCTTCTTTAATTGCAGCTTTAATTTCATTTTTAGCTTGTTCGACGACTTCATTTTCTTTGTCTTCTGACCATAAGCCTTTATTTTCTAAGAATTTTCTGAAGCGAACGAGCGGATCTTTTTTCTCCCACTCTGAATCTTCATCAGAAGTTCTATATTTAGTTGGGTCATCCCCAGCCATTGTATGTGGACCATAACGGTAAGTCATTGTTTCAATTAATGTTGGACCTTCACCATTAATTGCGCGTTCACGAGCTTCTTTAGTTGCTTGGTATACTGCTAAAGCATCCATACCGTCAACTTGAATACCAGGGATACCTACTGCAATTGCTTTTTGAGCTAATGATTTAGCTGCAGTTTGTTTATCACGTGGTGTTGAGATTGCGTAGTTGTTATTTTGAATAACAAAAATCGCAGGTACTTTGTATGCTGAAGCAAAGTTAATACCTTCATAGAAGTCACCTTGTGAAGAACCACCGTCACCAGTATAAGTGATAGCTACAGCTTTTTTACCTCGTTTTTTAAGACCTAGTGCCACACCTGCAGTTTGGATGTATTGTGCACCGATAATGATTTGTGGGCTTAACGCATTCACACCTTCAGGCATTTGGTTACCTACAAAGTGTCCACGTGAGAATAAGAATGCTTTAGTCAATGGTAAGCCATGCCAAATTAATTGTGGTACATCACGATATCCAGGAAGAATAAAGTCTTCTTGTTCTAAAGCGTATTGTGAAGCTAATTGTGAAGCTTCTTGACCAGCAGTCGGCGCGTAGAAACCAAGACGACCTTGTCTGTTCAATGAAATTGAACGTTGGTCTAAAATACGTGTCCATACCATTCTTCTCATTAATTCAACTAACTGTTCATCCGATAAATCCGGAAGTAAATCTTCGTTCGTTACATTTCCATCTGCATCTAAGATTTGAACCATCTCAAATTTCGACTCAGTATCTTTCAATACTTGTTCTGCATCGAATTGGGCTTTTAACTTAGCAGCCATGCAATTCACCATACCTTTCCCGTTTATAAATATAATTCAACTTACTTTAGTGTAACACAAAATATAAAAACTGTTAAACAGTTTTATGCAACTTCTGTAACACTTGATATAACAACAGTATAGCCAACTGTTATACTATAGAACTCAAACTGTTATATTCTATTTGTTAGCGATTTCATCAACATCTTGTTTCTCTGTTTGTACTTTTCGAATTGCTTTTGTATAGTTATCAACCTTTTTCTTCATTTCTTTTTGTGCTTTATTTAAAGCTTCTGATCGTTTATCCACTTCTTGTTGAGTACCAGAAGAATTTTTGAAATAACCAAATAAGTCTTTTTCTTTATTAATAATATTTTTATAACCTTTCACAAAATCTTTATGCTTTTTATATTTTTCTTCTAAAGCTTGGTTTAGCTGATCATATTCTTTTTTGTCATCTTTATCTTCAATTTTGTTAGATTCTTTTTTGATATTTTGGAAATCTTTCTCTGATTGCGCCATTGCTTTAGACTCTTTATCAAGTTGCTTTTCTCTTTGTGATGCATTATCTAAGAAAGCTTTAACTTTATCTTGAACTTTGCTGATATCTTTGCCACTTACTTCTTTAGAAATTTTTTCTTTTTCTTTTTCAAGTTTATTCATTTCTTTATTAATGTTTTGAATTGGCGCTTCTGCTTTTTGCATTTTTTCAAGTCCATTATTGTAGTTCTCAAAATGCTCTTTGTCATTGTTACAACCTGCTAGCAATATCGTTGCAGCCATTGCTACACCCATTGTTTTTTTGAATTTCATATTTATGGTCCTCCTTATATTGTCAATGGCTATATTAATGAAATTTCCTTCATAATTCAAATGATGCTTCGTTTTCTGCGTCAATTCATAACTCTATTTTACAAATCCTTACTATTGTAACGATTTTGAATTATTGGTTCATATCCCACTCATTTTTCATTATACCAAAACACATCGTATACAACTCAATATTACGCATTAATATATTGAACTTATCTCAAACTATTAAAAGATGTCTATTTTAAGTTTAAATTAAACTAATATGACTCTCCGTAAAAAGCGTCTTAAACCGTATTAAAAAGTGGCACTTTTTTCAATTTTTGAGATGTTAGCATGACATAGAATAAAATCACAAATTCCTTTTTAATTTTGTCAAATATTTATTGAGTAATTAAGAGTAAACGACTATCACTTTTAAGTCATTTTTTGATATATTAATAAATAAGGAAGGTGTCAAATATGTTAACAATGAAAGATATTATTAGAGATGGACATCCAACACTTCGCCAAAGATCAAAAGAAGTGGAGTTCCCATTAACTGACGAAGAACGTCAAACTTTATTAGATATGCAAACTTTTTTAAGAAATAGTCAAGATCCAGAAATTGCTGAAAAATATCAATTACGTAGTGGTGTAGGTCTTGCTGCACCTCAAATCAATGTACCTAAACGTATGTTTGCCATTTATTTACCAGATGATGGAAATGGCAATTCATATGATATGGGTATCGTCAATCCTAAAATCGTAAGCTATAGCGTACAAGACGGTTATTTACCTACAGGTGAAGGATGTCTAAGCGTTGACGAAGACGTGCCTGGTTTAGTTCACCGTCATTATCGAATCAAATTAAAAGGTTATGATATCGATGGTAACGAAATCAGTTTGAGACTTAAAGGTTATCCTGCCATTGTCGTGCAACATGAGCTCGATCATTTAGATGGCGTTTTATTCTATGATCGTATCGATCACGATAACCCACTCAAACCTAAAGATGGTGCAGTCGAAGTTTAAACATTGTCAATTGATATTCAGTAAATTCTAATTATAAATAGCAAAGCCCCAAATCTCTGATGAATTCAAGTGAGATTTGGGGTTTCGTTAAATGAGCTGATGCCTGAGACGTGGATAGGTTAAATGTATGGTGATATACATCACTGCCCTATTGAGATTATAAAAACACATCTCTTCTTTGTTTGTGTCTAATTCCTTCATCATCCAACGCCTCTTTAAGTAATTGAAAAGTTTCCATGTCTAAAAACTCTGGATCATGATGATGTCTAATAAAGTAGTGGTTATCTTGTGTTGCTTGCTCTTCTTCATATTCAAAAAACATTGTCACTTGTTCGTTTCTGACTTCGAACTGAATCTCAATTAATTTTTTGTCCTCACGATTACGTTCCTCTTTAACTTCTGTTAATAACTGCGCTACACTTTTCATCTTCATCACCTTTTTTCGGGACATTTTAAAGAGATATACCACTTATCTCATTTAGGTACTATTTTAGTTTATCACATTCCGCTTTATTTATTCGATGACTTCATGTAAAATAAAAGCAACTGGGCTGTATTTGAAATACAATACACCTCATCAAGAACGGAAATCAAAATTAGCGATGTACATGCGAGATTAAAGTGAATGAAATGATGAATTGAATGTTATTGAACACATTGTTTAATCATGATTCGGTTCATATTTTTTATTTTAAAATTCAATTTTTAACCCTGTGGCATGTAAATCGATTTATTATAAAGAGATATCCAATTTAGGAGGAACGAATTAATGTCAATTTTTAAAGTATTTTATCAACATAATCGTGATGAAGTGATCGTACGTGAAAATACACAAACGATTTATGTTGAAGCACAAACTGAAGAACAAGTTCGTCGTTATTTAAAAGAACGCAACTACAATATTGAATTCATAACTAAATTAGAGGGCGCACATTTAGAGTATGAAAAACAATCCGATCATTTTAACGTGGAGAAAGCACAATAATGAAACAACTTCAAAAAAATGAAGTGGGCGTCTATGCATTAGGCGGCTTAGGTGAAGTCGGTAAAAATACTTATGCCGTTGAATACAGAGACGAAATCGTAATCATTGATGCAGGTATCAAATTCCCTGACGATAGTTTACTTGGTATCGATTATGTTATACCAGATTATACGTATCTTGAGCAGAATCAAGATAAAATCGTGGGATTAGTAATCACACATGGTCACGAAGACCATATCGGTGGTGTGCCCTACCTGCTTAAAAAGATTAACGTACCAATTTATAGCGGACCGCTTGCATTAGGTCTGATTCGTAATAAATTAGAAGAGCATCATTTGTTACGTCAAGCTAATTTAAACGAAATCACTGAAGATACAGTGATCGAATCTAAACATCTCAAAATTAGTTTCTATCTTACAACACACAGTATTCCAGAAACTTATGGTGTCGTTGTCGATACGCCTGAAGGCAAAGTCGTACACACAGGTGACTTTAAATTTGATTTTACGCCTGTAGGTGCCCCTGCCAATATTGGTAGAATGGCAAAACTAGGTGACGAAGGGGTCCTTTGTTTACTCTCTGACTCCACGAACTCCCTTGTTCCCGATTTCACTTTAAGTGAACGTGAAGTTGGTCAAAATGTCGATAAAATTTTCCGTAATTGTACCGGACGTATTATCTTTGCAACATTTGCATCTAATATATACCGTGTCCAACAAGCGGTTGAAGCTGCTGTAAAGTACAATCGAAAAATCGTGACATTTGGTCGATCAATGGAAAACAATATTAAAATCGGTACTGAACTGGGTTATGTTAAAGCACCACCTGAAACTTTTGTAGAGCCAAGCAAAATTAATAGTATTCCAAAACACGAATTACTTATTTTGTGTACGGGTTCTCAAGGTGAGCCTATGGCCGCTTTATCTCGAATCGCTAACGGTACGCATAAACAAATTAAAATTATTCCTGAGGATACAGTTGTCTTCAGTTCTTCACCAATTCCAGGTAATACAAAAAGTATTAATCGCACGATCAATGCACTTTATCAAGCGGGCGCAGAAGTGATTCATAGTAAAATATCAAATATTCACACTTCTGGACACGGTTCACAAGGTGACCAACAATTAATGTTACGCCTTATTCGACCTAAGTTCTTCTTACCTATTCATGGTGAATATCGTATGCTAATGGCACATGGTCAAACTGGTATTGATTGTGGTGTTAAAGAAGAAAATGTTTTTATTCATGATATTGGTGATGTGCTTGCGCTTACGCGTGATAGTGCGCGTAAAGCGGGTCGTATCCCATCAGGCACAGTCCTTGTCGACGGTAGCGGTATTGGTGACATCGGCAATGTTGTTATTAGAGACCGTAAACTCTTGTCTGAAGAAGGACTTGTTATTGTCGTTGTGAGTATTGATTTTAATACGAACAAACTTTTGTCAGGCCCTGATATTATTTCACGCGGTTTTGTATATATGCGTGAGTCAGGCCAATTAATCTATGATGCACAGAAAAAAATCAAGCAAGATGTAATCAATAAATTGAATAACAATGAAAATATTCAATGGCATCAAGTTAAATCTTCTATTATTGAAACATTGCAACCTTATTTATATGAAAAAACAGCAAGAAAACCGATGATTTTACCAGTCATTATGAAAGTAAATGATAAAACAAAATAATTAAAGTCATGATATAAAAATGATAAAACAGAGGGGCATGCGATAAATCAAATTCGTAAACCCCTCTGTTGTTTTATGCTACAACAATTTTAATGCGCGTTTAAACTCAAAAAGGACGAAGTTGACATTCATGTTCCAACTTCGTCCTTTTATTTTAAAACTAATGTGCCATTTTTTTCTCAAAACGCGTTAAGTCATTATCATGACCGATAATAATTAAAATATCATCAAATTCTAATGCAATGTCTGGATCTGGCGCTACAATAATTTCTTTTCCTCGTTTAATCGCTATAATATTGATACCAAATTGAGCACGCACGTCGAGCTCAATTAATGTTTGGCCCGCCATTGTTTCACTCACTTTAATTTCAACAATAGAATGTTCGTCTGACAGCTCTAGGTAGTCTAACACTGTCGCACTTGCAACATTGTGCGCAATACGACGTCCCATGTCTCTTTCAGGGTGTACGACTGTATCGGCACCTATTTTGTTCAAAATTTTAGCATGATAATCATTTTGTGCCTTTGCCGTTACTTTTTTGACACCCAACTCTTTTAATATAAGTGTTGTCAGTGTACTTGCTTGAATGTTTTCACCAATCGCAACAATGACATGGTCAAAATTACGAATCCCTAAACTTTTCATTACCGCTTCATCCGTCGTATCTGCCACGACAGCATGTGTTGCAATATCACTATATTCATCTACGCGGTTTTCGTCTTTATCTATCGCCATAACATCCATGTCTAACGCATTTAATTCTCTAACAATACTGCCACCAAAACGCCCTAGTCCAATGACTACATATTCTTTATCCATTACAGGCCTCCTGAAGTTGATTTTACGCTAAAATATGTGCGCAATGCATGCGTGGGAAAGGGAGTGAAACAAAATCTAAAACACCTTTTAGACTTTCATTTCACTCCCATTAAAAATCTTTTCAATAGCCCTTTGGTTTACTCGACATAGCGCAAAACAATATTTTCTCAAAGAGCCACTTAATGACTTACATGCATCAATCATACTTGATTATCTCATAATATGCGCACATCAATTAATGATATTCTTATATTACTACAAATCCATGTGTTATGCATGAATGAACTGATTAAAATCAACAATCACATGTTTTTTATTTTGAGTGCGTTAGTAGCCTTTTTTATGACCTCTCACATAGTCTTTGTCAAAAACAAATAACTTCAAAATAAAGTAAAGTGAAGGAATTAAAAGCAACAGACCGCATATAAAAGCGATAGTCAATACAAGTGCCATACTATCATTCGTTACCGCATCATCTATATGAATATAAGGGTAAAGAATGTATGGTAATTTACTGAGACCATAACCGAAAAATGCTGTTCCCATTTGTAACATCACAAATAAGAATGCAATACCATGCGCCTTTTTGAGGTACGTAAGCACCCCAGCAATTAAAAATGATACGAAACTGATTATGAATAACCAGCCGTAATCAAAAAACCGCTGCGTTAAAGTGTGCTTTATTTTGTATTCTTAACGATAAAAATACAAATAACGACATCAAAATCATAGGCGCGCCCCACATGAGAAACCATTTACGTAATAGTGCGTAGGCTTTCCAATCTTGAGCACGATGCGCATAGAATGTTAAAAATCCTGATGAAATATATAACACTGAAACGATAGCTAATAAAACAACCGCCCAACCGTATGGACTTAACAACAACTCTGTCCAGTTGAGATCGATACTTCCAGAAGCTGTTTTTTTAAGGAAACCACCTTCTGAAATTGTTAATGCTGTCGATAGTGCTGCAGGGATTAATAATCCTGAAATACCATATATCATTAACCAAGACAACTTACTATCTTGACCGTAGTTTTCAAATGCATAAAATGCGCCTCTTGCAGCAAGTAGAATTAATGCGATTGAACCTGGGATCAGTAAAACTGTACCATAATAGTAAGCTGTATCTGGGAAGAAACCAACAATGCCGACGAAGAAAAAGACAAAGAATACATTGGTAACTTCCCATACTGGGTTAAGATAGCGTTGTATCAAACGGTTAATATAATGAGATTGTCCAAAAAGTTTCGCATGGAGTGAAAAGAAACCCGCACCGAAATCGATAGATGCCACAATGATATAGCCGAATAAAAACAACCACAAAACAGTGATACCAATGATTTCATAACTCATCATAATTCACCTCTACTTCTTGCGATACGTTCAATATCTTCGTATGCCGCTTTATTTTTAAACATTCTTACTAATACGTATGTTGCAGAGAACAAGAGCACGAAATAGAGTATTGCAAAAAGCATAGTCACAAAAACGAGACCATTTGCATTTGTTGCTGCGTCTTGAACTTTTAAGAATCCTCTAACTATCCAAGGTTGTCGACCGAGTTCTGTTAAAAACCAACCGAATTCAATCGCTAACATTGCTGCAGGTCCAGTCAATAAAGTCGCATATAGAATCACCTTATGATGTGGATTTAATTTTTTCACCCACATCGCAATCACGTATGCGAACGAAACGACGAAACAAAAAATACCAAATGTCACCATGAGATCAAAGAAATAATGCACAATCAAAGGGGGTAACTCATCTTTTGGAAAATCGTTTAATCCTTTCACTTTCGTATCAAAGTGACTATCAGATAGAAAACTTAAGGCACCAGGAATGTGGATTGCACCTTTAACTTCCTGAGTAGACTCATCCAACACACCAAATAAAACTAAATCCGCATTAGATTCGGTATTAAAGTGCCATTCATACGCAGCAAGTTTTTCTGGTTGTTCATGGTGTAAAAATTTAGCTGATAAATCGCCTGCTAACATGGATAGCATCGTAAAAAGCAGACCTGCGATCATTGTCACTTTGAGTGCTGCTTGATGATATTGGCGATCTTTTTCCACTTTATTTTTAAGTAACTTAAATGCTGCAATACTTGCTAAAATAAAGGCCATTGTCATTACTGCAGTTGTAACAACATGGAATGAACGAACAAAGAAAGAAGCATTAAACATCGCTTCTATTGGATCAACATTGACCATTCTTCCATCTTTAAATACCATTCCTGCTGGTGTATTCATAAAAGAGTTCACTGACGTAATAAATAAAGCTGAAAACGTACCACCAATAATAACCGGAATACTAATTAAAAAATGTATCCATTGATTTTTAAAACGATTCCAAGTATATAAATAAATACTTAGAAAAATGGCTTCAAAGAAAAAGGCAAAAGTTTCCATAAATAAAGGTAATGCGATGACATGCCCACCAATTCGCATAAATGTAGGCCATAGTAATGATAACTGTAAACCAATAATTGTACCTGTTACTACACCAACGGCCACTGTAATTGTGTAACCTTTCGACCACCGTTGGGCTAATGCTATATGTTGATCACTTTTCTTTTTAATACCGATAAATTCAGCGATTGCAAAGAAAAGTGGCATACCGACGCCTATTGTTGCAAAAATAATGTGGACTGCAAGTGTCATTCCTGTCAAAAACCGACTAATATCCACTGCATCCATTTTGATTCCCTCCTTAGTTTTAAAAGTAAAGTGATTTTTATTATAAGCCCATCTTTCATAGTTTTAATATCTTTTTGTTCACTTCATACGTGACAATTTATTGACAAGACTTAAATTTGTCATTTTTAATCAAACTATAAATTTGCTTTTTGACCATTTTTAACTTATGATGAAGAACAAATTGAAAAGAAAGTTGGCTCAATTATGGCTGAAGTAATTATCTATACACAAAATGACTGTCCGCCTTGTGCGTTTGTTAAAAATTATCTCAACGAAAATCACGTTAATTTTGAAGAGCGCAACATTGCAAATACGCAATTTCGAAATGAAATGATTGACTGGGACGCATTTTCTACACCTTTTATTTTGATTGATCAGGTGCCTATGTTCCAAGTTGATTTAGATCAATTAAATCAAAAATTGGGGATTCCTACTTCATAATAGTGGGAGTCATCTCATATGCAACAGACGTCATATTTTAAGGCGTTATCGTTAATTTGTGTAAAACAAAACAGGAGCGTGCACTTTGAGGTGCATGCTCCTGTTCGTTTTACAGTAAAGTGAACTAAGCCTGACTTGTTTTTGATTTGACTAAATCAACAACTTCATCGACAGTAGCACAATTAATTGCGCGGTCTGCTAATTGTGTCATCTCAGTTTGACTTAAATTTTTAATTTGTCGGCGTGCTTTTAAAATGGATGTCGCGCTCATTGAAAATTCATCGAGCCCTAAACCAATTAATAGTGGAATAGCTGTTTCATCTCCAGCCATTTCACCACACATACCTGTCCATTTACCTTCTTTATGAGATGCTTCAATTACTTGCTTAACTAAGCGTAAAATTGAAGGATTGTAAGGTTGGTAAAGATATGATACACGTTCTGACATACGGTCAGCTGCCATCGTATATTGAATTAAGTCATTCGTTCCAATACTAAAGAAGTCAACTTCTTTAGCAAAAACATCAGCTAAAGCTGCTGTAGATGGAATTTCCACCATAATACCTAACTCAATATCATCGCTAACTTCAACGCCTTCTTGTTTTAAGTTTTCTTTTTCTTCAAGAAGAAGCGCTTTTGCATCGCGGAATTCTTTAATCGTCGCAACCATTGGGAACATAATGTTCAGTTTTTCCGTAAGTTGAAGCGCGTAATAACGCTCTTAATTGTGGACGGAAAATTTCAGGTTGATCTAAACAAAGACGAATTGCACGGTATCCAAGGAATGGGTTCATTTCCTTAGGCAAGTTAAGATATGGCAATTCTTTATCTCCGCCGATATCTAACGTACGAACAACTACGCGTTTACCATTCATTTCTTGTAATACTTTTTTATAAGCTTCAAATTGCTCATCTTCTGAAGGCATCGTATCGCGACCCATATATAAGAATTCTGTACGATATAAGCCAATACCTTCTGCACCGTTATCTTTTACACCTGGCAAATCATTAGGTGTCCCAATATTTGCGGCAAGTTCAACATGTTGACCATCTTTTGTTTTTGATGGTTCATCACGTAATTGTTTAAGTGCTTCACGATCAGCAAAGAATGATTCACGTTTATGTTGATACGCTTTTAGTTCATCTTCCGTTGGATCAATGATAACATCTCCAGTTAAACCGTCAATAATCACCATATCACCTTGTTCTACAGATTCAGTAATTGATTTTGTCCCTACAACAGCTGGAATCTCTAATGAACGACTCATAATCGCTGAGTGTGAAGTACGACCACCAATATTTGTAACGAATCCTTGAACATATTGTTTATTTAATTGTGCTGTATCTGATGGCGTCAAATCATGGCCCACAATGACGACGCTTTCATCGATAATACTCGGATTTGGTAATTCAACACCAAGAAGATGTGCTAAAACACGTTTGGACACATCGCGTATATCCGCAGCACGTTCTTTCATGTATTCATTATCCATTGATTCAAAAATTGAAATAAAGTTTTGTGACACTTCAGTTAACGCATGTGGTGCGCTTGCTTTGTCATTCTTTATTTTTTCTTCAATAGGGTTAATCAATTCTGGATCATCAAGTACTAATAAATGCGCATCAAAAATGGCCGCTTTGTCAGCACCCAATTGTTCTTCCGCATTATTGCGAATTTTTGTTAACTCTATTTTAGAATTTTTCAACGCATCGTTGAATTTTTGGATTTCTTGTTCAGGCTGATCTGTTGTCTCTTGACTAAAACTCAAATCAGGTTCAACGAGCAAATACGCTTTGGCAATAGCAACACCATCTGAAGCTGCAATTCCCTTAATTATATTTGACATTATTTTGTTAACCCTTCTTTTGATAAGACTTCAGTAATCGCACTGATTGCTTCTTTTTCGTCACTACCATCAGCATAAATAGTAATTTCTGCGTCTTTTCCGACACCTAAGCTCATAACACCCATGATTGATTTTAAGTTGACTTTTTTAGCGTTGTACTCTAATTGAATATCTGAGTCAAATTTAGAAGCTGTTTGAACAAGCATTGTTGCAGGACGTGCATGAATACCTGTTTCGTCAATAATTACATATGATTGTTGTTCCATCTTACATCTTACTCCTTCAATTTCTAGATTTACTAGCTTAAATTATTACTAACTTTGCTACATAGCTTAACATTACCAAATTCTATATTTAAATTCAATTCGTAAATGCTTTCATCCCTTGATTTTCACAGGATTGGTTCAAAAAATCGTCACGGAATTTTATAAATTATAACAATGCCTTAACAACATTTTCACATTTTTGAATGTGATCTTTTCCTACTTTATTCATAAAGTAATAACTAATTGATGCCGATACCGCTTGTCCTACAAGAGGAAACCAACGTGTTTGTTTAGCCGCTGCACGTTTTGCGACATCTCTCACAACTACTTTTAAAATACCGCTTGATACTTTCTTTCCTATAAATTGACTGCCTTGAATGCCTGCAGCCATCAAGACACGATTTTTCATATCATCGCTCATTTTATTCACTTGTTTGTGATCTAAACCATAAATTTTATTGACATCTTCTATAATGTCACGCATTAATTTCATATCGACGCCAAAATCGAATCCTGGTATTGGAACGATGGTTGCACTCGATGAAAGAAAAGCTTTTTTCTTCACAAGGTTTTCAGCACGTTGACGTCTTTCATTTATTTCTGAAGTCGTGACTGGTAATGTATTTTTTCGTTTTATGTTTTCAATATTTAAGACTTTATTCCCTACTGTTTCGCTAATTTTATTGGAAATACCCATTTCAACTCCACCTTTCAAACCGTTATTACCTTCTTATACCCCGTTTCAATTTCAAATATTACTGAAGTGTCACAAAAATCAATTTAAGATATTTCGACGGTTTAAAATGTGGATGTGTTTTAAAATCTTTAGGCAAACCCATTACCTCATCAATTTGATAAGCGACGCCTTCATGATCTAACGTTTTTTTAACCATATTTTTAAATGCTTTTAATGAATAAGCACTGTGATTTGTACTTAAAATGAGACTGCCCTTCGCATTTAATAATGTTAAAGCACCTTCAATCAATTGCGGGTAATTTTTAGTAACAGAAAAAGTCTTCTTTTTATTGCGGGCAAAGCTTGGTGGATCAATCACGATTGTATCGAATGTCAGCCCATGTCTTTCTGCATATTTATAAAAATCAAACGTATCCATGACAAAAATATTTTGTGATTTCGGATCGATACCATTGAGTCCAAAATTTTCTTCAGTCATGGGACGGGAACGATTCGCTAAGTCTACACTTGTTGTTTTTGCACCGCCTGTCGCAGAAATTACAGAAAACGCACCTGTATAACTAAATAGATTTAAAACCTTTCTGTCTTCTGAATAATAATCTCTTAATTTTTTTCTTGCCTCTTTTTGATCTAAAAATATACCTGTCATCGGTCCATCATCGAGGTGCACATTGTAAAACGTGAAATTTTCCTCAATCACAATTGGAAATTCCGGTTTTTCCCCTTCAACCCATCCACCTTTAATAGATTGATGTTTAAATCTCGTTTTTTCAAAAATTGAACGAAACGGAAAGACCTGTTTGATTGCCCCAAGAATAGAATCACGAAATTGATAAATTCCCACTGAATACCATTGAATCAATAAGTGACCATCATAGGAATCAATCGTTAAACCACCTATTCCATCCCCTTCTCCATTGAATAGACGAAAAGCATTAGTTCCTTCAATTTGATAATAGTATTGGCGTGTTTCTAGAGCTTGTTCAAATAACTGCTCAAAAAAAGCTTGATTAATTTCATCATCTTTTTCATATGATAATATCCAACCTAACCCTTTATGTTGTCGTCCAACGTAGCCGACACCGATAAATGAATTTTTAGATGTTAATAATTGAAATAAATCTCCCTCTTCTAGTCGATCGTGGCGATAGATGTCCTCTTCTTCTATTAAAGGGTATTGATTAAGATATTTATCTTCTTTTCCTTTATTTAATACTGCGGTTTTCATATAATCAGCCTTTCCCTTCTTGTCATTACCACCATCTTAACACGAAAAATATGGGAGTAACATTGTTATCGTAGTACCGATGTGGACTTTCCAACATGAAAATGTTCGCTTTAATTTTGATGTAATCTCACTAGGTCGTGTGATTTCTTTTTTAAGAGGTATTAATACTTTTTTCACGCCTCAACACAGGCATTGCATACGGATTTTTATCATTAAAAGAAAGCGCTAAGACAATTTTCTAGTAAAATCATCTTAGCGCGATTGATTTTGGGATTGGTGTCCCAGTCTCTCCAAGCTAGTATTCAATTATTGCGGTTTTCTTGGTACGGGACCTGGTTGTCTCAATTGTAAGACGAAAGCAATAATAGTCGGAACTAACATTAAAATTAGAATTGGCGTGATGAAAATGGATAATAACAATCCATGTACGACAATGACGATATACTCTGTCAATAATTTAAAGAATAAAATACTAATCATAAATAATTGTAAATAATAATATTTACCTCTTAGCATTCGTGTTACAGACGTTAAAATAAATAAAATAGCAACAATTAAAAGAAGAAATAGACTAATCCACTCGTATACATATTGTGTTTGTGAAAGTTCCCAATCTCCAGATAAAAATAAGGCATTGCGGTTGTTAAATTCTAATAAAATAAAGAACAATAGAATTACACCACAAGCAATGGTTACGTAGCCTTTATTTAGCCATTTTGGACGTTTTTTTAGAAACGTAGGGATATCATCTTCTTCCAATTTAGCCCATTTAAACCATTTTTCTACAATCGCTTCACGCTTAGCACGTAAGCGTTCGATATCAATACTTCTACGTGTACGATGCGAAATATCATGTGTGAATTCAACTGTACGATCTTGGAAATCCTTGAAATGAATTTTAGAGGTGTTCGTAAATTGATACTTTTTACTTCTAGAATATGGATTTTCTTCACCTGTAATCTCTTCTTGCGATACAGGTAGTGAACGACGAAGAAATAAGAAATTCCATATTGCCATTTGTCCAATCAACCATAATACGACGAAAAATGTATTGATACTTAAAACGTCGATTGGTGCTATTTGACGACTTTCAATTCTTGTATAAAGTGCCAATTGTGTAATGATATAACAAATGCCGTAACTAAAAATAATCCATAAATAATGTTCTTTACGATGTAATGGATTCAGCTCATCTTTATACGCAATATAACCAATATGAATTAGAAATGGAATGATGAAAACAAACGCAATCCATCCATACACTTGTGACATAAAAATGAGTGTTAAAACGAAGAAAATGATTCCGATAAGTAAAAATAAAATAGATATGTCGTAATCAAATCGTGTCGTATTTGTGAGTGTTCGACCTATGAAGAGCATTAAAATACCAAAAAGAAGAATAATAATGCCACTTGCTAGCGGGATATCACCAATATACTTACTCATCACGCGGATAATTTCATTGAAAAAGGCCATAATGAAGTCCCATAAATTATCAATCTTAGAAATATGGTGCTTGCCATCCTTTAACTCATGAATGAGTGGAATATTTATAAAAATAATCACACTTAATAAAATTGACAGTGCACCGATAATATAGCTATAAATGACCTCGGTGTATTTGTTAAACAAAGACATCCTCTCACCTCAAAGTTATTATATACGAACTATGAATACCTGTCTGTAAAATTAATCAAATTCAGTCTTTAGAATGAGAATTTTCAATACTTATATCGCATCAAAATTTTAACTCGATTTCCCCACTATTGCGTACAGCAAGCATCCACGTATATACAATTGAAAACTTCAAAAAATACTTGATTGGTTTAGTATACCAAAAGATAGTCAGCACCTTAACCATTTCACTCATGCTTAAAATGACAAACTAACCTTCGTATATCATTCAAATTTTAGCACCGCTTCATCAATACGACTCAAATAATCTGAAAAGAAAAGCACTTTTCAATACATAAGTTTAAAATATCAAACCCCTTGGATGTCTCATCTCCCCCTCATCGCAGCCAAAACACGCATTGATATACATCCTTTAAAATCTTGTTTGAAACAATTATGTTTAGCGTTTTTCAATATGGGTTATGTATTATTATAGCTTTAAACGAAAGGGAGGCGTTTTAAATGTCTGAAAAAGATATTAAAAAAGCTGCAGAACAAGCAAAAGATAAAGAGCAAGAATTAAAAGATAAAAAAGAAGATGCTAAAGAAGGCGCTGAAAAAACAAAAGACGATATTCAAAAAACTTTTGAATAATGCGACCTTTTTATTTGAATGCTGTGCATTTATAGAAGTTTAACAAGGGATTGAACGTTAACATGTTCTAATCCCTTCTTTTGTGTTTGACAGACATCTCATTAGGCATATCATTCAAAGCATAGTATTGAAATTGTCGGCCATCTCGCCATTAAAAAGAATGTTGAAGAGTGTTGACTTTTGAATGGGCTAGGTGTACATTGACATTAACAATTAAATACGCACGCACTAGGGGTGTGAAAGCTGAGATGAGGATAAGCCTCGAACCCTTTGAACCTGAACTAGATGATACTAGCGTAGGAAAGTGTTTCATTTATAATGGATACGCCTTGTTATAGGAGAAAAGCACATGCTTCAATTAAGATGACTTGTATCCCATATAAATTATCACAGCATACGTCTGTCTCTAGTGTAAGAGATATGCGTATTTTTTTAATTTTGGGAGGTATACAGATGAAGAAAGGCTTAACATTATCAGATATTCTGGTCACTGTATTGGTTTCAGTCATTTTTGCAGTGATTTATAATTTATGGTGGATTGTGAATAATACAGTTCAACCTTTAGGATTACATTTAGATCAACTTATGTATGGTATGTGGTTTAGTGCCGCTGTCGTTGCATATCTTATCATTCCAAAAATGGGGATTGCACTTTTAGCTGAATTTGCTGCAGGAGCTGGGGAAACGATTCTCATGGGACGTTTTGATATTCCTACGATTATTTATGCATTGCTACAAGGTCTTGCTTGTGAGATTGTATTTGCTATTTTCAGATATAAATCTCGTGCATTAATGGTAGCTGTTCTTGCAGGTATGGCAGCTGCAATCATTAGTTTACCGATTGACTGGTACTATGGTTACTTAAATGAAGTTGCCACATGGAATCTTATTTTACTTATTTCATTCCGTGTTATCAGTGGTGCAGTTCTAGCGGGTGTATTTCCTTATATCTTAGTCAAAGCCCTGGATCAGACCGGTGTCACTAAACTATTTCGACCTGCATCTAAAGATGATTACGATACATTGTAAGGTGGCTTCATTGTGTTAAAAGTTAAAAATTTACGCTTAAAATATCCAAGCGCACCCTATAAAATTTTTGATGGTATCGATATTGAAATAAAAGATAAAGAAAAAGTACTTTTACTTGGCCCTTCAGGTTCAGGTAAAAGTACATTACTCAATGTATTAAGTGGTATCGTACCGAATTTAATTGATTTACCTATGAAATATGATGAACTGCAAATTGCTGAGCACTCAGGTGTTATTTTTCAAGATCCTGATTCACAATTTTGCATGCCACAAGTGAATGAAGAGCTTGCTTTCATTTTAGAAAATCAGCAAGTCCCCCGTCATGAAATGGATGCAAAAATTCAATGGGCTTTAAAACAAGTGGGCCTTGATATTAATCCTAAACAATTGATCCATCATCTTAGCGGTGGGATGAAACAGAAGCTAGCCATTGCTGGCACTTTATTACAACGTGCAGATACTTTGTTTTTAGATGAGCCCACAGCAATGCTTGATACAGAAGCTACTGAAAATTTATGGACCTTGTTGAAAACGCTATGGCAAGACCAAACGGTATTAATTGTTGAACATAAAGTGGCACATATTTGGGACCATGTTGATCGTGTCATTTTAATGAATCATCAGGGTGAAATCATTCAACAAGGGACACCAAGCGATATTATGAAAAATTATGAATCTCTACTCACTGAATATGGCGTATGGCACCCTAAAGCATGGTCGCATGCCCCTGAACCACAAAAAGCTCCCTTTTCTGAGCAGGCATCATTATTTGAATTGGCGTTTCATCAAGGGGCTGTCCAAAGAAATCGTCAAACTTTATATGAAGTTGAAGACTTGACCATTCGTTCTGGAGAATGGATAACTTTAACTGGGAAAAATGGTACAGGCAAAACGACGCTATTAGAATCGATTATGCAGTTGATTCGTTATAAAGGCAAGATGACTTTTAATGGCAAAAAACTCACTAAAATTAAAGATGCTGCGCAACACATGTATCTGGTTTATCAAAATCCGGAGCTACAATTTATTCAAAATAGTGTATACGATGAAATCTATATTAATTACCACCATATGGATTCTAAAAATGCCAAATCTCGCACGTCTGAGATGCTCGCACTTCTTGATTTAGAGCATGTCTCACAGCAACATCCTTTTGAACTCTCAATGGGACAGAAAAGACGTTTAAGCGTGGCAACAGCTTTAAGTACTGAAGCGGATATCATTCTCTTAGATGAGCCTACATTTGGTTTGGATAGTCACAATACATTTAAACTTATTGAATTGTTTCAAAAACGTGTCGCTCAAGGACAAACGATTTTAATGGTAACCCATGACCCACATATTATTCAACGTTATCCATCAAGACGTTTAGAAGTTAGAGGCAAACAATTACATGAAGTCGAGGTGGTGCGTGAATGATAGAGTCATGGAAAATACGTAATACGTTTATGGATCAAGTGAACATTGTAACGAAGCTATTTTTAGGCATCGCGTTATTCTTTTTCATCATTTTTATTCATAATTTTGATTTTATGATTTACCTCGCCACAATCATGTTTATATTTATGTGGCTTGTTAGTGGAACTAAATGGAAAGTTGTTTTAACCTTTTCGCTTATTGCGACATTTTTTGCGCTGACTTCATCTCTTTTTATGATTTTTTATGGCCATGGGAAGCACGTTTTATTTTCGTTTGGTTTCGTCAAAATAAGTACTGAAAGTTTAGTCAGAGGCCTTCACCTCTCTTTTCGAACAATGACAATCAGTTATTTTGGCTTGTCTATTGCGTTTACTTCGCAAGTCATTATGATTTTTTATAGTTTTATGCAACATCTAAAAGTCAAACCTAAAGTCGCATATGCATTTATGGCTGCGTTTCGTATGATTCCTTTAATGATTGATGCTTTATTCCAATTAAGAAATTCATTAAAGATGCGTTACCAAATGATCGATAATCAAAATTATTCAGGCTTTAAGCGATTGAAACATTTACTCATTCCTTTATTAAGTCAAAATATCCGAAAAGCGCATCGTCTTTCGGTAGCAATGGAGAAAAAAGGCTTTAAAGATGGACCACGCACATATTACTATCATGTGCCGTTCAGTTATAGAGATATCGTTTTAATCGTCATTACATTGGGTATTGTAATGCTGTCTTTCATATTAGCAGGTACGTTACCATTAACTGGAATTACAGATGCGCGCTAACACGAGTCACGCATCTGTTGCGTTTTCATGATCTCGATGATATGAAAAGGCATCGCACAGATTTCCTTTTAATCCCGTTTATAATTCCATCTGCAAAGGAAATCGGCACGTCACTTAAATCACAGAATAACACTGTGATTTAAGTGACGAACCATCGATGATGTAAGGCAGCATTCCCATACAATGCCTTGCCTTTGGCAGAGTAGACGTATATTGACGAAAGTTTTTTATAAAGCTTACGCGCAATATAGTCTGCTTATGCCTCTTTTTTTATGAGGATTTTTTTGCGCTCTGTCGAATCGGACAGTTACGCAAAAAAGAGGTTAAGCCGCATAACATGGCTTAACCTCTTTTTTGGATGAGCTACAATATGAGACGTTATACTCAATTACACATAGATACTCTTTCTTCTAATATAAGAAAATACAACCTCCTCAATTGACGAACGGCGTAATTGGGGAGGTTGTATTTCTGTTTCAATTTCTATCATTGAAGTGACGACGTCTCTTCATGTAAAGTTTATCCATTATGACAATGCTTTATTTGCAATATCATTTCGATAAAATAAGGCATCACTTTCTATTTGAGCTACACGTTGATACGCTTGCGCCTGAGCTGATTCAATAGTTGCGCCTTCACCGATTGCTAAAATCACACGGCCACCAGAAGTCACATATTGCTCATTTTCATATTTTAATCCACTTACAAAATAATGGTCTAAATCATTTTCAAACCCTGCAACAGCTAAACCTTTGTCATAGTCACCTGGGTAACCTTTTGAAGCAAGCATCACGCCGACTACAGCATTTTCTTTCCATTTCATATCAATAGGTTGCTTTTCATCTAATGCAATGATATGTGCCATAAGGTCACTTTCTAGGCGTGTTAATAAAACTTGTGCTTCGGGATCGCCAAAGCGTGCATTAAATTCTATGACTTTAGGACCTTCTTTCGTTAAAATCGCGCCAATATATAATAGACCAAAGAAGTCATAACCTTCTGCCTGCATCGCTTTTGCAATAGGCTGAGCAATCTTTTCATTAGCTTCTTTTAAAACTTGGTCACTGATATGTGGAACTGGGCAGTAAGCACCCATTCCGCCCGTATTAGGACCTTGATCTTGATCGAAAGCACGTTTATGATCTTGCGCAATCGTATCAAAAGGTACGGCATAGTCACCATTAACAAATGTCATGAGTGAAAACTCTTCACCTTCTAAAAACTGTTCAAAAACCACTTTGCTTTCTTTTTCAGGATATAAAATATCAACTGCTTCTTGCGCTTGCTCACGCGTTTCTGCAATAATTACGCCTTTACCAGCTGCTAAACCATCTTTTTTCAAGACCACTGGCAATTCACATGTTTCAATGTAAGCTAAAGCTTCCTCTTTATCATTAATTTCACGATAATCTGCTGTTGGGATATCATATTTTTCCATAAGACGCTTAGCAAAAGATTTTGATCCTTCGATTTGTGCAGCATCTTGATTAGGGCCAAATACTTTGATTTTTTCCGCTCTTAATAAGTCAGCTAATCCCCCAGTTAAAGGTTGCTCTGGTCCAATGATTACCCACTCTACTTGATGGTCTTTTGCAAATTCAACAATGCGATCGTGTTCCGTTTCAGCAATTTCTGAATGCACTTCGGCTACATGATTCATTGCAACATTTCCTGGGATTGCAAAAACTTTTGAAACGAGCTGAGATTGATTTAATTTGTGTGCAAGTGCGTGTTCACGCCCGCCACCACCAACGACCAATACATGCATAGTATGCGTTCCTCCTTCATTAATGTTTGAAATGGCGCATGCCTGTAGTTACCATAGCGATACCATATTGATTCGCCATATCGATTGAATCTTGATCTTTAATAGAACCCCCTGGTTGTATAATGGCTTTAATACCTGCTTTTGCAGCAGTTTCAACTGTATCACTCATAGGGAAGAAACCATCTGACGCTAATACGACTTGATCGTTCATTTCGATTGCACGCTCAATAGCAATTTTAGCAGAACCGACACGATTCATTTGTCCCGCGCCAATCCCCACAGTTTGTTTGTCATTAGCTAATACAATCGCGTTACTTTTCACTGACTTAACAACTTGCCAACCTAACAATAATGCATTCCATTGTTCTTCTGTTGGTTTCGCTTCTGTAACAACGGTCATGTTTTCTTTTTTAACATCGAAGTGATCTTTATCTTGAACAAGATAGCCACCTGAAACAGAGACAAATTCAACTTCATCTTTTTCTTCAGACATTTCAATTTCAAGTAATCGGATGTTTTTCTTTTGTTGCAATACGTCGAGCGCCTCTTTTTCAAATTTTGGCGCAATCACAACTTCTAAGAAAATAGAATGTAAATCTTCAGCAAGCGCTTTTGTAACTGGACGGTTTAATGCAACGATACCACCAAAAATAGATTGACTGTCTGCCTCATATGCATGTTGATACGCTTGATGAATGTCTGAAGCAATACCTACACCACATGGGTTCATATGCTTAACTGCAACTGCAGTCGGTAAATCGAATTTTTTAACAAGTGTTAATGCCGCATCCGCATCTTTAATATTGTTATAGCTCAATTGCTTACCATGCAGTTGTTTTGCACCTGCAATGGTATTCGGAGCTGATGATGTACGAACAAATGACGCAGACTGTTGCGGATTTTCACCATAGCGTAAAGTTTCTTTATTGTCACTGAAAAATTCAACAATCGCTTGGTCATATTCAAATGTATGATTAAAAACTTTAATCATTAATGACTTTCTATAAGCTTCATCTAAAGTACCATTTTGAATACGCTCAATCACTGTGTCATAATCAGTTGGATCCACAATCGTTGTAACATGTTTAAAGTTTTTCGCAGCAGCTCTTAACATTGTCGGCCCACCGATATCAATGTTTTCAATTGCGTCCATTTCTGTCACATCTGGATTTTTTACTGTTTCTTTAAATGGATATAAATTAACAACCACCATATCAATTAAATCAATATTTTGTTTTTTTAATTGTTCTAAATGCTCCGGTTTATCTCTATCAGCGAGAATACCGCCATGAACAGCTGGGTGAAGTGTTTTAACACGTCCATCCATTATTTCCTCAAACTGTGTTAATTCAGACACTGATGCCACTTTCACTCCTGCTTCATCAATTGCACGATATGTGCCACCTGTTGAATATAATGCATAACCTGCATCGACTAATGATTTGGCAAATTTAACAATACCTGTTTTATCAGAAACACTCAAAATTGCTTTTTTCATGGTTTAATTTAACTCCTTATTGAATAATCTTCTTTATTACGGTTGGATATAATTCATATTCTAATGATTTAATACGTTGTTCTAATGTAGATATCGTATCATCTTTATAAATCGGACATGTACGTTGTTCAATAATTTGTCCAGTGTCCATGCCTGCATCAACATAATGTACAGTTGAACCCGTTTGGTCATCGCCACTATTTAATGCTTGTCCGACTGCGTTTTTACCTTTATATTTCGGTAATAATGAAGGATGAATATTAAGCATACGACCTTCATATGCTGATAATAACGTTTCACCAATGAGTCGCATATAACCCGCTAAAACAATCCATTCTGCTTGTTCAGCTTTCAAATGTTTAAGCACATCCGCTTCATACGCCGCTTTATTTTCATACGTTTTAGGTACAAAAGCATGAACGGGTATTC
Organism: Staphylococcus schleiferi; assembly: GCF_900458895.1. Classification (NCBI taxonomy): domain Bacteria; kingdom Bacillati; phylum Bacillota; class Bacilli; order Caryophanales; family Staphylococcaceae; genus Staphylococcus; species Staphylococcus schleiferi. The sequence continues at coordinate 1,836,155 of NZ_LR962863.1, forward strand.
CATGTTGTTGCGCTAGTGCAATACACGCGGCTTCTGGTTGATCTGTATATAGCGCTGTCACTTCTATATTTTGCAATTCACCTTCACGAATGCGTGTCATAATATTATCGAAATTCGTCCCTGAGCCTGAAGCAAAAATCGCAATTTTAATCACAGTGCCGCCTCCGTTAAGCGAATGGCTTCATCTTCTTCAGTAATTGTACCTATTGTGTAAGATTGAACATCCGCTGCTTTTAAAATTTGATGCACTTTTGTTTCATCTTCAGGTCGAACAATAAGTGTAAAACCGATGCCCATATTAAAGATGTGATACATTTCATCACTATCAACTTGTGCTTCTTGTTGTAACCATTCAAATACTTTAGGTGTTGGGAAAGATTCTGTATTAACAACGGCTGTCTTACCTTGTGGAAGTGCTCTAGGAATATTTTCATAGAAGCCACCCCCTGTAATATGTGTCATCGCTTTAATTTGTACTTGTGATTTCACCTCAAGTACAGGTTTAACATATAGTGCAGTCGGTGTTAAAAATACATCTAAGTAGCTTTTCCCTGCTTCAAATTCATCTTCGACATTAATGCCAGATTGTGCAATTAAGCGACGTACTAAACTATAACCATTTGAGTGAATACCATTGGATGCAAGTCCAATGATGACATCTCCTTTTTCAACTTTTGAGCCATCGATATAGTCTTCTTTTTCAACAGCACCTACAGCAAAACCAGCGACATCATATTCACCTTCGTGATACATCTCACCCATTTCAGCCGTTTCGCCACCGATTAACGCTGTATTTGTAGCAACACAACCATCACTAATTCCTTTGACAATTTGCTCAATGACTTCAGGTACGACCTTATTTGTAGCAATGTAATCTAAGAAGTATAATGGCTCTGCACCTGTCGTTAAAATGTCATTGACACACATGGCTACTGCATCAATACCGATGCTGTCATGTTGATTATAGTCAATCGCAAGTTTTAGTTTTGTACCGACGCCATCTGTACCTGATACGAGGACAGGCGCTTTCATGTTCAGTTGTGATAAATCAAAAGTTGCCCCAAAGCCACCTAATCCACCGAGTACTTCTTTGCGCATTGTTCTTTCAACATGACTGGACATACGTTTGACCGCTTCATAACCTGCCTCAATGTCCACCCCAGCTTTTTTATACGATTCAGCCATTTATTACACTCCTCTTCTTTTCATTTCTTTCGCTTCTGGCAATTGATGATCTACAATTTCAATTGGATATTCACCTGTAAAGCAAGCGTTACATTCACCTTTAGAACCGTGCGCTCCGAACACTTCATGCATCCCATCTACAGATAAATACGTTAATGTATCTGCACCAATCATTTTTCGGATTTCTTCGACGCTATGTTGTGCTGCCATCAGTTCAGCATGTGTAGAAACGTCTATCCCGTAATAACATGGATCTTGTAATGGAGGTGAAGAAATACCCATATGCACTTCTTTAGCACCTGCTGATTTTAATGCTTTCACAATGTATTTACTTGTCGTTCCACGCACAATGGAGTCATCTATCACCACGACATGTTTTCCTTCAATCACATCACGAATTGGAGAATGCTTCATTCGGACTTGACGCTCTCTGACTGTTTGATCAGGTGTAATAAAAGTACGGCCAATATATCGATTTTTTAATAATCCTTGTTCATTCGGAATTCCTGTGTATTCAGAAAAACCTTTTGCAGCTTGAAGAGAAGAATCAGGCACACCAATAACGATGTCTGCATCTACTCCCATTTCTTCAGCTAACTTGCGCCCTAAAGCTTTTCTGACATTATAAATAGAATGATTTCGAAATTCAGAATCAGGACGTGCAAAATATACATATTCCATAGAACACATCTTATGATCTACATCAGGCGTATACATATCGTAGTCCACATCATCTTCATTTGAAAATGTGATTAATTCTCCAGGTTCAATATCACGAATATACTCTGCACCAATTGCTGTAAAAGCACATGTTTCACTAGCTACACAATATGCTCCGTCCACTTTACCAAGCATTAAAGGACGTACCCCACGATTATCTCGTGTTACGGTCAATTGCTGTTCATTTAAAATGACACAACTAAAGGCACCTTTCACTTGGTTCAACGCAGCTTTTTGATTCGTCTTAATATTTTTCGATTTACCTTTAATGAGTAAGTGTGCTAAAACTTCTGAATCACTTGTTGTTTGGAATATGCCGCCTTCAGACTCAATCGCTTTACGAATTTGACCTGCATTTGTCAAATTCCCATTATGCGCTAATCCTAAGTCCCCTTTTGAATGTTTAAACAAAAAGGGTTGGACATTTGAAATTTCACTTGCACCCGTTGTCGCATAACGGACATGACCGATAGCGTGCGCATAACCTTGAAGTGAGTTAAGTTGTTGTTCTGAAATCGCTTCGGGAAGTAATCCCATACCACGTGCGCCAAAGAGTTGCTCACCATTCGAACATACAATTCCAGCACCTTCTTGACCACGGTGTTGTAAACTGTGTAAAGCCATGTATGTTAAATGTGCCGCATGTGGATGATTCCAAATTCCAAAAAACACCGCATTCTTCATTTAGTCCACGGATGTCATACATGCCTCAATAGCCCCTTCCCAGTTTCTTTTAAGTTCTGATGTACGACGTTCGATTACACTTTCTTTACCTTCTACTTTAAAGTCGTCAGTGTCAGTGAAAGAACCAATTAGTGTTGCATCTTCAATATCAATGCTTTGTCCTTTTTTAACAGCGACAATATAACGCCCTTGTGTCTCACTAAACAACTGTGCATTCGTTAAATCAAATTTTGCATCAATACCTAAGCTGTAATGCGCACTCATTTTAGCTAATGTAAGTAATAAACCGCCTTTACCGACTGTTTGTGTATGTGAAACTTTTCCACTGCGAATCGCTGAACGGATTGCTTCGCCTCTTTGTACTTCTTTAGATAGATCGATATGCGCCTCTTCATGATTGACACCGCCATGTAAAAGTTTCTCAATTTGGCTTCCACCAAAGCTATCTGTCGTTTCACCTACAACATAAAGTGTATCGCCAACAGATGGTTGATATGATTTTAAATAATCGATATCTTCTATTAATCCCACCATACCTACAACAGGTGTTGGGAAAATTGAAGATGTTCGTGTTTCGTTATAAAGTGATACGTTACCAGATACGACAGGTGTTGCTAATACTTCACATGCTTCAGCCATTCCTCTTGTAGAATCAATAAGCTGTTGATAAATGTGTTTTTTCTCAGGAGAACCATAGTTTAAACAGTCCGTCATCGCAAGCGGTTTTGCACCAACTGCGATTAAGTTACGGTATGCTTCTGCAACGACCATTTTTCCACCTTCATACGCATTATTAAATACGTAACGAGCTTCACCATCGATTGTTGATGCAACAGCTTTATTCGTACCTTCGACACGTACAACTGAAGCTTGTAATCCCGGTTTCACAATGGTATTCGCACCGACTTGTTGATCGTATTGATCATACAAGTAATGTTTTGATGCAATTGTAGGATGCGTCAGTAATTGATCGAATACATTTTCAACATCTATATTGTCGTAATTGTTTGCCGGCGCTTCATGTTGAAGTTTCTCTCCCTCTAATACATAAACTGGTGCTTCGTCAGCAAGCGGTTCAACAGGGATATCTGCATAAACTTCACCTTCATATGTGAGAACAAAACGATTGGTATCTGTTACTTCACCAATGACTGCACTATCTAACTCGTGATAATCAAATAAATCTAAGAACTTTTGTTCAGTTCCTTTCTTAACAACGAGTAACATACGCTCTTGTGTTTCTGAAAGCATCATTTCATATGGTGAAATTCCTTTTTCACGTACAGGGACTTTATCTAGTTCTAAATGAATACCGCTGCCCCCTTTTGCAGCCATTTCAGAAGATGAAGATGTCAAACCTGCAGCACCCATATCTTGAATTCCTACTAGTTCTTCAAAAGTGATTGCTTCTAAAGTCGCTTCCATTAACTTTTTACCGACAAATGGGTCACCGATTTGAACAGAAGGACGTTTACTTTCACTTTCTTCTGTTAACTCTTCTGATGCAAAAGTCGCACCGTGAATTCCATCACGTCCTGTTTTTAAGCCAACATAAATGACAGAGTTACCTACGCCTTTAGCAGTTCCTTTTTGAATCATGTCATGATCAATAACACCGACACACATCGCATTGACAAGTGGATTACCATCATAGCGTTCGTCAAATTCAATCTCCCCTGCAGTTGTAGGGATTCCAATACAGTTACCATAGCCACCTATACCTGCAACTACGCCACTTAATAATCGACGGTTCGTTTTTTCAGTCAGTTCGCCAAAGCGTAAACTATTCAATAAATTAATTGGACGTGCACCGATAGATACGATATCACGAATAATGCCACCAACACCTGTTGCTGCGCCTTGATACGGTTCTATTGCTGATGGATGGTTGTGTGATTCAACTTTAAACACGACTGCTTGATTATCACCAATATCCACAACACCTGCCCCCTCACCAGGTCCCATTAATACATGTTCACCTGTAGTTGGGAATTGTTTTAAAAATGGTTTAGAGTGTTTGTAAGAACAGTGTTCACTCCACATTACTGAAAAAATACCTGTTTCAGTAAAATTAGGTGTGCGTCCTAAAATTTCAGTTACTTTTTCGAACTCTGTATCACTTAACCCCATATCACGATACAATTTTTCTGATTTAACTTCTTCCGCAGACGGCTCTAAAAATTTAGGCATTTTGTTCCCTCCAACTATTTACCATAGATTCAAATAATTTCACACCACTATCAGTACCAAGAATTGCTTCTAATGCTCGCTCTGGGTGAGGCATCATGCCACAAACGTTTCCTGCTTTATTCACAATCCCTGCAATATCATCGTGTGAACCATTTGGATTGTCCACATATTTCAAAATAATTTGGTTATTTTCTACTAAGTCTTGATAAATTTCTTCCGTACAATAATAATGACCTTCACCATGTGCAACCGGGTAAACCACTTCTTCACCCTCAGCATAGTTATTTGTAAACGGTGTTTGATGATTTACAATTCTCAAACGTTCGTTGCGACTTACAAATAAGTGTGAGTCATTATGCAACAATGCACCAGGAAGAAGTCCAATTTCTGTTAAAATTTGAAAACCGTTACAAACGCCAAGGACAGGTTTGCCTTCTTCTGCAAGTCTTTTAACTTCTTTAATAACCGGTGCGACACTCGCTACAGCACCTGAGCGCAAATAATCACCAAATGAAAAACCACCAGGAATCAAAACACCGTCGTAGCCATTTTAATGACGTTTCACGATAATCCACATAATCAGCTTCTACACCTGATTTGATCGCTGCATTATACATATCACGGTCACAGTTAGACCCTGGGAATCTTAGGACAGCAAACTTCATTTTATGCATTCTCCTTTTCATCCAATACTTTGTAGCTATATTCTTCTATCACTGTATTCGCAAATAACTTTTCGCTTAATGTTGTGATGACATTATGAACCGCTTCATCCGTTGCTTCATCAATTGTCATATATAACACTTTCCCTACACGAATATCATTAACTTGTGGATATCCTAAATCGTGTACTGCACGATTCAACGCTTGTCCTTGTGTATCTAAAACTTGGGGTTGTAAAGTGATGTGTAATTCGATTGTTTTCATAATTAAAGTGCCTCCAATTTATTTAAGAAAGTTTGATAAGTATCGATTAAAGAACCTGTATCTTCTCTATATACATCTTTGTCAAAATTTTCGTGTGTCGTTTTATCCCAAATACGACATGTATCAGGGGAAATTTCATCTGCGAGCACAAGTTTCCCTGATGAATCGTGCCCAAATTCAACCTTAAAATCAACGAGATCAAGTCCCATTTCATCCATTAATTTCACAAGCGCTTGATTCACTTTGAGTGCTTCCGCTTTAAGTGCAGCAATCGTTTCGTCATCTGCAATATGAAGGAGCTTAACATGATCATCTGTAATCAATGGGTCGTTAAGGTCATCATTTTTGTAGAAAAACTCAACGAAAGGATAATCAAAACGATGTCCTTTTTCAAAACCAAGACGTTTTGTAATAGAGCCTGCAGCAATGTTTCTGACTACGACTTCTAGCGGGATGATTTTAACCGCTTTTACTAATTGCTCCGTTTCAGACAATTGACGAATGAAGTGACTTTCAACGCCTTCTTTTTTAATATATTCAAAAATCTTACTTGTAATTTGGTTGTTTAAGCGCCCTTTCCCAACCATTGCATCTTTTTTAGCGCCATTTCCTGCTGTCACTTCATCTTTATATTCGATACGTAATTCATACGGTTGCTCCGTTTCGAATACACGTTTGGCTTTACCTTCATATAGTAGACTCATTTGATTTGGTCTCTCCCTTCAAATTGTTTCAACATAGCTTTTTCAGTTTTTTCAATATCGTCTGTTAAAACGGTCATATGTCCCATCTTACGTTCAGGTTTTCGCACTGTTTTACCATAAATATGCACATGCCATTCTGGATGTTGACTGAATTGATCTTCTAATAAGTCTAAATCTTTACCTAGTAAGTTCATCATGACTGCAGGTTTCAATAACTCGATTTGAGATGGCAATTGTTGCCCCGTCACAGCTAGGATATGTGTATCAAATTGAGAAAAATCACACGCTTCAATTGAATAATGTCCTGAATTATGAGGACGTGGCGCAATCTCATTGACGTATAGTTCATTTTGTTGATCAATAAAAAATTCAACTGTAAATGTCCCTACGAAATGTACTGCTTCTGTAATTTTCGAAACTTCTTGTCGTGCTTCTGCCTCTTTACTTGAACGCGCAGGTACAATTGTTTTAAACAATACTTGATGACGATGTTCATTTTCTTGAAGCGGAAAATAAACTTTTTGTCCATGGTTCCCTATCGTTACAGTTAGTGAAACTTCGAGTACTAAATCCAAAAATTGTTCTGCGACACATTCTTGATTTTCAATTAAAGCTAATGCTTCCTCGAGTTGCACTTCTGATTGTACAAGGATTTGACCTTTACCGTCATAACCTCCAAAACGTGTTTTAAGCATAAAAGGATATCCTAATGTTCGTATTGCCACATTCAAATCTTGTGCTGATGTGACTTGAACAAATGGGACGACCTTTGCGCCTGCATTTTGTAAAGTTTGTTTTTCTGTTAAACGATCTTGAAGAAGTTGGATGGCTTGATAACCTTGAGGAACGTTGTAATTATCTACAAGTTTTTGAAGTTGTTTGCCCGCAATATTTTCAAACTCGTAAGTGATAACGTCTGATTTTTCTCCTAATTGTGTTAATGCTGACATATCATCATAGGCAGCATGTATAAATTCATGTGCAACATAACGGCAAGGACAATTTTCATCTGGATCCAACACGACTACACGATACCCCATTTTTTGTGCAGATTGTGCCATCATCTTTCCAAGTTGTCCGCCACCAATAATGCCAACTGTTTGTCCAAAATGTAACTTATCGAAGGTCATTTTGCATCACCTCTACTTTTTCTACAAGCGATGCTTCATAAGCGGTTAAACGCGCTTGAACTTGTTCATCTGTCATACCTATCATTCTTGCAGCCAAAATCCCTGCATTTTTTGCACCTGCTTTACCAATTGCCGTTGTAGCTACAGGTATTCCGCCAGGCATCTGAACGATAGAAAGTAATGAATCTAAACCTTTTAAACTTTTAGATTCAATAGGTACGCCAATGACGGGCAATGTCGTCATAGAAGCGACCATACCCGGTAAATGTGCAGCACCACCTGCACCTGCAATAATGGCTGAATATCCATTTTGTCGTGCTTGACTTGCAAATTCGACCATCATATGTGGTGTGCGATGTGCTGAAACGACTTTTTTATCATATGGAATTTCAAACTCATCTAACATGACGCAAGCTTCTTTCATTATTTCCCAGTCAGAAGAACTCCCCATTATGACTGCTACCTTCACTATGAACACCCTTTCAAAGATTTGAAATATTAATCTTAATAGTTGTATATTACAGGTATAGCATAACAAGCTCACATGCTTTTTTCAACGTAAAAATCGAACTTTAATACTTTTTTAAAATCTATATTTCGTATTTTGTTCGATTATTGGTATAATTACATTGCAATCATTCGTTATTGTTCGAATTATTATGAGGAGGCTATTTTTATGAGTGCAAAAATTTTAGATGGGAAGCAAATCGCGAAAGATTATAGACAAGGTTTGCAAGATGAAGTAGAAAAATTAAAGGCGCAAGGGTATACACCTAAGCTTTCTGTTATTTTAGTTGGAAATGACGGCGCAAGCCAAAGCTATGTCCGTTCAAAAAAGAAGGCAGCTGAAAAAATTGGCATGATTTCTGAAGTTATTCATTTAGATGAAGATACTTCTGAAGCAGATGTGTTAAAAGAGTTAGATCGCTTAAATCAAGATGACAGCGTAAGTGGGATTTTAGTACAAGTTCCGCTTCCGAAACAAGTGGACGAACAAAAAGTATTAGATGCCATTGACCCAGCCAAAGATGTTGATGGTTTCCACCCTATCAACATTGGTCGTTTATATTTAGATGAAGCAAAATTAATCCCATGTACACCACTTGGCGTGATGGAATTATTGAAACATGCGGATATTGATTTAGAAGGTAAAAACGCAGTAGTTATCGGCCGTAGTCATATTGTGGGTCAACCTGTGGCAAAATTATTAATCCAACAAAACGCAACTGTCACTGTTTTACATTCACGCAGTCAAAATATTAGTGAACATTTAAAACAAGCTGATGTCATTGTAAGTGCGGTAGGTCGTCCTGGCATGGTGACACGTGATGACGTTAAAGACGGTGCTGTAGTGATTGATGTCGGAAATACACCAGATGAAAACGGTAAGCTTAAAGGTGATTTAGAGTATGACGAAGTAAAAGAAATTGCAGGCGCAATCACACCTGTTCCTGGTGGTGTAGGACCGATGACAATCACAATGGTTTTAAATAATACTCTAATTGCTGAAAAAATGCGTCGTGGCTTGGAATAAACTATCAACATTGATGCATGCTAAAGATATGTCTGTTAACGGTATATTTTTTCTTAGTTAGTTACCTAGGACAATTCAAATATTGATATATAAAGAGCCTGAGACAAAATTGTCTCAATAATCGATGAAATCCGAGGTTTTCGTAAAAAACGAAAAATCTCGGATTTTTTCCTTTTATCATCAGTTTAGCCGCACTAGATGCGACTAATTTCCTTAGGCACCTCGTTAATTTAGTTTTTGTTGTGATGAATTAAATTATACGAAAGTGACTTATTTTTTTAAGTATAATGGTGAATGATTACATATATAAGCGAAGTATTTATAGCGAGACTCCTGAGGGAACAGGACGAGCCGAAGACTACAGGCTGAGGCTGTCCCCTCGGAAAGCGAGCCTATATAATACGAAGCATGATAATAAAAGGAAGCTCGAAGATGATTTTGATAAAAATCGTCTTCGAGCTATTTATTTTGGTATTTATGTCCCAGGCTCTTTCTTGTATGTAAAATACATATTATATTTCGTTATAATTATTCAATTCGTTTTATAGTTAATTTAATACCAGTTATTTACTATATAAATATAACATATTAAAAGTCTCCATCATTCAAATATCAAATTAATTTATTACAATTTACTAGAACTATATACATCTAAGCAAATTATAGTTAGAATATTTTCAAGGACATTAATATAATTATTTTAACTAAAGGGGCTTTTCTTAATATGATTTATACAATTACTTCTACTCTACCAAAAGAACATGGTGGTCGTACTAAGTCATTGTTACAAAGAATAAATCTACTCAAACAGCAATTAAACATCGATAATGTAATTTTGACAACAAACTACAATATTGAATATCCAGAAATTCAAAAAACATTTTTCGAAAAAGGCATTCTTGATTCCTCTATTACGCATGAAAACATCTATGATTGGTTATCTGGTTATCGTCTGTATGCCGTTAAACGGAGTCGTTTCAAATCAAGGCCATTCATAAATGAGTCACCTCGAGAAATCGAAGGACTGACATCTAAAGTTTCTAAGAAAGATAATGACATTGTTCGATACTACGATCAAGAACGCTATGTCCTTTATAGAAAATACTATGCAAAATCAAACATCTTAGAATTAGAAGATTTTATGGATGACATCTCCAAGCGTCGCATTGAAAGATGTAAGTACAATCAATACGGCTATATTCATCAAAAAATCGTCTATCATCCTAAGACTTTCGGTAAGCAAGTTGAAACATTTTATGATGGTTTAGGCTACCCATATTGCGTCAAATACTATACTTCAGATGCAAAACCTAAACTAAGTCTCATCAAACTTGTTGATCAAGAAGGTCGACCTTATCGCTTTTTTGATAATGAAAAAGCATTATTTCGTTATTATTTTGAAAGTAAGTTCCAAGACGGTGACATTGTTTTCAATGATGCGCGTTTATTGGACAGACCTTTATTATTCAATAAAAAGAAGACTAAAAACATCCTCGTTTTCCATAATACGCATTTACAAAATGATGATACAAGCGTACTCAAATCTTATCAATTTGCATTAGAAAATAGTAACGCTGTATTCAAATATCTAATCCTTACAAATCACCAAAAAGAAGATATTCAAGCAAAATATGGTATTTCAAATGATAAATTCGTAGTCATCCCTCACTCTATTGACCACACGGATTCCCACAACATTGAACATGCTCGTAAAGACTTTGTTTTTATCGGAAGATTTAGCGTACAGAAACAATTGACGCATCTTATTCGTGCTTACAAATTATTTAAAGATAAGGGCTACGAAGATAAACTTCACCTTTATGGTAAAGATGAAGATGACCAACTAAAAATGATTAAATCTTTGATTAAAGAATTAGATTTAGAAGAAAGTGTCGAAATTAATGGCTTCACATCAAATCCATTAGACGTATTTTCACGTGCAAAAGCTTCTTTACTAACAAGCCTGCACGAGGGATTTGGGCTTACAATTATGGAAAGTATCAAAACAGGATGTCCTGTCGTTTCATATGATGTGAAATATGGACCTAGAGAAATTATTGATCATGAGTCAAATGGTTATCTAGTCACACCACAAAATATAGAAGAATTTGCTTCTAGAATGGAAGATATTGTTAATCAGCCATTACAAAATGTGCATTTGACAAGTAGATTATATCAATCTACAGCCATTGAAAATTATAAAACCCTTTTTAATTCCCTTGGCTATACGGATAAAAAATAATATAGTTCAATCGCATTAACTCACGATTATTTTTTATTCTTTCTAAAAAAGCGATGAAGAAGCAAGCCACTAAGCCCTTCTTCATCGCTTTTCATTATTTATTATTTATACATTAACACTTAAACGTGGTACAAATGTTTCAAAGTGAATTCGATTTTGGTCTACGCCTAAATCATCTAATGTTTTAATGATGGATTGTAAAAATGGTGTTCCTCCACATACATAAACTTCTGTTTCATCTGTAAGGTAGGTTTTAAGTTCATCCGCTTCTAAATAACCTTCTTTATCTTTAATATGAAGATGAAGATGCGCATGAGACGATTTTGCTGTTAACGCTTCTAATGTGTCTTTAAAAGCAACGTCATTTTCTGTCGCAGCGACATGAATCATTTGTGCTGTACCTTGTGATTCAACCACTTGTCGGTACATAGAGACTAAAGGCGTTACACCTACGCCTGAACCGATAAATAATTGAGGCTTTTCAGAATGATGTACTTTAAATCCTCCCACCGGTGCAGATAATAAAATCGTATCCCCTTCTTTAAATTCTTCATGTAATACCGTCGATACTTCACCCTCATGTGTATCACTCACTTCATGTCTTACCCCAAATGTCAAGAAGTCTTTACCACCATCTACAATAGAATAGTGACGTTTTTCTCTATAAGGTAATCTTTCACTTTCAATATCTACTGTGATGTATTGTCCTGGTACAAACTGACTTAAATCTTGTGTCTCTGAAGTCACTGTAAATGCTTTAATATTATGTGTCACTTGCTCAATATGCGTAATTTTAAATGGTTTGAAACCGTCCCAAGCCATGTTTTCATAGATTTCTTTTTCTACACCGATGAAAGCATCTGCAATCACGCCATATGCTTTTGCCCAAGTTTGAATAACTGGATCATCTTCTTCAAGCCCAACAATTTCTTGAATGGCAGCAAGTAAATTTTCACCTACAATCGGATAATGCTCTGGAAAAACTTGTAAAGCACAATGTTTATAAGCGATTTCTTTAATAATAGGTAAAATCGGTGTAAAGTCCTCAATGTTCATTGCAGCTGCTAAGACAGATTGTGCAAGCGCTGTCGATTGAAATCCTTTCTTTTGGTTCGTTTGATTAAACATATTGCGCAATTCAGGGTGTTGGTTAAACATTCTATTATAGAAATTTGATGTGATTTCTGTTCCTCTCTCTTTTAAAATCGGTACAGTTTGCAAAATAATTCCTTTTTCTTCTTGTGTTAACATAAATCCTCACTCCTGTTTAATATTTGCATAGATTCCTTACTCAAACATTTGGCTTATGTCAAAAGTAAATCAATCGTACATTTTGATACAGCCATTCTAGAAAAATATAACATATTCTCATTGATGATAATTAGGTCCATAGATGGATAGCAAAATTCTCTGAAGAATGTATAATACTTAATGTGAATACCATAACAGTTCAATGAACGGAGGGCCAAAATCTTATGAATAAACTACTTCAATCATTATCAGCTATCGGTGTATCAGCAACACTTGTCACACCACATCTTAATGCAGAGGCTACAACAAACACGATTCCCTCTTTTAAAGGTATAAAAGACTCGGTCATTCAAGTGGGCGAAAAATACAACCCCCTTGAAGGTGTGACCGCTTTTGATAAAGAAGACGGCGACTTAACTGATAAAATTAAAGTGAATGGTCATATCGATACATCTAAACAAGGTACATACGAACTTCAATACCAAGTTGCCGATTCAGACGGTGCGATTGAAACTTCTTCAAGAGTGATTAAAGTTGTAGATGCACCCTTAAAATAACATTTGTATCATTAGTTCCGACCAACCAAAGGAAGCATCAACACTTTTTCCTAATGCAAAATTTATTATGCACTAAAAATAATATTGATGTGCTATGCCATTCCCATAAAGAAGAGAGAGATAAAATAGACACATAAAAACTGTGTTTATAAATCTTTCTCTTTTTTTCATATCAACTACTTCGTATTTTAAACTTTTTTTCACAAATTTTAATTAGCACTTTCCCTACATCTATTCTTCAAATCCCCTTTTTTAAATCCAAAAAAAATAGCTCGAAAAGTTTGTGAAAAAATAAACATTACCTTTTTCTTAATTAAATCTTAATTAAATAAGTAGAAATAGAGACTTTTCACAAAATGTACACATAATTTTAATAATGCCCTGAAGCCCTATCATGCCTTGAATATCAAGGCTTTCATGTTTTTTCATTTATTATTTTTTCAAAATGGCACTTGTAAATATCATATATTATTTTAAAATTAGTATAAGCCCTACAATTGTAGTATTAGGAGGTCAAAAAAAGTGTCAAAATTTAAGTCTTTGCTTCTAGCTTTCGGAACATTGTTTTTGCTTGCGGGCTGTTCTGATGTAGAAGTTCTAAACGCAAAAGGGCCAATGGCCAGCGACCAAAGGTTTTTGATTATTTATTCAATCATCTTTATGGTTGCCATTGTAGCTGTGGTACTTATCCTATTCGCGATATTTACGTTTAAGTATCGTTACAAAAACACAAGCGAATCAGGAAAAATGCACCACAACGTTATTCTTGAGACAGTATGGTTCATCATCCCTGTGATCATTTTAATTGCATTAATGATTCCAACTGTTAGAGCCTTATATGAATATGAGGAGCCACCTAAAGCTGAAGATGACCCAATTGTCATTTATGCAGTGAGTGGTGGATACAAATGGTTCTTTGCTTATCCGGATGAAAAAATTGAAACGGTTAACCACATTAAAATTCCTACTAACCGACCAATTACTTTCAAACTTCAAGCAATGGACACAATGACAAGTTTCTGGGTTCCTCAATTAGGTGGTCAAAAATATGCTATGACTGCCATGACAATGGAGTGGACTTACCAAGCTCACGAAGAAGGTACATATCGTGGACGTAACTCAAACTTTAACGGTGAAGGCTTCTCTCGTCACACATTTAACGTAGAAGCTGTCAGTCAAAGTGAATATGACAAATGGGTAAAAGAAGCGCAATCTGAGAAAAAAATTGATCAAGATACGTTTGATAAACAACTTTTACCTACCACTAAAAATAAAGAACTTACTTTTAGTGGCACACATATGGCATTTGTGGATCCTGCTGCTGATCCAGAATACATTTTCTATGCTTATAAACGATTCAACTACGTACCAAAAGATCCAAACTTCTATGATGATACAAAAGGCGTACTAAGTGAACCGAATAAGCCAGCACGTAAACCACAAATTACAAATGCGAACTACGAACGACATGGTATGAAAGCTGCCATTCTGAAAAACGACGAGCCATATAATCGTGCATTCATGAAAAATGAAAAGCATACTATGGACGAAATGGAATCAATGCATGAAGGTGCCAAAGATGCTGAGGCACATAAAGATCATAAAAGTGGAGGTGGACATTAATGTTGAACTTTCCGTGGAATGAGCTTTTAGTAAACGGTAACTGGATGATTACATTGGCTCAAATTGCAGCACCATTCCTTGTTATTGGTGTTGTTGCTGCCATTACTTACTTTAAGCTCTGGGGATATTTATATAAGGAATGGTTCATGTCAGTCGACCACAAAAAGATTGGTTTAATGTACTTAATCTGTGCTGTTTTAATGTTTGTACGTGGTGGTATTGATGCAATCCTATTACGTATTCAATTAACAGTACCAGATAACCCATTCTTAGAATCAAACCATTATAACGAAATTTTTACAACGCACGGTGTAATCATGATCATCTTCATGGCAATGCCACTTGTTATCGGTTTAATGAACATCATTATTCCATTACAAATTGGTGCACGTGACGTTGCATTCCCATTACTTAACAACATTAGTTTTTGGTTGTTTGTAGCAGGTATGCTTTTATTCAACCTTTCATTTATCGTCGGTGGTTCACCTGCAGCAGGTTGGACAAACTACGCACCACTTGCTGGTGAATTTAGTCCTGGACCAGGTGTAAACTACTACTTAATCGCGATTCAAATTTCAGGTATTGGTACTTTAGCAACAGGTATTAACTTCTTCGTTACTATCATTAAGCTAAAAACACCAAGTATGACATTTATGCAAATGCCAATGTTTGTTGTTACAACGTTTATTACAATGTTAATTATTATCTTGGCATTCCCTGCATTAACAATCGCACTTGCGTTAATGACTGCTGATAGAATCTTTGACACTGCATTCTTTACAGTAGCCAATGGCGGTATGCCGATGTTATGGGCAAACTTCTTCTGGGTATGGGGGCACCCTGAGGTATACATCCTTGTCCTTCCGGCATTCGGTATTTATTCAGAAATTATTCCAACATTTGCACGTAAACGTTTATTCGGACACCAAAGTATGGTGTGGGCAACAGCTGGTATCGCATTCTTGAGTTTCTTAGTTTGGGTTCACCATTTCTACACAATGGGTAATGGTGCATTAGTTAACTCATTCTTCTCAATTACAACAATGTTAATCGCTGTTCCTACAGGTGTGAAAATCTTTAACTGGTTATTCACATTGTACAAAGGCCGAATTACTTTTGAATCACCTATGCTATTCTCATTAGCATTTATCCCTAACTTTACAATTGGTGGGGTTACAGGTGTCATGCTTGCGATGGCATCCGCTGACTTCCAATACCACAACACATATTTCTTAGTGGCCCACTTCCACTACACAATTGTTGCTGGTGTTGTATTCGCATGTTTCGCAGCTATGATTTTCTGGTATCCAAAAGCAATGGGATACAAATTATTTGAGAAACCAAATAAATGGTTCTTCTGGATCTTTATGATTGGTTTCAACGTTACATTCTTACCACAATTCATTTTAGGTCTTGATGGTATGCCACGTCGTCTTTACACTTATATGCCTGAAGATCACTGGTTCTTATTGAACTTTATTTCTTCAATTGGTGCAGCGTTGATGTCTATCGGCTTCTTAATTTTCGTTGGTAACATCATCTACAGTCACATTAAAGCACCACGTGAAGCAACTGGCGATAACTGGGATGGTTTAGGACGTGGTTTAGAGTGGTCAACTGCTTCAGCAATTCCACCTAAATACAACTTTGCCATCACACCAGAGTGGGACGATCTTGATACATTTGTTGAAATGAAACGACAAGGTAGACACTATCTTGACAATCATAATTATAGTGACATTCACATGCCAAATAATACACACATTGGTTTCTGGATGGGTGTCTTGTTCTTCATCGGTGGTTTCTTCTTAGTATTCGAAACATTATTACCTGCGATTTTATCACTTGCTGGTATTTTCGGATTAATGATTTGGAGAAGTTTCCAAGAAGATCACGGTTATATTATTCCTGCAAGTGAAGTCGCTGAAACTGAAGCGCGCTTAAGAAAGGCACGTCAAAAAGAAAGGGAGGCTCTAAATCATGAGTAATAAGGTTGTCGATACTATTGATGCTCGTACACATGAAGGCGAAATAAATAAACTCGGTTTTTGGATCTTCCTTACAGCTGAATTTGCACTTTTTGGTACGCTTTTCGCAACACTATTAACCCTCCAACATGGTGGTAGTTATGGTGGCATGCTTACAACTGATTTGTTTGAATTACCACTCGTATTAATCATGACTTTCTTACTTTTAACAAGTTCTTATACTTGCGGTATCGCGATTTATTACATGCGTAAAGAAAATAAGAATTTATTATTACTTTGGATGATTATTACAGTGTTACTAGGGATCGGATTTGTTGGATTCGAGATTTTCGAGTTCTCGCACTACGTTCATGAAGGTGCAACACCACAAACTGCTTCCTACTGGTCTAGTTTCTTTATTCTATTAGGAACGCACGGTGCCCACGTAACTTTAGGTATTTTCTGGATTATCTGCTTATTAATCCAAGTTGCAATGCGCGGGCTTAATAAATACAACGCACCAAAATTATTTATAGTAAGTTTATACTGGCACTTCTTAGATGTTGTTTGGATTTTCATCTTTACTGCCGTATATATGATAGGGATGGTGTATAGCGGATGAATACAATTGTTAAACATACGATAGGCTTTATTGCCTCAATCATTTTAACGTTACTTGCAGTTTTCGTGACTCTTTACACATCACTGTCTTTTAACGCCAAAGTTACTATTATTTTTGGTTTTGCATTTATCCAAGCGTTCTTACAACTCTTAATGTTCATGCATTTAACTGAAGGTAAAAATGGTCGTATTCAACTTGCAAAAGTACTCTTTGCGATTATCATTACTTTAGTTATTGTTATCGGAACATATTGGGTTATGCAAGGTGGTCACGGTCACCACATCTAAGCAATGCATAACGAAAGCACTAACACGCATGCGTGTTAGTGCTTTTTTTACAATATTATTTTAAAGGAGCGACAATAGAGATGCCTATCCCTATTATTATTGATACAGACCCTGGTATTGATGATGCTGCGGCCATCAGCTTCGCACTTCATCATCCAGAAATCGATGTCAAATTGATTAACACGGTCCATGGTAATGTATCTATAGATAAAACAACACGAAATGCGTTAACACTCGTAGAATACTTCAATAAAGATGTCCCAGTCAGTCGTGGTCAAGCTGTCCCTTTAATTCAGCCTCCAATTTATGCAGAACATGTACACGGGGAAACGGGTATGGATGGCTTTGAATTTCCTCCTCTCACACGAACGGTGAAATCTGACAATGGGGTCGAAGCAATGAAATCCGTCATTGTTGAAAGTCATTCACCTATTACCTTAGTTCCAATTGGTCCTTTAACTAACATCGCATTATTGCTAAAGCATCATCCGGACATCAAACATCAAATCAAAGAAATTGTGTTAATGGGCGGCAGTGCTTCACGAGGAAATGTGACTGTAGCAGCTGAGTTTAATATTTATGCTGATCCAGAAGCTGCTCAAATTGTCTTTGATAGTGGTGTACCTATCACCGTAATTGGTTTAGATGTTGTGCGTACAACGAATCTTCCTTTAGAAAAGTTGCCAAAGATTCAAAATACGAATCAAACTGGCGCGATGCTTGTTGAGCTTTTCCGCCATTATAGAGGTGAAAACTTCCAACAAGGCTTGAATGTATATGATGCCTACACCATCATGTATTTAATCCATCCAAATTTATTTACACTACGTCCAGCTCATGTCGATGTTGAACTCAAAGGTGAACATACACGGGGCATGACCATTATGGATTTCCAACATTCTCAGCCGAATGCGCAAATTGTGATGCAGATTCAATATGAAGATTTTCTTGACTCTTTCTTCTCATTATTATCCTACTGCCCTTAATATAACTTAGACGAACCGCGAAATGTGGATAAAATCATTATAGCGATAGATTGGAAATCAATATTCCGGCTCAAACGAGTGTGAATCCATAATAAGCAATAACAATGATATAAAGAGAGCGCTAAGATGACTTTGATTGAAAAAGTCGTCTTAGCGCTTATTTAGTCTAAAGATAAACAATATGGCTAGAACTGTACAAGCTTTCTAAGTGTAAATAAAACCTATTAGACACTGTTCTTTTATTTAAATTATAGTCAATCGTCTACACTGAATTGGACATATTCTATGGGAATAGATAATGATAATTTAAGTAGGATTAGATGCATACCTAACCTAACTTCAATCACTTATTTTAATTGTCGTGATCTTGTTTAAGCACGTCACCAGACTTCGCATCCAATGTGATTTCTTGTTCACCTTGCTTGCTTGATAATTCGATTTCATAAACAAATTGACCATCGTCTTGGCTCAATTGCCATTGTTTTAATTCACCATCATATTTTTTCTGTGCTTTTTTAACAGCTTCTTTAAATGAAATTGCATCTTGATATTGGATCGCTTTTTCATTATCCATCTCGTGTTCTGATTCTTGTTCTTTGTGTATGACTTTATTATCTTTATCTGATACTTTTATTTCTGCTTCTTTATTTCCTTTGAATAAGCCGATTTCATAAACCCATTCGCCATGGTCGTTTTTATATTCTAATTTTTTAACGTCCCCATCAAATGATTTTTGTGCAGTTTTAATGGCTTCTTCTGGTTGTGTTTTCACTTTATTAACATTTTGAGTCGTCATATTTTGAGATGATGCGTTAGATTGATTGTCTGATTTTTGTTCAGTTTTCTGTGCATGCTCTTGATGGTCATCGTGATCGTCGTGATCATCATGACCACAAGCCGCTAGGACAATCCCTGTTGATAATAATAGTGATAATACTTTGAACCTCATTGTATAACCTCCGAATTTTTAACATAATCTTTACTTAAACTTCACATTCCCTTTATACAGACTTTTATGCAGAAATGCTACAATTTATTGTTTCATATATTAAAAATCCGTCGAGAGATGTAGCTGTCTATCGTAATTGCAATCGATTTTTTATAGCGCCTATAATGTGTGGTGCTTTCTCTAAGTGGTTGTAAACATCTAATAACTTCGATTTTTCATTTTGCCAATTGTAAATGACTTTGGCCTTTTTGGTATTCTCCTTACATTGGGCATAAAAAGACGGATCATCAATCATTTGATTAACAGCTTTTGCGATGTGCTGAGCGTTATGAGGGTCAATTGCAATACCAATCTCATTTTCTACAATAACACGTTTAACTTCAGGAAAATCACACCCAATAACCGGGACATGCGCCATGATATATTCAAATAATTTATTTGAACTGGCTGAATAATGATTAAAACAAACATTTTGTAAAACTTGAAAACCAACGAAAGCTTCGCGTGTAATACTTGGCAGTTCTTGAAATGGGACTTTATCTAAAAAATAAATCCAATCTCGTGCAGAGGATTGTTGCGCTTGTGTTTTCAACGTCTCTGTCAATTTACCGCCTCCGACAAAAACCAATACGCCCTCCTTAATTAAAGGCATCGCTTCAATTAATTTTTCAAGACCTCGACCTTGTTGAAGCCCCCCTTGGTAGAGTAATATTTTTTCATCTGGTTTTAAATTAAGCTTTTGATGTAAATTTATTTTAGGTTTTGTTTCAATATCATACAGCTCAGAATAATTATAAAGTGTTTTCGGATAAAATCCGTAAATGTGTTCATTATATTTTGCTCTCGTATGATTTTCTACTATCATTTCATCAACAAATTGTAATAGAAATCTTTCAATACGCTTAATTAAATCAGGACGATACCCTGTACGATCGGATTGAACTTCGTGACTATCATAGACAAGCGGTTTTGGTTTGAGACGCAACTTCGCACACACAATTCCTTGGGGTAATGTGTTCAAATCGTTTGCATGATAAACGTCTGGATTGAGGCGATAACCTTTAACAATCATTCTTAAAATAATCGCACTATTAATTACCCACTTGCGTAGCCAACGGGATTTCATTGCCCCCATGCTAATTAATAATAATGCTAAATAGCTGCTTAATAACATATAATTCACATAAAACAAGCCGACTGCCACAGCTGTACATACACCTCCGACAACGATTAAAAAGCGTTTGCCATGATCTGAATAAGCTTGCAATAGTGTGGGATAACGTTTTACGCGATGAACGCTAAAACGATCTGAAATCTTTTCATAAGGGTGGATATTGGGATTTTTCGGATCATTAATCGCAATCAAATCAACCTGGTAACCTGCATCTGCTAATGCGGTACATTCACGATGCACACGCGCATCATTTGTAAAGTGATTCCAAACGAACATACCTACTTTTTTCATCTATAACGTCCTTTCTTATATCTTTTAAAATGTAACACTGTCTAAAATATTAAAAACCACCCACTTGCCATATAATTGCGATTAAAAATAAAATGAAACTACCACCTAAAGGTAAAAAGGTATGCCAATGTACAGGTGATAATTCTGACGCTTCAATTGAATCACTTCTCTGTTGTTGTAATCCAAGCATTTTCTTTTTATAAGCAAGTTGTCCTTTTTTATCTCGTGCTTTAAAACCACGAATTAACGTATTATATCGCTTAACAACATGATTGACTTCGCCATATTCAATCATTTCTCCATAGTGAATCCAGATGGCTTTATCGCATAAATTTTTAATTTGAGCTGCTGAATGAGATACAAAAAATATTGTTTTTCCTTGTTGCTGCAATTCTTTCATTTTGGCGATACATTTATTCGCAAACGTTTCATCACCAACTGATAACGCTTCATCCACAATGAGAACATCTGGATTTGTATGAATAGCAATTGAAAAACCTAATCTTGCTTTCATCCCACTCGAATAACTTTTAATGGGCTGATAAATAAATTCATCGAGCTCAGAAAATTTTACGATATCATCGAATATTTGATTAATTTCTTTAGTAGACATACCATGCATTAAACATTTATAACGTATATTCTCTTCACCCGTAAAATCATTTTTCAAGCCTGCTGAAATCGCAATGAGTGAAGCATTACCATTAATCGTTACTTTCCCTCTCGAAGGTTTTAATACTTCTGCGAGAATATTTGATAAAGTTGATTTCCCTGAACCATTTAATCCAATGAGTCCAACTGACGTTCCTTTTTCGACTTCAAATGAAATATCATAAAGCGCATAGTAGGGTTTAGGTTTGTAAAAATAACCAAATGAAAATAAAGAAATCATTTTACTAATTTTACTGTTATTTAAATCATATATTTTTGAGACATTTTCTACCTTTACTTTATAAGTCATGTTATCACCTGATTTAGATGTGAGTTATTTCGTGCGTTTGCTTTAATTTCGCGAAAGCAATTCACGTAATCTTCAAAGTCTCCCATTCGTGTTTTAATAATCGATTGATCTTGATCCATTACACTTCCTTCCTCTGTAAATGCCCAAACCATATTACCGCTGCCTTTATAATCGCTAAGCTTCGAAGGAATATAAGGATTCAACTGTTTAATACCAATCGTATGTGCGTCAAAAATAAGTAAGCCATCGAATAACAAAGTAAGATTTAAAAATTCAAAATAACCTACCAGCGGGTGTAAAATAATATATTCTTTAAAATCACTGTTTTTGTACATATTCAAGACATTACCTCTAATATTTGTAAAACAATGTATTCTAAAGTTTGTTTCCCCTTTAGATTCTAAATATTTGCATACCAATTCAATCTCGTTAAAACCCCTCGTAGCATAAAAATTACCAAAATAACCTAAGTTGATATATTCAGCATCCACTTCATAAGTAGTCATCACTTTATAATAATCGTCTTTTCGAGGGATAGGATGTCTCGATATGACTGCACGGTTTCTAATACTTTCTTTAATATTGTCATCAAATCGCTCAATCATGTACTCCATTTGATTTTCATTTGTAAAAATTAATTCATCTGCATGAGATAAAGCAAGTAACTCACAAACATTAAAGACATTATCGTCAACTAATGACACAAGTTCGGGTCTTAAAGATTTCTTAATTTGATATATATACTGTTCATCTTCAATGGGTGCAAATCTTAAGTCACTTGTTACAGTCGTGTGCAATGGATCTGAAAATTCAGCTCGCCAAAAGATGTGCGGATTTTTAACTTTAATTTCATATCCTAAAAAATGAGATTGTGGAAACATGGCTCGAGAATAGAGGTGCTCGTAAGATTTTGGATTTTCCTCTAACACTTTTAATCCTTCTTCGATAAATCCGCTAATACTTTCCCAACTAGAAAAGGCTTGTTTAACATCAAGTAAGTAATGTGTGTCTACTAAATGTTCAGCTAGCGTATTCAACATCGGATCTTTGTTTCTAATGCGTGACATGTTATTTGATATGATATCTACAATCTCTTCCTGATCTCGAATACGCTTTGCCATGACGTTCCCACTCGTATCAATAAATGGTGGAAAACAATAGGCCACCACTAATGTCTTGGCATGCCCATTATTCAACAAATGATAATTGAAAGGTTGGAAATGTTCCCTGATATACATCATTAATCGCGCATTGACTTCTGAAGATTGCGTTTCCATAAAAGCCTTAAGTTTAACGATTAAATCATTCGCTTCAAAATGATAAGTAACGTCCGTGAGGAGACTCTCTGAATAAATAGCTTGAATCGTTTTTAATGCTTGGTAAGCTTCTGCTGTCGTTTCGATGTTCGTTTTTCGGTTTTGTGTTAAATTCGATACTTCTATTTTGCATTGTGAAGTACCTATATACTCACTACATCTTTCATTAATGTATGACTTTATAAAGCTATCAAGCAGATACTTTAAATAGATATTTTGTATCGCATGTGTCGGATAAAGCCATTCTGAACCGATTAAATAAATCATATCGCGTGATAATGTATGATTAGCAATAGGCAATGTACTGATCATTTCCTCATGAAACAGCGTGATAAGAACATGGCTGTATTCAATCTGTTTTATTGCAAATTCAAACGAAGCGTTAAAGTCATTTTCGAATAAATGACAAAAGATTTGTGAACGCTTTTGAATTGCCATCTCATTAAAATTTAAAAGCTCTTCTTTTGATTTAAATATTAAAATCAATTGGTCATAGCGATTTTGAAGTTGTAGGAAAGTTTCCTGATCTAAGTGATTGTTTAAAAATAAGATATAGGAAATTCCCTTTTTTAACCTTTTGTTATTTTGAACCTCACCACTATTAATCAACGAATTGGCAAAGGAATGAGGTTTTCTTGCAATAGGTTTTTGCATTGCTTCTAATTGTTCCGGTGAATATTGTTCTGGCGATGCATTCATTTTACAACCTCCCTCCAAAACCATTTCATCCCTTTTTTGACATTTTTCTTGTTCACTTTTTTCTGATAAGTAATTGCCTTTTCTAGAAGATCAATCAACCTTTCATGATTTAAATAGATTTTTTTATATTTCCAAGCACTCCGTTTAAAACGATGTAATTCTCTAAATGCATACTGCATCCTTTTATGTTGCTTTATATATTCTGAGTACAAGTCTTGATAGTCATGCTCTAGCTGTGTTAAAGCATTTTTAAGTTGATGTTCATTCACTGTATTTCTGCCTATTTGTTGTTGGATTGCTAGCTTTAATTGTTCAATTAATTGCTGGTTATGCGTAGCAACTAGCGCCTGTGTCCCCTCATTTTCTATAAAATCTATAGATAGAATTTGATGCTTGAAGTTGTAAATGTTAAGCATATACATTTCAGGCATCTGAGATAAGAGGCTAATGATTGTCGTTTCATTTGTCACAAGGACGTGAAATATGCATTTAAATTTCAATACATGCGGTATCTCAGCTAATAACGCTTTAAAATTTGCGATTGTGCGCGCATCTATTACTTCATAAAAATGGCACTGAATTTCCGTCACTTTTTCTAAAGCTGTTTTAAATTGCGTTTCACTTCTATGTGTCCAATGATTGTTCTTAAAATGAATTTCGAGTTTATGCGTATTTGTATTAAAATCCCACGAAAAAATACACTTATTTTTAGACATCGCTATCCTCTTTTCTTAGTAGACTCTCATTTCCTTTGATTCTGATACTTTTTGCTGATCATTTTGTTGTACAAAGGCTTTGATTCTATATTTACCGGGTTCTAATTCGAGTTGAAAATGGTTTTGAACTTGATACATGATTTTTATCAATCGCTACTGATTCACCCTTTTTATAAATATAGAGCGCATATTTCATTTTTTCTCCCGAACTACATATTGTTACATCAATTTCGCCTTCTTTTTCCTGATGCGTTACGATATCATCGATTTTCAAAGTTGCTGGATTATGATCGAGTAAGTATGCTGTTTCAAGCATGATGTCTTCTAATTGTGATTCTAGATATTCATATGCGGCTTGATAATTAATATTCCCCATTTGTAATCACCTCAAGTTCTTTTTGAAGTACAACATCTGAACCTGTTATACTTTGTATCATTTTGGATGCGTTTCTACTCATTTCTAAAAAATACTTTTTGGATGTTGAATTAAATAATCAATATAAGCAACCATTTGATCAACATCGTTTCGTGGTGCTAAAAACCCAGATACTGCTTGCTGAATAAAATTGGGGATGCCACCAATCTCATTCGAAATGGGTACTAATCCTGAACTCATGGCTTCATTAATTGATACGCCTTGAGAATCATGGCGACTAGGTCCTAAATATATGCCATGCTCTCGATGGATGCTTGAGATTTCATTTTGCGGAATAAACATCTTATTCAAATTAACATTTTTCTTATTTTGAAGCGGCTTTGTAATTTTTTTCAAACAGTGGCCCATCCCCATAGATTGAAAATTTGAGTTTCTTAAAGTATTTCTTTTTAGCTAATTGTTGTATGACTTTTACTGTTAGGTCATTTGCGTAATTTTTAGCAGTAAAGGGGCGTATCGATACAATATGAAAGCGGTCCTCTTCTGTTTTTTCGTGATAAGGAAATAAATCTGCATCAATCATATTCGGTATGATTTCAAAGTTTTCAGGCTCAACACCTACAAATGGATCTACATACAATGTCTTAAATCTTTCAGAGACATAAATAAACTGTACGTTCATATCTTGGCGTGTCATTAACTTTTTCAAAAAAGCTTTTTGAACTGGATAAAAATGCTCTTTTTTCTGTAGTTGCGCTTTTAGTGACCCCGGTGATGATAAGTAATTATAATAACGTGTATACCATGCCTCAGCTTCAAAACCGTGTAACCAGACAACGACATTCGGCTTTACTTTTAAGCGTTCTACTGCGTTAAACATTTTATAATTAATAAAATGGAATAACAGCTTATCGTAACGGTAATATAATAGATGATTGTATAATTGTGCCTCATCCATATACATGATTTTTACACCATCAAAGTATTCATCTCTTTTGATTTTAGTTGTAAAAACAACAACCGTTACATCGAGCCCTTGTGCTAAGTAGCCTTTAACCCTTCGATGAATGAAAGCATTCGCATATATTTTATCTTTGTTTGGATATGCATTGGTTATCAGTAAATACCCCATTCTTTCACCTCGTTCTTCATCATTTCAATTTCATCTACTAATTCCGCATCATACGGACGATCAAAATGTTGATATAAATCAATGATTGCTAAAAATGCTTTCAACACATTTGGGATCTTTCTCTGTCGTTCTATTTATCCTTGAAATATACCAATGCTTAACATAGTAATTAAAACGATGATTCATATATGTTGATAAATAGCCATGCTGTTTTAGAAATTTCACCTTTTCCCGCTCAACTAAATAATATTTTCTAAAAAATTGTTCAGAAATTTGATTTGTCATCGAATTGGCAATCCCTGCGTAGTAGACATGCACTGTAGCATCAACCACTTTGATCGCTTGGGCATGATGAATCATTGTTAAAAAGAACAATGAATCTTGTCCTAAAGCACCCGGCACCATTTTAATTTGATGTTTTTTTTAATAAAGACTTCCTAACAATGAGCGCTTGAATACTGGCTGTCTTAAGTTTCATATCATGTAAAAATTGGTGAGTCTGTCGCGTCATATCCGCATGCACGACATGAACAAACTGTTGATAATAATCATGTTTTTTCGTTTCAGTTTGGTCTACTTTTAACATGTTGCCAATTACAGCATCAATCTCATCATTTTGTGTTATTTCCTCGAACAAACGGTCAATTCCTTCTCCAATCCATTCATTATCAGGATCTAGAAAAGTGATCAGGTCACTCTTCGCATAATCAATCCCTATATTTCTTGGCGTCGAAGCACTCCCTGAAGCTTCATCTAGATGAATCACTTCAATATTTTTGTACCATTGACTATACATTTTCATTAAGTTGCTAGTGTAACGATCCGTTGACCCATCATCAACAAGAATGACTTCTAGTTTTGGAAACAAAGGATGACTTATGATTGAACGTAAACATTTATGCTCTAAATGTGTACCATTGTTATGGACAGGCACAATCACACTGAGTTCAGGTTTCACAGGTGGAACTGCTTCAATCTGATTCTGACTATCTACAAATGTGATGTCTAATGCAAAACCTCGTTGATTATTGTCATGTTGTTGATTAAATGCTGTTAAATAGCGGCTGTCATAACCACTCACCCATCGATATCCCTCCGTCCTTTTGGTAATAAATCGGACATCGGTATACATAAACGCTGCTGCAAAGTCACTCAAGTATTCGGGATCATAGTTGAAATCAGATGAGAAGAACGTGTAGTAATCTGTATGAATGTCGTCCGTGGAGGAAACACATGTTTTCCATTCATAAGTTTGAGCTTCAAACATTTCCATTGCTTTCGTATCCGCTTCCTCGATAACTACCGTGAGCTCAGGAAGATTTGAGCTTTGACTAGACAATCCAATGAATTGACTGACATCGTTCAACCACTTCAACTGATGCGCTGTTGAAAGCATGACCTTTTGAATACCGATGGATTGTGCTCTTTTAATTAAAACGGAATCTAATCTATTAATTTTCTTCACATCTTGAGGCTCAAAAAACCATCTGTACCTGTGGAAAATGTGCATTCACAAATGTGTTATAATTCGATAGCATGAACACGCCCATGCCTTGTAACTCGAAAATTCGGTTCGCACACATAGTCTGGGAATATTTAATAGTATTCACATTAATAGCAAATGGATAGGCACGATGCATTTTCATCGTATTCATATGGTTTAACGGTGCAGCAATATAGGGTAAGAATGCTGCTGGAAACTGATACTTCTTTTTATTTGTCCATAGATTTCGATCATAAATGGTTAAATCCCAGTTATTTTGAATGACGCCTTCCAAAATTGTTTGTATATCCGCCGCACGTTCTTCATATTTATCTAGCCAAGAACCTGCAAAAACAATTTTTTTATCCGCAACATCTCGGCTGGACGCTATCGGATGATGGATTCGAGGATTGATTGGAAACCGCATCTGTTTCACCTTTGCAATGCCTAATTTTTCTTTATAAGCTAACACAAAATCTTGTTCCGTCGTTATCACATGTTCAAACCATTGTGCATGAGATTGAAAGACCTCAAAATTAATAGGATCCTCCTTATTGAAAAATACGATAGGAATTGCTCTATCTTGGAAATTTTTAACAAGCCTTTTCAGTTCTTCATATTTTTCACTATGAACGTTCGTATTGCCTTCCCAATAACCATCTATACCTTTCCAAGTCGATGCAATGATGACAAAATCATAATGTTCATCCTTATGTTTTTCATTAATGTAAATTAAATTACAAGCTCCTTTTAAAGCATCATATAAAAATGTATCTGCGACAATGCCTACTGTTAAAGGCAATTTCTCTTGATTTAATAAAGTTTGTTCTGTCGTGTTCACTAAGTCAAAAGATGCATTTTGATCCCCTTTTCCCACTTGATGATAAGTACGAATATAGTCAACGTAAGGTTTTAACGCATGGGATCGATAGATTTCGTAAAGCCCTTTACCCTCATCTTGTTCTATGACGTCCGCAATATTTTGGAGCGTTGTGAGTTCTTCTTCTTTGAAATCAATCTTTTCTCTCGTCATTCGGAATGGTTTAGGATTGCCAAATAATAAATACTTTATCTCTCTAAAATTCATTTCAGCCTCTCCCACCATTTAATCTGAAGTTTTCCCAATTTTGAATTGCGCAACTTCAAGTATCGATCTTTTAATGTGTTATTTTGTTCCATCAATTGTGCAATCGATTGTCGTTTTTCAATCGTATCTCCGAGCAATTTTTTTACAACATTAAGTTGTTGCTTTCTTTGAATGGCCATGAGGATATTCAAATGATTTGCGATTAAGTACCCTACATCATTGACTTGATAATCAAACGGCTCATCTTGATTTTCAAGGTAAACTTGCTTCCATTTTTGATCAAAATAAGCAAGATGAATCTCATTTAACTGTGAATCAACGTGTAAAAATAACATTAACTGTACATCATTTTTATTCACATAAAGCTCAAGCTCGCTCTGTTTCAAAGCAAGCTTAGTTGACTGTTCATATTCATATAACACTTGATATAACTTTGAGGTTGGGTCATTTAATTCAAATGGTATTGTCATCGCTTCGTCTTGATAGATTGGAACCTTCCCAGACTTTAATCTTACATAAGCACCTTCATACGATGTTTCAGAGATGAATTGTTTAAAACTCGATTCCATTTAACCCCTCCTCAACCTTTGCGTTAACTGTTCGATATTGTTTTCCCATATAAAATCCGCATCTCTTAAACTTTGCGTATTATCGATGGTTTGTTTCAATAATTGTGGATTATTTTTCAGTTCTAAAATATAGTTAACGATTTCTTCCAATGAGGCATTTTCCTTTGAAAAGCCAACGCCACTTTGTTGTATTAAGTCACACACCGTTTCTCCTAAATTACTGACGACCGGTGTACCTGAACATATGCTATCAACAATTTTGCCAGGCATTACATTCATAAATACAGGTGTATTTTTTAAAATAGACAACGAAACATGATGAGTTGAAATCATTGCTAAACATTCTTCTCTTTTTAACGGAGGAATGAGTCGAACATAATGCATACACTCTTGTTTGACAGCACTTCTAAATCGGTCTGCTTTCACACCATAAACAATAGCTGTAAAATGAACTTTTTTTGCGTTAAGCTGTCGCGCAATCGAGATTAATTGTTCCACATCTTGTGCATAACCAATATTACCTGTATAGATGACTGAAAATGCCTCTAATTTATGGGTAGGTTGAACTTCACTTTTTGTAATAGCATTTGGCATATAAATAAAATGCTTATCGTCACCAATCATATTTTTAATATAAGTCTCAAAAAAAAGGATTGTTAATCACCACATCATCCGCTTGTTTATACATTTGTTTTTCTAAAAACTTTAGAATTGGCTTTGAATATTTGAGTTTAAACTTCCCAATATCTATAAAACTGTCAGGCCATAAATCTCTAATTTCTAGAAAATATTTCGCTCTCTTATTCTTTTTGAAAAACAGAGTGGCCCAAGCCATAAATATATTAGGACTACTGACAAATATATTTTCAAAACCATCTAATCTTTTAAGATAATACTTTAATTTAACTGTCAACTCGAGATAGTAAAGTAAGCGATAAACTAAATTCGGATGTTGTTTATCAAATCTCATATGGATGCGATGGATTTGTGTGCCTTCAAGTTGATTTAAAGCATCATTATCGAAATAACGCTCGCTTTTAAAGATTTCTCTATTGGGATAAGATGGATCCGTTGTCACAATCATCGGATTAAATCCCCTTTTCTGGAGTTGCTCAAATATATTTTTCATCCTATTAGCTGCTGATCCAAGTTCTGGATAAAAATTTTGACTGATTAATAAAATTTTGTATTTCATACCTGCTCCTTCTGCATTGTGCTATAAAAAATCTAATAATCGGTCTTTAAATCTTTGATGTACTAAAGCCCCTAAAGTTAACATCAACAATGTAAACGTCCAATAATAAAAATGATCTGCCATTGTCCCATATAGCAAATGTGGACTTGTTAAAAAAGCACTTCTATAGACTTCTACTAAATAAGTAAAAGGATTTAACTTAGCTATTTTTTGTAAAATAGGCTGTGCAGAATTGAGACTCCAAAATATAGGTGTCATGAAGAAACCTAATCTCAATATATTTTGTAAAAGGTTTCTTGTGTCTCTGACAACAATGACAAGTGAACTCATCAATAAAGAAATCCCAAAAATTGCTGGAAATGCAGCGAAAATAAAGTAAAGAAATATAAAGTACTTCCAAATCGCAACATAACCATTGACGACCGATATGACAAATAAAATCATGGTCATAAAGCACAGATTAAACAACGTATTGGTGAATGAAATCGATAATAAGACAGAGGATGGAAATTTCATTTTCGTCACTAACTCTAAATTAGATTGAATCGCATTGGCGCCCGAATTAATACTTTGAGAAATGAATAGCCAAGGAAATAAACCAGAAATTAAATGGACGATAAAAGGCACGCCATCCACTAAATGGTTTCCTCCACCTCTTAAACCTAATCCAAAGATTAAATAATAGACGCCGACTTGCATCATAGGTTGTAAAATATTCCAAAACACACCAAGATAGTGATTAGAATACTGAGATTTCATATTATATGCTGCCAATTGAATTATTTTTTGCCAATTTCCAACTTGTTCTTTTAAAATCTTAAATAATATATTCACACTTATAACCTACTATCTTTATAAAGTCTTCACATACTTTCTATTTCGTATAAATTACCGTAGTTGAAGTATTTAACTTCATTAAAAGTGTTCGGTATGACATTTTTTGTATCAAGTATCAACTTATCTTTCATTGAACTAAAGTCTTGGTCTTTAAGTATTTTAAATTCCGAATGATCACTTAAGACAATGACAAGAGATGAGCCCTCTACAGCCTTTGCGATGTCTTTTTCAACAAAGTCCAATTGGACGTGAGGATCATACGCAACAACATCTAATCCTTCGATTGCTTTTAATAATTCATAAATATCAAATGCAGGCGATTCACGTATATCATCCACATCACCTTTATACGTTAAACCAAAAAACAGTAACCTTTTGACCGTTCACTGTTTGTAAAATCTTTTTCACATGATCTACGACAAACTGTGGCATCGAACGATTAATTTTACGACCTGTTTGTATTAATGGAGAGTGTTCAGGATCTTTCGCAATAATAAAATAAGGATCTACTGCTAAACAGTGACCACCTACGCCAGGTCCAGGCCAATGAATATTAACTCTTGGATGTTTGTTTGCCATTTCAATGACATCAAGTACGTTAATGTTTAAATGATTGCTAATCTTTGCTAGCTCATTGGCTAATGCAATATTCAAATCACGATACGTATTTTCCATTAGCTTACTCATTTCAGCAGTACGTGCATTTGTTTCAATCATTTCTCCTTGAACAAAAGTGCGGTAAACATTTTTGCCCGCTTCCACACATGCAGGCGTGACGCCCCCTATAATCCGATTATTATGTACAAGTTCTTCTAAAATTTTTCCAGGAAGTACACGTTCAGGACAATGGACTAAATACAAATCCTCACCAATCGTATAGCCTTGTTGCTCAAGAAACGGTTTGACATGGTCATCAATTGTGCGCGGTGCGATTGTTGATTCCACAATCACTGTGTTGCCAGATTTCAAATAAGGCACAATACTTTCAAGTGCACGCATCACAATTGAAATATCACATGATTCATACGTATCATCATTGTTAGGTGTTGGAACCGCAATGATAAAAACATCCGCTTCTTCAGGGGTTTGAGATGCTTTAAAATTCCCTTTTTCCAATACAGCCTCATATGCTTCTTGTAATCCAGGTTCTTCGATATGAATTTGCCCTTGATTTAAACTTGCTACTGCTTGAGGATTAATATCTACACCAAGCACTTCCACCCCGTGTTTTGCAAACATAATAGATGTTGGTAAACCAATATAACCTAAACCAATCGTAGTTAATTTCACGCTCATACACCTTTCTTCTCTATAGTTTAATCATTCCATCACATCTAACTGATTTTTATTTAAATTATTAAATCTATATTAATCTTTAAGTAAATTCGGTCTGATTTCAATTAAAAATACAAATTTATTATTAAATTTACATTATCTTAGACTGGGCTAAAATTCTTTTTAACATTCTTTACATTTCTTTAATATTTTTATAAACAGATCAAATTTTTAAGCACAAAAAAACCTCAAATGAAATAACGATGCGTTATTCCTTTCGAGGTTTATCATTTGTCAATAGATGAGGTGATAAAAGATTAATTATAGCGTTTATAACAACCTTATAAAGGCTAAGGTGCATGTGCGAAATTACGCTACCTTCATCATTTTTCATCTTAAACAACACAATATTATGATTCAGCTAAATACAGCGCTTTAAAGTTGTTGACTAACGCATTAAAATCAGGCACATTAAGTGAAAAATAAATTTTTATTTTTGGTTCTGTCCCTGAAGGTCTTAATGCGATAAAGCCTTCATCAAATGTATAACGAATTAAATCCGCTTGTGGCAACGTGATTGCAGTCTCTTCACCTGTTGAAAGATGTGTTGCCTTTTGCGTTAAATAATCTTCTTTTGTTTTTACTTTTAATCCTGCAATGTGTTCGCTTGTATCATTTCTAAAATGAGCCATCATGGCCTCTATTATTTGTCTACCTTTTGGTCCTTCGTAAGACGGCGAAAGCGTTAAATCTTCATAGCGACCGATTTCTTTATAAATATCTTCAAGTACCGCTTTAAATGTGAGTCCATTTTGATGCAACAGTTGTTTATATTTAACGAGTAAAGGAATAAACTGAATTGCATCTTTATCTCTTGATAAATCTTTCGCTAAATACCCATGACTCTCTTCGAACGCTAACACCAACTGTGCGTCATCATTTTGCTGTTGACGACGTTCTAACTCTTCAGAAATGTATTTAAATCCCGTCAAAACGTTTACAACTTTAATATCTAACGCTGATGCTAATACCTCACTCAAAGCGCCCGTAACGATTGATTTAACCATATAGAACGCATTGCCTGATGTTTGCAGCTGTTGATAGCGTAATTTAAGTAAGATTAAGCCAATTTCATTACCATTAAAATAACGTGTTGAGCCATCTTCATAGCGCTCAACAAACCCGAATCGGTCTGCGTCTGGATCTGTAGCAATGATAAGTGACGCATTTTCTTGTTCTGCTAAACGTTTGCCATATTCAAACGCAGCTTCTTCTTCTGGATTAGCACTTTTAACAGTTGGAAATCTGCCATCAGGTTCTGACTGTGTTGTTTCAATAACATAGTTATCAAACCCAAGCTCTGTGAGTATGTCTGCAGCTATAGGTAAGCTTGTTCCGTGTAAACTTGTTAAAACAACACGTGCATTGTTTTCTTCAATTACGCCAACTAAATCTTTCACGCCTTGCTTATACGCCTCAGTCACTTCAGTAGGCAAAGACGTAATCAATTTTTCTGTTTTTAACGAATTGAAATCACGTGCTTCAATTTCTAATGGAGATTCAATTGCATTAATATATTGGCTCAAGTCTTCTGATGCCTCAGGTAATAATTGTCCACCATCTGCACCATAAATTTTAATACCATTATAATGACTTGGATTATGACTTGCCGTAATCATGACACCTGCTGTTGCTTTTAGCTCGCGTACAGCAAATGACAACTCCGGTGTTGATTTATAAGTATCCGCTAATACGACGCTAACGCCTTCAGTTGCTAATACACGTGCAATTTCTTGAGAAAATTCTTGTGATAAAAATCGTGTATCAAAGTGAATCACAACTGTTGGATGCTCATTTTTTTGTTTTAAATATTGTGCGAGTCCTAATGCCACTTTACGTATTGTAAACTTGTTTAAACGACCTGGACCGAGACCAAACGTACTCCGAATCCCAGCGGTACCAAAAGTTAAAACATCTTCAAAACCCGCTTCTTGTTCTTCCTTTGTTTGTTCTTCATAAAAGGGTTTAACTAAACTTTCATCAAGATGTGACATCCATTGTGCCTTCAAAAACATCCACCATCCTTATTTTGCTCTTTATCATTGGAAGTGGGACAGGATCAAATCGATTTTACAACCTCAATGTTGCAACAGGATACAACGCTTGAGGAAAGCTATGTATAAAAGTGCACAACTTCCAGTCATCAACAGCGCGTGTATCGATTTTGATACAATCATCAAAAAAGATTATATGATGTCCCACTTCTTTCATTAATTAACTCTATTATACACCAACACGAAGTCCTACACATGAAAAAACAATTTATTTCGAAGCGGTGCATCTGAAATGATTGAAATCTTACAATCAATTGCATTACAATATATAATCATATGTTAAAAATATCTTTTTAGGAGCAATTTATTATGAATAAAGGACTCAAATATCTGTTGTACTTACTTGCTTTAATGCTTGTAATTGTTCCTACAATTTTTGCGTTTATTCTATTTAATTCATCGAAACATGCTTTTGACGACTCATTTTCTCATTCTGATGAGCGTCAATCTAAATTAAGAGATAGTAAAGTCAATGCTGCAAAGGAGCCTGTTTCAATTTTATTTTTAGGTATTGATGACAGTAGTTCACGAAGAGAAAACGGACAAAGTACAGAACATTCACGTACAGATGCAATGATTTTATCCACTTTAAATCCTGATAAACATCAAATCCGTTTACTGAGTATCCCACGTGATACTTTGAGCTACATTCCAAAAGTCGGTTACTTTGACAAGATTACACATGCACATGCATATGGAGGACCAGAATCTTCAATGGATACGGTGGAAACTGAGCTTAATGTCCCTGTTGATTATTATGTTCGTATTAATATGGATGCTTTTGCTGATACAGTTGATGAGCTTGGTGGTATTGAATATAATGTGCCATACGATCTCAACGAACCTAACACTAAAGATAAAGGTCGCATCAAACTGAAAAAAGGTAAGCAAAAATTAAACGGCGACGAAGCACTCGCAATCACACGTACACGTAAACAAGACTCTGACTTAAAACGTGGCGAAAGACAAATGGAAGTTTTAAAAATTCTCTTCCGTAAAGCGCAAGAGACAAATTCTTTACACAAATTAGATGATATTATTGAAATTGTAGGAAAAAATTCTAAACATAACTTAAATTACTCTGAAATTCGTGCACTCGCAACAAACTATTTAGCAAATGATGTCACAATCAAATCTCAACAACTTAAAGGTGAAAATGAATTGCTTAACGGCATTTACTACATTAATCCTGACGTCGATGATTTAATTAAGACATCAAACTTATTACGTGAAGATTTAGAATTAAGACCCATTAAAAATAAAAGTGACTTTCTGATACAACGTGCGAAGTCCTTTTACGGTGAAGTTCCTCCATTAACAGAAATCGATGATCAGCTATTAAAAGGACGCCAAAAATCACAAAAAGATAACACATCATCAGAACAACAAAATGGTGATAGTCAAGCGTCACCAGCAGTTGATCAAAATCAAAATCAGCCCGCTGTTACTGAACAAGCACCAAGTCAACAGCCTGATTCATCACAACAGTCACAAGGGGTTCCAGACCCATCTCAAAATAACAATACATTTTATTAATAAGGAGGTGCCTATACATGCCACGCCCTACACACGACAAAATCATGCAAATCAATGGGATATTCAACATGTTAGAGCAACAAATCATTCACAGTAAAGACATGGCGCATTTTCGACAAGAGTTATTTTATGTGAATCATGCACACCGTGAGAATTATGAAGCACTTCTACTTTATTATTCAGACAGCCAGAATAACCCGGTGATCAATGGTGCGTGTTATATCGTTGCACTTCCTGAAATTTTTGATGCGATTGATGTCTTTGAATCACCCCTCCCATTTTCATGGGTTTATGATGAAAAAGGTTTAACACCAGAGATGCAAAATTTGAGTGTGCCTATTCAATATCTCGTTGCTGCAGCATTAGAAGTAACTGATGTTAACATTTTCACACCTTCTGGCTATACAATGGGAATGAACAATTGGAATATTATTCAAATGCGGATTTTTTGGCAATATACCGCATTAGTACGACAAAATGCAATGTAATTTTAGCGCCTACCAACGCGAAATACGTTGTAATAGCTTCTATTTTATTAGCGCTCAATCCGCAGATTATATAATGATTTTGACTTCATAACGATAAATACAAAAACAGGTTGATGTCTTAAACACATGTTAGACGTCAACCTGTTTTTTGGCATTGTGCTCACGATAGAAAGTATACAATTTGAATCCCCTATTGTTTGCACGTGTCTAAATTGGGATAATACATTTTATATATTTTACTTCATTCTTAGTCTATTCAAAATCATTTATGATAAAATCGATATCATACTGATAAAAAAGGGGTGCAACGATGATCAAAAAAGTAGAAACAGCACGTGAATATGAAGATGTATTAGACATCAGAAAGATCGTTTTTGTAGAAGAACAAGGGGTGTCACTTGAAGAAGAAATTGATGAATTTGAAACAATCGCACAATATATGATTGCCTATAACGATGACCATCAACCCATCGCAACTGCACGCTTTCGAGATGTGAATGGCATTGCGAAAATTGAACGTGTTGCAGTTTTGAAATCTGAAAGAGGTCAAGGGACGGGGAAGGCATTAATGCGCGCACTCGAGCAAGAAGCGCAACGCCAAGGTTTTCGTCATTTCAAATTAGGTGCCCAAACACATGCGATTCCTTTTTATGAATCATTAGGCTATCAAGCGTATGGCGATCAGTTTTTAGATGCGGGTATCCCCCATTATTACATGGAGAAACATCTTTAATTACGAAAGCATTTAATGGAACATCATCATAACTCAGCTTACTTTATATATATTACTTTATTTGAAATAATCTATAATTTCTAATTGTGCATTATCTACATAAAATAACTGGGACAATTATTAAAGTTAAATTACAATCAAGTTAAAATGCACAATTCCTGTATCTTTAATTCTATAATGGCATTAATCAACTTTA
Organism: Staphylococcus schleiferi; assembly: GCF_900458895.1. NCBI lineage: Bacteria > Bacillati > Bacillota > Bacilli > Caryophanales > Staphylococcaceae > Staphylococcus > Staphylococcus schleiferi. The sequence continues at coordinate 1,873,891 of NZ_LR962863.1, forward strand.
TATTAACTTATCTAAAAGGAGTAATGAAATGGTTAAAAAATTAGGTTATAAAACACCCACTATCATTGCATTAACATTAGCGGGGTCTGCATTAACTGCGCATGAAGCACATGCAGCTGAACAAACAAAAGCGCAAGAAACACCAACAAATATTTTAGACGAGCATCAACAAGTTCAGCAAGCCAACCAGGCCAAGAACGAAACGAAAGCTCCTACGATTTCTGGAACACAAGCGTATAAAGATCCAAATCAAGTTGAAATTGAAAAACCAACACAACCTAAAGCAGACTCAAGTCTTTTAGAACAAACTTCTGCTTCTTCATCAGCTACGCAACAAGCTACCGAACAAGAAGCAACTTCTCAAAATAACCATGCACAAGCAGACGTAGCTGAACAACCTGTTGCATCACCTTATGCTGCTGAAGAAATCGATCCACATCACGAAGCTGAAGTATCAACTGAAGCGTATCATGCTGCACAAGATCAAAAAACAGATGCACAACAAGAGACACCACAAAATGTCACAAAGTCGCAGCAATCCCCTTCTGAAGCATTACCGAAAGATGATTCACAAAATATCGCTGTACAACAACAAAATAATCAAGTGACAACTGAGCAACCAACAACTCATACGCAACAACCAACTCACAATACGCAACCAACGGCTAAAAAAGTACAATCAAAAGCAACTGCTATTTCCGCACAAGAGAGAGCTGCTGCTACATCTAATCAAGAGAAAAACTTAGCACGTGTCGTTGCACGTTCAGCTGAAAAAACACCAGCTGTAAAACAACAATCTACATCAACGAATGAAAAAGTAGATATCAATGCTAATCCAAATGGACCAACACCGCCTCGCGTTGGAGGTAAAGGTGGCCCTGCAACAGTTAAACTTGAACCTACAAACTATTCAGCTCGTGCAGTAGCCGCTACACCTAAAGCATATCAACCACAAGTCAAATCACAAATTAACGACTACATACGAAAACAAAAATTTAAAGTTCCTAAATATGAAGAAGACTATTCAAGCTTTATTCCACGCTATGGTTATCGCTACGGTGTTGGAAAACCTGAAGGCATCGTTGTTCACGACACAGCTAACGATAATTCAACAATTACAAGTGAAATACAATACATGAAAAAATAATTATCAAAGTGCTTTTGTTCACGGATTTATCGATGGTAAACCGAATAATTGAAACGCAACCAACTGATTATTTAGCTTGGGGTGCTGGCCCTATTGCGAACCAACGTTTTATTCATATTGAGCTTGTTCATGTGCATGACTATAATTCATTTGCACGTCAAATGAACAACTTTGCTGATTATGCAGCAACTAACTTACAATACTATGGCTTAAAACCTGATAGTGCAGAATATGACGGTAAAGGTACCGTTTGGACACATGACGCTGTTTCTAGATATTTAGGTGGTACAGACCACGTAGACCCACACGGTTATTTAAGAGCACATGGCTATTCTTATGATGAATTGTATGATCTTATAAATGAAAAATACCAAGTGAAAATGGGCTATGCTTCCCCTGCTGGTAGCACTGCAGGTCAATCATCAAAACCTAAACCGCAAAACAACAATTTAAAAGTGACTGACAATACAGGGTATAGCCGTATTTCATCTAAAAACAACGGTTTATACAAAACTGTGTATGACCAATCTGGTGTACGTACAAATCAAACAAATGTGACATTAAAAGTGACTAAAAAAGCAACACTGAATGGTCAATCATTTTATCTTGTATCCACTGCGAAAAACAATGGTTTACTCGGATGGGTACGCAGCAATGATGTCACTTATCAAAGTGCACAACCTGAAAAGAACGTGAAACAATCATACCAAGTTAAACCAGGTACAACTGTTTATGAAGTGCCTTGGGGTACAAAAGCACAAGCTACAGGTACAATTAGCGGTAGCAAAAAACAAACTTTCAAAGCAACTAAAGAACAGAAAGTCGCAAATACAAATTGGCTTTATGGTACAGTTAACAATTTAACAGGTTGGATTGATGCAAGTAACGTTGTAAAAACACCATCTTCATCAACAACTGCACCTTCTTCACCATTAAAAGTAACAGGTGACTCAGGTTTTGGTCGTATTAATAATAAAAATAACGGCTTATATAAAACTGTATACGATGCGAAAGGCCAACCTACATCAGCAACCAATCAAACTTTAAGTGTTCAGAAAAAAGCAACGCTCAATGGAAAATCATTCTATCTCGTATCTGACTATGCGACTGGCACTTATGTTGGATGGGTTCAACAAAAAGATGTTGACTACCGTACAGGTCAAGCAGCTAAAAATGTGAAACAAAACTACACAATCAAACCAGGCGCTACGCTTTACAAAGTCCCTTGGGGTACTAGCGCACAAGTGGCAGGTAAAGTCGCTGGTAAGAACGCACAAAACTTTGCTGCAACAAAATCTCAAAAAGTTGGAAACTTAACATTCGTTTATGGTACTGTTAATCAATTATCTGGATGGATCGACCAATCATTATTAACACAATCACAAGAAAAAGCAACAAAAAATGCCGTACAAAGTGTATCTCAAATCGGTCAATTAAAATCATCAACTGAAGGAATAAGAGCTTCGATTTATGATAAGACAGCTAAAAATGCTGCCCAATTCACTGACCGTACTTATAAAATTGCTAAAACAGCATCTAACCAAAATCACAATTACGTTTTATTACAAAACGCTGACGGCCGCACACCATTAGGATGGTTTAACGCGAATGATGTGATTCTACGTTCACTTGGTACTGAAAAACCAATGCATGGTCAATATAAAGTTAATAACAAAACAGCTGGATTATATTCAATCCCATGGGGTACTGCGAAACAACGTATCGATGCCCTATCTGGCAACGTAAAAGATCGTACATTTAGTGCTGTTAAATCTGTTGTTGCGGGTCCAGACACTTATTTATTCGGTCAAGTGAACCATAAAATGGGCTGGATTAACCTTAAAGATTTAAAACCTGTTGCTTCTGCTTACACAGTTAAGCCGACTTCAGCAACTAAAGCAACAAAATTAAGCCAACCTCAAGATTACTTTGTTTATAACGGAAATGGCTATTACTATGCCAAACCAAATGCACAAGTTTTAGGCTCTTTAAGTCCGTATTATGAAACATTATTTAAAGTGACAAGTACACAAAATGTAAAAGGTGTGACATGGCTTTACGGTACTTTTGAAAATGGCACACAAGGTTGGATTAAATCTGGTGACTTACGCTCATTACTTATTAAATATTACAATGCTAACGCTTCTTTAAAAGAAGCCGTTGATAAACAAATGGCATTGCCATACAAACCACAAGTTCAACATGTACCAGGCAAATGGGAAGATGCAAACCGCCAAGAAGTGCAAGCAGCAATGGATACACAAAACATTAAAAACAGCGCTTCAGGCATTTATCAATTCTTAAAACTCGATCAATATCAAGGCTTAAGTGCAGATGCATTGAACCGATTACTCGCAGGTAAAGGTATCTTAGCTGGCCAAGGTGCTGCGTTTGCAGAAGCGGCAAAAGCAAATAATATTAATGAAATCTACTTAATCTCACACGCATTTTTAGAAACTGGAAACGGTACATCTACATTAGCAAATGGTGGATACGTAGATAAAAACAATAAAGTGATCACTAACGGTCCTAAAAAATTCTACAATATGTTTGGTATCGGGGCAGTTGACTCTGACGCCATTCGCGGTGGTTTTAAAACAGCTGAAAAATATGGCTGGAATACTGTTAAAAAAGCAATCGTCGGCGGTGCGAAATTTATTGGTCAAAATTACATCCACGCAGGTCAAAACACGTTATACCGCATGCGTTGGAATCCACAAAACCCAGCGACACATCAATATGCAACAGATATCGCATGGGCAGACTTTAACGCAAAACGTATGAAACAATTCTATGATCAAATTGGTGAAGTTGGTAAATACTTCGATATCGATTTATATCGTCAAAGTAAATAAGATTGCTCATATTAAAAGCCCCAAAAGTGTGTTTAATACCTCTTTTGGGGTTTGTTTTTTGGGCTGTACACTTTATATGGTGGTTATGTGTCTATAATAATTAAGTCGCAAACTTCCGATTGCTTCTTCGAGTCTCGCTTTCCCAGGCGCCTTACCTCAACTAATTTTGGCTTTTATTGTAGCTCATAAGAAGCCAAAATGGATTTTCGGTTTCGGCTCTATGCCTCGGGAGTCTCGACTCGGTACGCAATCTATTTAAGCAATTTCACTATTGAAAAGTGGCATTGCTTTTTTCTTTGATCTTTTATACAGTCTAAAAATAATAAAAATGCGATTTTTGAAGTTATAAAAGTTGCGATAGCCATATGAAATTTAATCAGTTTAACTTTTTGATTAATTCCTTCAATCGCACCATTATTGAATTGAGGGGTTCCAATCGTATAAGCAATGATATCCTCATACTTTCTGTAGAAGCGTAACACTTTCCATCCATACATTTAAAACGTTGTTTTAACAGATTTAAATACACTGCTATCTCTTGGAATCTTAAAAAAGTAATTCGCGATAAACGTTTTCCGTGTTTGTGTATTCGGTTTGGATTCGTATGATAACAGTGAGGACAAGTCATAGGCTTGTATGAAAGGGTACCAAAGATGACGTTAGATTTCTTACCTCTAATAACTACATCTTCTTCAACTTTAGTGATTTTAATATTATTATCTTTAATTTTTAGTAACTTTAATATATCATTACACATAGGCGCAATATGTCTCCTTTATTTTTGGTTTAGTCACTTAAAATTATAGAGGCATTTGCGCTATTTTTGTACAAAAAAGCAGGATGACTTATGTCATCCCACCATAAAAAATGAAGAACCGTTTTTTGTATCAAAAATAGGACCAGTGTTTGAATCACCGGACCTATTTAACACTTATAATATTTACTTTAGATATTCAAATTTGTAATGGTCGTTGTTTATTTATCGCCTTGATTGTCTTTCATTTCTTGATCTAATTCTTTCACGAGACGTTGAATACCTGGATGTTCTAAATGAATACCATCATAAGCAAAGTAATCCGTATGGCCTACGCCGACTTTATTCCAATCCACTAATGTGACATGCTTATGTTTATTAGCGACTTTTTTCATTAACTGATTAACATGATCTTTATAGTCACGTGGCACTGTCGTATTAATTAGGTAAACATCCGCTTTATCAAAATCTTTCACAATTTCTTCTAACTGCGCTTCATTGAAATCACCGTTTGTACCAATTTGAATGACGACTGGTTGCCCTGCTTTATTGTAATCTGTATATTTCTTAGCAACGTTGAGCGCAACACCCATAGAACGCCCGACTTCTGCGTCAATGGTTGGTTTTTGATAATGATCATCTAAATAATAGCCCATTCCTACTGTTAATGAATCCCCAATAAATAGAGGTGATTCTTTTTTAGGATCAAAAGATTTTTCATCAGTTGTTTTATCTTGCTTTTCAGGCTCGGGCTTTTTAGGTTTTTCTGTCGATTTATGATTTGTTTTATAAGCCGTTGCTTTTTGCTCTTGTTTTGCATAACCATCAAAATGTCCAGTTAATACAAATGCAGTTAACACAATGGCAGCTAAAACAAGTGGTGTACGAATAATCGAAGTCACTATTTTCTCTTTAAGGAAGAACGTTCTAAAACCATATCTTCTGAATGGCGTTTCCACAAATCGATAAGAAATTTCTGCCATAACAAACGTTAATACGACATCAATAATATACATGTAAAATGGGTACTGACCCGCTACAAAGTGATGGTGTACAAATGTAACGATGACAAAATGCCATAAGTATAAACTATACAATCTTTTCCCTATATATAAGAAAAGTGGATTACCCATAAATCTAGAAAGTAAGCCCGATGGTTGTACTACACTTGCAATAATAACTAAAGTCATTAATGAAATGGCGTAAAAGCCACCGCTATACAGAAAGTACTGTTGCTCATTCACAGCATAGAATAACCATAATAAAGCACCTAATGCGATGATACCAAAAATATCAATCAGATTTCTCCCAAGTTGTGGTGGCTTAGCTTTCAACTTAAATGCTGGCCACACAAATGCAAAGATAACACCTAATAATAGCGTTTGTAATCGTGTATCTGTTCCAAAATATGTACGTGAGTTATTCGCACCTGGTGCGGATAAATAAAACATTAATGCTGCTGAAGCGATAGAAATGATAGCGAATACGACAACGACCCATTTTTTTCGTCTAAATAATTTTAAAAATAACATTAAAATAATAGGATAAAAAATATAAAATTGCTCTTCTACAGCTAAAGACCATAAGTGCTTAAGTGGCATAGGTTTAAATTGATCAAAATAATCAACATCTTGGAAGATATACCACCAATTTGAGATGTAGAGTAAAGCTGCTATCGCATCACCTTTAATTGACTCTAAAAGCTTAGGGTCAAATGCTAAGACGTAGAGTACTGTAAATAAAGTAACAAATAACATTGCTGGGATTAAACGCTTAAACCGTTTAATCCAAAAATTCACTAAATTGATTTCACCGTAATTTTCATATTCGTATAGTAGTAAAGATGTAATTAAATAACCTGAAATAACAAAAAACGTATCTACACCTAAAAAACCACCAGATAGCCATTGAGAATTAAGATGATAAATGATAATCCCTATAACTGAAATCGCACGCAAACCATCTAAACCCGGCAAATATCGTGGAGGATGCTTCAATCGTTTCATTCCAGTAAAATTATTATGAGACATAGCTGATTTCTCCTATTCCATTTTTTTAAGGAACGATTTATAGATATACGCCCTTCAATTTACCACAAAAATAGTAGATTTTAAACCGTGAGTCGATGAGGTTTTGCAAAATAAAATAATCTTATGCTTCAAAGTTCTTTTTTATTTTTGTTTGGGCATTGTATAAAATAAGTATGCTATTAATTTATCATATATACATTTTCATTGCATTTTTGAAGGTATTTATAATACATTAACTATGAGATTGTTAAAAGGAGTCACCTATTTATGACAAATGTGAAAAAAAGAGATGCATTTTTTGATAATGCACGTGCTGTTTTAATATTTCTTGTCGTTTTAGGACATTTAATTAGGCCTTATGTTGATACTCATATTGCGATTAATGCATTATATTTGCTTATTTATAGTTTTCACATGCCCGCCTTTCTATTCATCTCTGGCTATTTCGCCAATAATGTGGGTAAATCTGGTTACATAGAAAAAGTAGGCAAAAAATTGTTAGGTCCATATCTCATCTTTTTTGCGTTCTTTTCAATTTATTACTTTATTACAGGAAAAAATAGTGAGTTAGACTTAGATCCATTTGAACCTGTTTTTGCACTATGGTTTTTATTAACACTGTTTTTCTTTAACGTCATTATCGTGATTGTCCGGCAGTTTAAACCTAAATACGTTTTACCTATCGCCATCATTGTGGCACTATTAGCAGGTTTTTCTTCAAATGTAGGAGACTATTTAAGTTGGTCACGTACACTCGTATTTTTCCCTATATTTTATGTTGGGTATTTATTAAACATTGAATTTAGCCATTTCGTTAAGATGAAACGTTTTATTCCTATCTCTATTTTAGTTTTAGTAGGCTTTTTTGTAATTTATATCGTTCATCCTATCGATGCGGACTGGCTATTAGCAAGTACACCATACAAACACGTGGACGGCATGCATGTACTGATGAGTCCGCTAAAAAGATTATCTTTATATGGTATTATCTTTGTCACGATGTTCTCTTTCTTTAACTTAGTGCCAAGACATCATCATTGGTATACTTATATAGGATCAAGAACAATGTATGTTTATTTATTACATGGCTTATTTATCGGTGCCATTCGAGGCCACCAATTTTATCCTTTTATTGATACGCCAATTTTAGGATTACTTTATAATATAGTACTTTCAGGCTTTATCGTTTGGTTATGGTCGAGTGATTTTGTCGCGAAATGGACGAATCCTATGATTAATTTGCAACGGCCATCAAAGTTTAAACCTTATTTTTAGAGAAGATACCATTTAGAACATAATCATGTGTATGTATCGTTGACTATCATTTTAGATAGCTTCTCATGCGTACACATGTTATTCTAAATGTTAACTTCTCTTTTTTTAGGACGTGATTTAAAAATGAAATTAGAACTCAATACATATGCACAATATTTAAGAGCCCCGAGTATCCGACAATTTTCAAGTCGAATTAATCAGCTAGATGATGTCATTAACCTTACAGTTGGCCAACCTGATTTTAATATGCCCGATATTGTTAAAAAGGCATATCAAACGGCTATTGAAAATAATCAGACGACCTATTCACATAATAAGGGACGATTGGATACACGTGAAGCAGTCTCTCAATACTATCAAACACGTTTCAATATCCATTACGACCCTGAAGAAATCATTATTACTAATGGCGCTTCTGAAGCATTAGACACTGTACTGCGCTGTATCATCAATCCAGGTGATGAAATTCTACTTCCGGGTCCTGTTTATGCTGGCTATATTCCTTTAATTCAGACGCTCGGTGGTAAACCTATATTCATGGATACGCGACAAAGTGGCTTTAAAGTGACACCTGAACGCATCAAACAACATATCACGCCAAAAACACGTGCGATACTGCTCAATTATCCATCTAATCCTACTGGCGCCATACTTTCTGAAGCAGAAGTGACGGCACTCGTCGACACTTTGAAAACATTGCCGATTTTTATTATTAGTGATGAAATCTATGCAGAAAATACATTTCACGCCACACATACGTCGTTTGCACGCTTTGAATCCATTCGGGACCAATTATTGCTGATTAATGGTTTAAGCAAATCACATTCAGCTACAGGCATCCGTATTGGCTTTTTATCTGGCCCTCAATATTTAATAGACCGTTTAACATTTATGCACGCTTATAATTGTATTTGTGCCAATGTTCCGGCTCAAATGGCTACGATTGCTGCATTAACTGAGGCTACAGATGCGCCTCAAACGATGAATGCAGCATATATGAAGCGCCGTGATTTCTTGATTGAATCATTAACAGATATGGGCTTTGAATTAGAAGGGCAACCTGAAGGAGCGTTTTATATCTTTCCTAACATTCAAAACTTTACCGATGATGACTTTGCATTTTGTGTCGATGTTTTAGAAACCGTTGGCGTCGCTATGGTTCCTGGATCTTCTTTTACGGATTATGGAAAAGGTTATGTTCGTATTTCATATGCCTATGATATGAAGTCATTAGAAGAAGGCATGGCGCGCTTAAGACAATACCTACAAAACAAATATGCAGACCGTTTAATCAACTAAAAAAGTCTCCATTATAGACATATCATTAAAATAATGAATAAGCTTGTTTGCTTAAAAATACTTTATTCACTAAAAATCAGAGTGATTTAAGATAATTAAAAACACTCATCTATAATTTCCTTTACAAACTAAAAAAGCCGATGGACACATTGATTACCTCACGTCCATCGGTTTTTATTTTTGATGACTTTTCCTTCTTTTCAACTTATGGGAATTTAGGGAATTGATCGAAATCAGGATCACGTTTTTCTTTAAACGCGTCTCTGCCTTCTTTTGCTTCATCTGTTGTGTAATACAAGAGTGTTGCGTCACCTGCAAATTGTTGTAATCCAGCTAAACCATCTGTATCTGCATTCATTGCTGCTTTTAAGAATCGTAAAGCTGTTGGAGAATGACGCATGATTTCTTTACACCATTTCACTGTTTCATCTTCAACATCTGCTAAAGGAACGACTGTATTCGCCATACCCATGTCAAGTGCTTGTTGTGCATCGTATTGACGACATAAATACCAAATTTCACGTGCTTTTTTGTGTCCTACGATACGTGCAAGGTAGCCTGAACCATAACCTGCGTCAAATGAACCCACTTTTGGTCCAGTTTGTCCAAAACGTGCATTATCTGCAGCAATTGTTAAATCACATACGACTTGAAGAACGTTTCCTCCACCGATAGCATAACCTTTAACCATCGCAATAACCGGTTTTGGAATGACACGAATTAAACGTTGTAAATCTAATACATTCAAACGTGGGATTTGGTCATCTCCAACGTAGCCCCCATGACCGCGTACTTTTTGGTCTCCACCTGAACAAAACGCTTTGTCGCCTTCTCCAGTTAAAATGATGACACCTACACGCTCGTCATCACGCGCACGTGTGAAAGCATCAATCATTTCTTGTACAGTATTAGGTGTAAATGCGTTATGTACATGTGGACGGTTAATTGTAACTTTTGCAATCCCTTCAAAAAATTCGTATTTAATTTCTTTATACTCTTTTAATGTTTCCCATTGTCTTTCCATGGTTGGCCTCCTCTAGTAACCTTTAATAAACTCCAATAATATTGTATCAAATTTGGGTGAATCTTCCACATGAACCGTATGGCCTACGCGTTCTACAATTTCTAAACTCGCATTAGGTAACGCCGCTTTCATTTGATGTGCAATCGATACAAACTTCTCATCCCATTCACCAACAATCAATTGTACAGGTAACTCTAAAGTATTCAACTGATCCCATAAATTCGGCATATGGCCCGTTCCGTAATCTGTTAAAGCTTTAATTAAGCCTGCTGTGTTCTGTGCCATTCTTAACTGACGCACTTGAAGCTGTTTCGATTCAGATATCCATCGTTGTGTCTGAAATAATGGCAACTTCTCCCAATCATTCACAAATACTTCGAGCCCTGCAATCTCAAGGACACGTGCACGTGCTGCATCCACTTGTTGTCGCTCATGACGTGCGACAGGATCTTGAATTCCTGGAGAACCACTTTCGAGTATTAAACCTGACAACAATGAAGCGTGATTGAGTGCATAATAAAGTGCTACCCGCGCCCCCATTGAATAGCCGTGTAAATAAATAGCTTGGCTTTCAAATTGTTGAAGCACCAAATGCAATTCAGAAGTAATCCAATCAAAATCCCATTGAATATCCATGGGAGATTGATCTTGTCCGTGTCCTGGAAGATCGACACAAACTACGTCCGCTTCTCTTGTCAATATCTCGATATGTGAATCAAATGTGCGTTGATCACTGATAAACCCATGTAGCAATACTAAAACCTTGTTGCTCGGTTGTTGTGCCCGATGCCAATTATAATGTAACATTTACAATTTCACTCAATTTCTGATAAAGATTTTGATGGGCGTCATAATTTTTTTCACGATTCGTCATCACTTCAAACAATGTTGGTGTCATCGTCGTCAAATTAGCATATTCAAATGCCTGTAAGTCTTGAATACGCTTAAAATTAAAATCATAAAGTAATGCAGTGTATTCAAAGTTCAACCCTGTAGGTGTTCCGAATAAGCGTTCAAAATGTTGGGAAGCACTCTTTTTCTGTGGTAAATATGAGAAAATACCGCCTCCATCATTATTGAGTAGCACAATATTCATATGAATGTCATTCAATTTAGACATAAGCATACCATTCATATCATGGTAAAAGGCAATATCCCCAATAAGTAATGTTACTTTTTGATGAACAGCCATACCTAAAGCAGTTGAGACAACCCCATCTATTCCGTTTGCACCTCTATTGGCATAAATACGACCGCGTTGATTAAAATATAAATTATCAATATCACGTATTGGCATACTATTGCTTACAAACAAACAGTCTTCATCCGTTAATTTATCCAGTAACTGACTCACATATGCAGACTCATCATTAGCGTTTTTTTGATGCTCCGTAATCGTTAAACGGGCTTGTTCTTCCATATTTTGCCATTGACTCAGCCACATTTTACGATATGTGCCAGGCACCTCACCTAAAGCTCTAAAAAAGTCATTCGGTGACATTTCAAAAAAGTAATCCGGTTTTTTAGGAAATGCGTCTACGTTTGAACTGTTTTGAACTAAAATTTGATCTGCATCTGTTGTTTTCAACCATTGATTTAATTTTTTAGATACGACCGGCTTTCCTACTCTAATAACAAAATCGGCTTCAATTTCAAGTCCAGCACGCAAAAGTAAATCATAGGTTGCAATCACATTTGGATGTTGTGTGGCACGTATGCCATTTAATGCATCCGCAAGTATCGGTAAATCATACACGGTAGCAAACGTTAAAATTTGTGATATATCTTGATGTTGCATATCACCAACGACAATTAAGCCTTTCGCTTGCTTCAATGTTTTTTCAATACGACTTAAATCTATTGATTTTTGATATTTAGGACGGTCATACGTCTCTGTTTTCAGTAAGTCTAAACGTGATAAGTCGGGTGTAAGGGGCTCGCGAAACGGCAAATTAAAATGGACAGGCCCTTGTTGGGGTCCGTCAAAATATTGACTCGCTTTTTGGATTTGATATGCGTTGAATTCAGTCATATGCACTGTACCATCTGCTATTGGCAAATCGCATTGAAACCGAACATAATTTTGAAACATCCCCACTTGATTAATCGCTTGTGGTGCCCCTACATTTCGAAGCTCATGTGGTCTATCACTCGTTAATACGACAAGTGGCAGACGACTAATATGGCTTTCTGCGATGGCAGGGACATAATTCGCAGCGGCAGTACCAGAAGTACATACGATTGCAACCGGACGTTGACTTCCCTTCATTAATCCTAATGCAAAAAAAGCAGCACTTCTTTCATCTGGATGAATCCATGTTTTAATTTCAGGATGACACTCCAACGCCAAAGCGATTGGTGTCGAACGAGAACCTGGACTAATCACTACTTCTCGCAAGCCATACGCATAGAGCTCAGAAACGAAATGAAAAACTTGTTCTGTTAAATCACTTTGATTAGTCATACTCAGTCACCCCTAGTGCCTCCATCATTGGTTTAAATTTTAAAGCTGTTTCTGCCACTTCTTCAGCTGCATTAGATTCTTGAACAATACCTGCACCAGCAAAAAGCAAGGCTTGATGTCGGTTCATTAACATCGAACGAATCGCCACAATAAACTCACAATCATCATACATATCAATCATGCCTACAGGTGCCCCGTATAAACCACGTGCGCCGAATTCATGCGCTTCAATATAATCTAATGCACGCGCTTTCGGGTAACCCCCAAGTGCAGGTGTTGGATGCAAATCATCTATCAATTCGATATATGATTTTTGTGCAAGTGGGCCACCTATCTCTGTATATAAATGATATAAATGATCATTTTTTAAAATTTTAGGTTCCTTATTATAGTCGACATGCGTCGTAAAAGGTCGTATATCTTCGAGTATGCTTTCGACTACAATTTCATGTTCAACTAAGTTTTTTTCATCTTTCAGAAAAGCTTCGACATGTGCTTGGTCTACTTTTTCATCATGCGTACGACGAATTGTTCCTGCAACGGCTTTCGTAGATAATTCCCCGTTAGTAACTTTAAACAATTGTTCCGGTGTTTGAGATATAAAAACATCTTCTTCGGATTCTAAAACAAATAGATAACTGTTTTTTTCATTTTGTAAAGCCCGATAAAGTATCGTTGGAATACTTAAATCTGCATCAAATTGCACCATACGTCTGCGCGATAACACAATTTTTTCATCATGAGCTAACTGTTCTGTTGTCTTTGCAACTAAAGCTTCCCACTCATCTTTATATATGTCTTCCATACGTTTCACCGGTGGCGGTGTCGTATCTTTTATTTCTATTGTTTCTAAATGATTCAATTGATCGAATAGCGCATTAAATTGATCTATAGAAAACGTTTCTTTTTGTACTGTATAAGTTAAAAACGTTTCATCGTTTACTTGTGATATTAAAACTTCAGGCAAAATAAAGTGATTCACACCAAAACGGCGCCATTCATCCCCCAGACGCTTTGTAGAAAACTGAAACCCCCCACAAATTCGTAAATGATGGCGCTCAGAATCAGGATGGATTAATGCAATGTTGTCTTTAAACTTTTCCCATTCTTTAAAAATAGAGCGTTTATTTGTGAAATCATTTTTAATTTTTGTTGCAACACGGTAACCAAAAAAAGTTGTTTTACTATCATTTAACTGAAAGTAAAAACGATCTCCTGCATCTTCTTTTGACATTTCAAACAACGTAATCGGATCCAATTGCTTTTGCAACTTCACTTCAATCGAAACCCATTGCTGTGTCGTTTGTTTGACCGCATCCATGATTGCCTGTTCACAGACGTCAACAGTCATCTCATTCTCACTTCTTTCATCATAATCAAGTTTCATCCATTACTCCATTCTAACATTTTTAATCGTCGTTGTGTTCGCAAGTGTCTTTCTTATAATATTATTATTGATTTAATAGTAAAATTTATTTATAATAGGCATGTATTATAAATATTATAAAAAGAGGTTATTGATATGGCGACTGAATTTGAAAAACATTCAACATTTCACAAATACTGGTTACTCATGCGCCCACATACACTCACTGCTTCTGTTGTTCCAGTTTTAGTCGGAACTGCAACTGCTAAACTTTTTTTATTAGGCAGCGAAGATCATTTACGCTTTAGTCTATTCTTAGCAATGTTGGTCGCTTGTTTACTCATCCAAGCTGCTACGAACATGTTTAATGAATACTATGACTTTAAAAAAGGTCTAGATGATCATGAGTCAGTTGGTATCGGTGGTGCCATTGTCCGTAACGGCATGACACCTGGACACGTTTTAAGACTCGCACTCATTTTTTACGTCATCGCAGCTTTACTTGGACTATACTTAGCAATCCAAACTTCATTTTGGTTAATACCTGTCGGACTTTTATGTATGGCAGTAGGCTACCTTTATACAGGCGGGCCATTCCCAATCTCATGGACGCCCCTTGGTGAATTATTCTCTGGTGTATTCATGGGGATGATTATTATCGTCATCGCTTTTTACATACAAACAGGCAATCTTCAAAACTATGCTTTTTGGATTAGCATTCCAATTGTAATTACTATCGGCCTCATTAATATGGCTAATAATATTCGTGACCGCGTCAAAGACAAACAAAGCGGTCGTCGTACATTGCCTATTTTATTAGGCAAACGTGGCTCGCTTATTTTTATGGCAACATGCTACATTTTAGCATATCTATTCGTGATTTATACGGCACTTTTCAAAGATGGTGGATCCCTCTTCTATTTACTTGCATTGTTAAGTTTTCCACTGCCAATCAAAGTTTATCGCCGTTTCAAAAAGAACGATACGCCACAAACAATGATGCCGGCAATGGCAGCAGCAGGAAAAACAAATACATTTTTCGGTGTTTTGTATGCATTAGGCATTTATATCAGCGCTTTACTGGGTGGCGTATAAAACCTCCAGTACGCATTCATTTTATGTGATTAATTTTTAAATCATGACGGGTGTGGAAGTACGAAATCTCGCTTCAATGATGAGATGTCACTTCCCACCCTTTTCTTTTTTCAAAAGTCTCTTGTAGACTATCAATTTCATTGTAATGATATATAGCGATATATACAAATGTTTTAATCCGCTTTAATTTGAATTAACTGATGGCGATAATTAAAAAATTGTCGATAGCTTAAATAAGTTGCAACAAGCGCTGAAATGATCGTTGCCGTTGTATGAATAAAAACAACCATGAGTTGAAATTTAATCGCTTGTAAAGGTGGAACACCGGCAATAATAAGCCCAGTCATCATTCCTGGAATAGAGACTAGCCCGTATGTTTTTACTGAGTCGATTGTCGGAACAATTGCTACTTTAATACTCTCACTAATTGCATCTTTTGCAGCTAATGAAGGTCCCGCACCTAACGATAATTTTGCTTCAATAGATTCTGTCTCTTTCGTAAAAATCCGATCTAAATTTTGATAACTCAAATTAATCGCAATCATCCCGTTACTCCCTACCATACCAGCAACCGGAATAATTTCATTCGGCTTAAAGCTTATCGCACCAGTTAACAGAACGCCTCCTAAAGAAAGAACAGCACCTGTCATTATTCCAGCAAACGAAACCCAAAAAACATGGTGCATAATTTTTGAAGCACGTTTTCGTGTATTCGCTGCAGCATTAATCATAATGACTACTATCAAAGCAATAACAATCCATACTTGTTCTAACTTGAAGACAAATTCTAACAAATAACCAATAATGACCAACTGAATCACTGCACGTATCGCAGCAATAATTAAATCTTTTGCGATATGCAATCTTTCTTTAAAAGAAATCAGTATCGGAATCAATAACAATAAAGACGTTAACAACAAAGAAGTTGTACTCATCATAATCATTGTTCCTCCTTTGTGATGGTGCCGTTTGTAATCTCAAGTTGTCGATGAAAATGACGGTGACTTTGCTCTGTATTATGTGTAATCCACATCACAGACATTCCTTCTTTGACTAAATCAAAAATAAACTTTTCGATTTTTTTGCTATTAATATCATCTAGCGCACTCGTCGCTTCATCCAGTAAAAGCAAATCTGGCTTGAACATCAATTGACGCGCAATCGTCACGCGCTGTTTTTCACCGCCCGACATATGATGAACAGAGTCTGAAAGTTTATATTTTTTTAAGCCCATCGCATCTAATAAATATTTCGCACGTGATTTATCAAATCCTTCTTTTCGTGCGTGTGATGGAAAAATGAGATTATCTCGTATTGTATCACCGAAGAGTTCAACCGATTGTGGTAAATAACTAATTTTTTGTCTTAAAGCTTCTGGTTCGTATGTTTCATAAAGCTCATTTTTAAACTGTATCGTTCCTTCCGTTGGACTAATCAAATCAGCTACTATTCTTAATAGCGTACTTTTTCCGCTACCAGAAGGTCCTACAACTGCAATTGCTTCACCTTGATCTACACGGAAACTGACATGATCTAAAATCCGCTGATCATCGATACAGTAACTCACATTTTTTACGTCAAGCATCTACCTTGTTCCCACCTTTATATTTCATATAGCGATAACGATGACCGTACAACATTTTATCTTTTATTGTTTCAAAGCCCATTTTTCGATAGAGTTGGTATGCCTTTTCATTGATATATTCACAATTCAAGCCCCATGTCGCGTGATTATCAGATGATAAAAGGTAGCGCATTAACTGACGCGCAATACCACGTCCTCGAAACTCAGGAAATGTCGCAATTGACTCAATATAAATATCATCTTCATCTGCCTCTAACACAGGTAAAGGCGTCGTATGTTCAAGTTCAATAGGCGTATCAAACTGTAAACGCTCCCATTCTTTCTCATATTGTGCTTCATTTTTCCCAGGATATGCCACAATCATACCTGCTACTTGTTGGTTTACCTCATAGACATGAACATGTGTCAATGCATTTCGATAATGCACATCCGTAATACTTTTCATCAGTGCATGGATAACGGTCGATTTAGCATAACGTTGCACAATTTCCAATTCCATATCTTGCCATATCATGTAGGTCAATTCTGCAATCGCATGTGCGTCTTCATAAGTTGCTTTTCTAATCATAATTCTCCACACCTCTTCTATGTAATCCCTTTATATTTTAGTCGATATAACGCAAGATTTGAAATAAATAATTTAAATTAGCAAATGTACGTTCTGATTTCACTTCACAAAACAGAACATATGTTCTATAATCGGTGTGAGGTGATTTTCAATGAAAGATAAAACACTGCCAACTGCGTATCAATCCGAAACCGATTATCGAAAGATTCCTAGACAATATTTAAATGCGAGCATCCCTCAAGGACGCGGTATTGTGAAATGGGCGCCCTTTGCGACACTACCCGAACAATTTTCAGAGATTAAACAATTCGAAGCCAATCAACTAAAAAT